>CAITPB010000283.1 GCA_903894145.1 Candidatus Firestoneibacteriota bacterium | reverse complement strand
TTGATACTATTACGAACAAAGCAATCAAGAGGGTTGAAAGAATCATGAATAACACCCCTCGCAAGAAACTTTGTTTCAAAACACCTTTACAGGTATTTAATGCGGGTGTTGCACTTCCACATTGAATGTTGCACCTTATAAACCTTACGAACCTTATAAACTTTTAAAGATCTTTAGTATCACCGTCTCATGCCCCTTTATCTTCATCTCCGGCTTGTCGTAAATTTCGCCGGTGATAAGATTAGTCATGCTCTTGAAAGGGAAAGAAACCTTAAGTTTTATACTACTTTCCGTCTTCGCGTAATTTGTGACATAGGCAAGGTAATAGCCGTCTTGCTTGACAACCCTGGCCTCAGCATCAAATATCTTCGTTCCCTTGTCGTCGGTAAGCCTCAACTCCCTGGGAATCGCGTATTTCTCAAAGAGGTTGTCCATGAATTCCCAGTTGCTCTGCTTTTCAAGAGGGACGGCAAGCGTGTATACTTTTCCTTTCCCTTTCCGATACACCACTATTCCGGGATTTCCGTCTTCAAGCTCCGCGATTACTTCGACCCCCTTGGAAAGCGAGAGCGTCTGAACTACGCCCTGCCCGTTAAAAATCATCTCTTTGTCAAAAATGTCTTTTTTAAGAGATTTAACCTTCACCTTTTTAACCTCTGAGAGCATAGCTTCGTTGTTGGGCCCCCAGATAAACCCGCCTTCATTGTCATGGACCGCCGATACTTTTGAAACGACTTTAACCTTTGGAAGAATCATGTTTTTTACTTCAACGCCGGCAAGGTTTTTCAGGTAATCTTTCTTCCGGTTGTACTCGTCAAACATAAGCGAGTTAGGGATAATAACTGCCGTCCCGCCGTTTTCCACGTACTCGCCAAGCTTTTTAACGACATCTTCCGGCAGATTCAGGACCGAGGGAATGAGCAGGATGTCTCTCCCCGAAAGCAGACCTTCTTTTACCTGCTTTTCGGTGATAATCCTGGTGAAAGCGTCAAGATTCACGGTTGAATCATACACATTATTGAATTCACGGATATACGGGATATTTCTGCTGTTTCGCTGAAGAGGCGGGACCTGCAGCATTGAAGTATTGGAATAGAGCAGGGCAACCTTCGCGGACAGGGCTGCCTTGGGAAATTCAGAGACCTCATTGCCTACCAGTCTCACATCCATCGTAAGGTTCAGCGCTGTCAGCGCGTCAGATAGCGGTATCTTGTAGGAATCCGGAATAGAGCTGTCAAGGAACTGGGCGCCGCCGCTGGGCCACCACCAGTGATAGGTAAAGCCGCAGCCGTGCAGGAGCTGCGCCCAGGCATGGGCGATGTCCCCGTGATATTCAGAGTCATAAACAAGTTTTTTGCCCCCGCTTAAGGACCAGAGCAGGTCAACCTGATTTGTGGACGGGGAACTTTCCTTCATAATCACATCCGCGACCTCGTTGGACATAAGCTCCGTGTCTAAACCAGCCAGACCCACGGTCCCCGAAAACGCATAGAACGGCGAGCCCATCATATATAATTTATCCGGCGCTATCTTTTTCATCTCGGCCTTAGCCCACTTAAAATACTCAGTAAGCCTGTAGCAGTTAAAGACCGCAAAATCATACCACTTGGCGTCATTCGTTTCCTGGCTGACCTCGACGGGAGGAAGTACTATTTCGGAGAAGTCCTTGAATCCGGTTTTCCAGATGGAGTTGAGAGAGTCGATTTTGGAATATTTCTCTTTTAACCACGCCTGAAACATTGTTTTCGTGTAGTCGCAGAAACAGACATACTGGTGTTCCATTCCCATCATAATGACTTTTATCTTGGGGTCATTGGCCAGCGGCGTAATCTTTTCCTGAATGTATTTCAGGGCGGCTTCCCTGGTGTGCGGGGATTCAAGACAGATGACGCAGATAGCCGCTCCGTCCGAGCCGCCGTCCTCTATGATATGCCCGGCAAAAAATCCCTTGGGCCAAATCCTCTGCACATCCGGGTATTTTTTAAAAGCCTCATAGATGGGAGCCCTGACGACATCGTATCTCGTTGCCCCGACCGCGAAGACCTCACCCATGAATTTCCGGTTGAAATCATAATTTTTCGTCGGCCCCATGGCAAAACCGTAGTGATACGGAATGACGACCTTGTCCCCGCTGTGAATATAGCCGTCTTTTATCGTGTAATCCGCGGAATCCGGCCAGGGCGGCGCAGGAATTTGCTTGATTTTACCGGACATAATCCCTTTCAGCTTCTCTATTCCTTCTTTGCAGTTTTTCTCGACGAAATCGCAGTACTGCTCCCTGTAATCTTCGTGAAAGGGCTGGAGCCATCTTTGCTCTAGTCCGACCTTTGAAACCATCGCTATCGCTTCAAACCTGAGAGTTTCGATATTCTTTGCTTTTGCTTCATCTATTAGAGAATTTAGTTCCTTCAGATATTTGCGGACTTCCTCCCGCCTGACTTTCTGCTCGGGAGTTGTAGGCACCCCGCTTGCGGCAAAAACAACCGTGGAAAAAACAATTGCAGCTGCAACCGCCATCAGAATCGTTTTCATCCGCCCCCCCCGGGCCTTCACCAACCTTATGAAACTCTGCGGCCTGAAGGCCGGAGTTTCTCTTTATAGGTGTGTTAATATTATTCATGCCGGATTTCCGCCGGAGGCGGATCCGCCTTTGGCGGACATCCCTCTTCGCCATGAATGG
>CAITPB010000282.1 GCA_903894145.1 Candidatus Firestoneibacteriota bacterium | reverse complement strand
TCCACGTAAATGCCGCCGAGTCCGAACATAACGACCGGGCCGAACATAGCGTCCCTGTTTGCGCCGACTATGAGTTCTTCGCCCTTCTTCGCCATCTCCTGGATATTCACGCCCCAGACCTTCGCGTCAGGCTTGAACGCTTTTACATTGGCCATCATGGTGTCGTAAGCGGCTTCCACTTCGGCGTCGCTCTTTAAGTTTATCACAACGCCCTTCACGTCAAACTTGTGGACTATGTCCGGAGAAACTATCTTCATCGCTATCGGGTAGCCGATCTCTTTCGCGAATTTCAGCGCTTCCTTTTTATCCCTTCCCAATTTAGACTGAAGAGTCGGGAAACCGTAGGCGTTGAGCACTTCGAGAGATTCAAGCTCCGGCATAAAGGTGCGCCCTTCTTTCTTTACCTTCTCAATGATGCTCTTAACTTTTTCCTTGTCAACCTTGTAGCTCTTTACTTCGGATTTCGGCTGGTTAATAAATTCGCCGAACTTGTACATGCGCGCGAGGGTTTCCGCCGCTTCTTCCGGGAACCTGTAAGTCGGTATTTTATGTTTCTTCAGAATGTCTATGCCTTTGGAGACATCCACGATGCCCATAAAGCAGGCAAGAACCGGCTTCGCGCTGGCTTTAGAGGTCCTGACAACGCTCTCCGCTATTTCCTCAACATCGGTGACAGACTGCGGAGTGAGGAGGACTATAACGCTGTCCACATTCTTGTCGTTCAAAACGTGGGCCATCGCGCCTTCATACCTGTCGTGCTGGGCATCGCCGATTACGTCTATGGGGTTATTGAAATTGGAAGTTTTCGGGAGGAATTTTCTGAGTTCTGCTACGGTTGAATCTTCGAGTTTTGCAAGTTTCAAGCCATACTTGATAACCGCGTCGGTCGTCATAATGCCGGGGCCGCCCGCGTTGGTGACTATGCAGACCTTGTCCCCCTTGGGTACGGGCATTGATTCAAAAGCAATTGCCATATCGAGCAGTTCTTCCACCTTTTCCGCCCTGATAATGCCTGCCTGGGCAAAAAGAGCTTCGTACATTAAATCTGAACCCGCCAGCGCGCCGGTGTGGGAAGATGCGGCTTTCGCGCCTTCTGCGGTGCGTCCTGACTTCAACGCGATAATGGGTTTGACATTCTGGTTCTCGACGCTTACCTGCTTGGCTTTTTCTATGAAGGCCCTGGGATTCGCCAGATCTTCAACATACATAATGATAACTTTGGTCATCGGGTCGTCTTTAAGATAGAGGAGCAGGTCAAGTTCCTTAACTCCCGCTTTGTTGCCCATGGAAACGAATTTAGAAAAACCTATGCCGAGGCCTTTAGCGTAATCAAGTATTGCGGTGCCAAGAGCTCCGGACTGGGTGATAAACGCGATGTTGCCCGATCCCGGCATGAACTTGCCGAAGGCAGCGTTCATTGCTACATTGGGTTCCGGGTTGATAACGCCGAGGCAGTTGGGACCGATAAGGGCCATGTCGTACTTTTTCACTATCTCGACCACTTTATTTTCCAGCGCCGCTCCTTCCGCGCCAACTTCCTTGAAACCGGCGGATATTATAATGATGCCCTTCACGCCTCTCTGCCCGCATTCCTCAAGCACAGACGGAACATATTCCGGCGGAATTACAATTATCGCCATATCAACCGGATCCGGTATGGCGGAAACGGTGGGATAACACTTCACTCCCAGGATGTTATCGGCTTTGGGGTTTACGGGATAGAG
>CAITPB010000281.1 GCA_903894145.1 Candidatus Firestoneibacteriota bacterium | reverse complement strand
CATCACTCTGCGCCCTACAACCCTCTGCGCGTACTGCACCGGGATTCTTCTTGCAGCCGTTGAAAAGTAAACCACGACACCTATAAGGAAAATCACGAAAGCAAATACGGCGAGGACAAGAATCGCGTTTGTCGCTCCCGCGCCTACCATTTTTCCGATCATCATCATTTCAGCCGGGATTCTTGCAACGATTCCCGCGAAGATAAGCATTGACATGCCGTTACCAATACCGTTTTCAGTTAACTTTTCGCCCAACCACATAATAAAGATTGTGCCTGCGGTAAGAGTCAATACAGTCATCAACTTGAAGCCGAGGCCGGGATTTAACACCAGGCCGTACTGTTCCATCATGATGGTCATCGCGCTGGACTGGATAACGCAAAGCACAACGGTTCCGTAACGCGTGTACTGGGTAATCTTCTTGCGGCCCGACTCACCTTCCTTTGCTAGTTTTTCAAGCGAAGGAATAACCGCCTGGAGCAACTGCATGATAATGGAAGTGCTGATATAGGGCATGATACCGAGCGCGAAGACTGAGAACTTATTGAACGCGCCGCCCGTAAAAAGATCCAGAAATCCGAGGATGCCCCCGGCATTCTGCGCCATCCTTGCCGCGAGCAATTCACCGTTTATGCCCGGCGTCGGCACATGACAGCCGATACGGTACACAAGGATGATACCCAGCGTGAAGAGCACTTTCTTCTTTAACTCCGGAATCTTGAAAATATTTGCCAGACCCTCAAAGAGGTTCTTAAACATTTACCTTAACCTCGCCGGATTTCGCCTTGATCATTTCTGCCGCTTTCTTTGTGCAGTACTTCGTGACAACGGTGAGCTTCTTTGTCAGCTCGCCTGAAGCCAGCACCTTGAATTTGGTGTATTTCATGGGGACCAACCCCTTTTTCTGAAGCGTCTCTATGGTTACCTGCTCGCCGTCGTTGAATTTATTGTCCAGGTCGCGCAGGGTCACTTCAGCATACTGCACCGCGAAAACGGTATTCTTAAAACCGCGTTTCGGGGTACGCCTTACAAGCGACATCTGTCCGCCTTCAAATCCCAGCCTGACGCCCCTATTCCTGGCGCCCTGGCCTTTCATGCCGAAGGTTGACATTTTGCCATGACCGGAACCCGGCCCGCAGCCTATTCTTTTCCTTTTCTTTCTGCTTCCTGTTTTGGGTTTTATCTCGTTAAGATTCACCTGTATCTCCTATACCAGCAACTGTTCTATTTTTTTATCGCGAAGCAATGCGAGGTGCTCTATTCTTTTCAGGGACCTTAAAGCCCCAATCGTCGCCTTAGTGAGGTTGTAGGGATTCGTAGAGCCTATTGCTTTGGTCAAGATATCCTTGATGCCGGCAAGTTCTACTATTGCCCTAACCGGACCTGCCGCAACGACTCCTGTTCCAGGAAAAGCCGGTTTCATCCAGATAGTGGTCGCGCCGTATGTAAACGTCATAGCATGCGGTATAGTAACCCCGCTCATGGGTATCGACACAAGGTTTTTCTTGGCGTCTTCAACGCCCTTCTTTATGGCATCCGGCACTTCGTTTGCTTTGCCTACCCCTATGCCCACCTTGCCCTTTTCATCGCCAACGATGACTATGGACGAGAAGCTCATCCTTTTGCCGCCTTTAACGACCTTGGACACCCTCTTAATGCTGATGACCTTTTCTTTTAATTCAAATTTCGAAGCGTCTATTCTAGCCACCTACTGTTCCTCCTTAAAATTCCAGCCCTGCTTTTCTTGCGGCCTCAGCCAGAGCTTTGATCCTGCCGTGATAAAGGTATCCGGACCTGTCAAATACAACTTTCTTTATGCCTTTCTCTATGCATTTCTTCGCTACAGCGTCGCCGATCAGCTGGCAGGCCGCCATAGTGTCGCTTGACTTCTCTTTTTTCTTCAAGTCTTTTGAGAGCGTAGAGACCGTCATAAGCGTCTTTCCGATGGAATCATCGATAACGCTCGCGTAAATGTGCTTCAGGCTTCTAAACACATAAAGCCTCGGCCTTTCCTGTGAACCTGAAATTTTTTTCCTTATCTTCAGGTGCCTCAATACTCTGGTATTTTTAATTTTCTTTACTCGTGCCATTATTATTTGCCTCCGCCGGTCGTGCCGGTCGCGGTCTTTCCTGCTTTCCTTCTGATATATTCATTCTGGAACCTGACGCCCTTGCCTTTGTACGGGTCAGGATCCTTAACTTCCCTTATTTTCGCGCAAATATTGCCGAGCGCGTCCTTGTTTGCGCCTTTCACGGTGATTACAGTCGCTTTCTCTACTGTAGCCGTAATCCCCTGAGGAAGAACTATCTCGACAGGGTGCGTAAAGCCGACGTTTAAAGTAAGTTTGTTGCCGGCAACCGCTGCCTTATATCCGACGCCCTGAACCTCAAGCACCTTTACATATTCTGCTACCGCGCCCTGAACCATGTTCATGATATGCGCGCGCATAGTGCCATGCGCAGACTTGGTAAGCTTGTCTTCCGCTTTCCTTGAAAGGAGCACTTGCCCGTCTTTAATTTCTATGGCAAGCAGCGGGCTGTTAATCTTGGCCGAAAGTTTTCCTTTGGGCCCTTCTACCATTACCAAGCCGCCGTTTACCGCGACTTTCACGCCGGCCGGGATAATTATTGGACTGTTGCCTACTCTTGACATTTATTCCTCCGATTACCAGATATAACAGATAACTTCGCCGCCGGCTTTTGCCGCCCTTGCAGCCTTATCTCCCATAATTCCTTTAGAAGTAGAAATCACGGCTACTCCGTAACCGTCGAGCACTTTT
>CAITPB010000280.1 GCA_903894145.1 Candidatus Firestoneibacteriota bacterium | reverse complement strand
GAGCGGACGCGCAAGTGAAAAGGACAGAAGACTGAGGACAGAAGTCAGAAGGCGGATGCCAGGATGACGGAGTGAACGGAGAGAACTGATGAATTTACTTAATCCGAAAAAGATAAGGATAGAGAAGAAGGCGGATGGGAGCATAACGCTTACCAGGGAAGACGGGAAGGCGTTCAAAAATGTCCATTTCCTTCTGCTCTTTCCCTTCACCGATCTCGAGAATTTTATTTCTGCGATTGTAAAAAAAGGGACTGACCAGGAGCAGATTGGAATAATAAGCCGGCTGAAGGACCTGCCTTCTTCCGCGGAACAGGTTGTAAGGGAAGATTTGAACAAAAGATATTTCATACCTGAGATAAAGTCCATTGACAGGATTCTGGACAAATACTGGTTCTTCGAGGTTCACGCGGTGACGGACAGAGGCAGGAAGAAATTCTTCCTCGGTTCCACGAGAGAGAGCATCAGATTTAAGGCGGACAGCAGCATGGTGCTTACCGATATGGAAAAGTGCAGGTACAAAATAACGAGATTTGAAAAGATGCCGGCAAAAAGCAGGGCGGAGTTGGAAAGAATACTAATGTAATTTAGAAGTTAAGAAAGTTTATAAGGTTTATAAGGTTTATAAAGTTTGTAACGTTTGCAACGTAAACATAAACCAGAGCAAAAAATAGTCCAAGATGCGGGGCTGAAGCTGAAAGCGGGAAAGGCGGAGAGAGTATGATAAATATTAGGCAGGAAAACCCTGAAGATCAAAAAAATGTGTATGAAGTAAACCTGCGAGCGTTCGGGAGAAAAACCGAGGCGGAACTGGTGGAAAAACTCCGCGGGGCAGACGGGTTTATTCCTGATCTTTCACTGGTGGCCGAGGAAGACGGGAAGATTAAGGGGTATCTGCTTCTTGCAGAGGTGCATGTAAAGACAAAGGACGAAGAGGTCCCTGCACTGGCGCTGGTAACGCTCGCGGTCCTGCCGAAAGCGCAAAAACAGGGGATAGGCGGGCTTCTCATGGGAAGGGGAATGGAACTTGCCAAGATTAACGGTTATAATATCGTCGTCTCTTCCGGACATCCTGAATACTACAGCAAGTTCGGTTTCACCTTTGCGGGGGATAAGGGGCTTACATCAAAGTTGAACTCAGGGAGCTCTTTCATGATTGCCGAACTCTCGCCCAACGCCCTGGATTGTGTAAAAGGCGAGGTAATCTACCCGCAGGTATTTTACGCTGTCTGAGCGGATCGCCGGAAGATGATAGCTATCCTTAATACGAAATCGCGGCGTTTGTTATAGTAATTAAGAGGAGAACACCTGCATGCATCAGTGGATATATTCAATAGGAAGCGTTGTCATAGTCAGCTCAGTTTCAATTGTAGGAATCTTTACGCTCTCTCTCAATCAGGAAGTACTCAAGAAGATTCTTATATATCTGGTCAGTTTCGCGATAGGCGGACTCTTCGGCGATACTTTTTTCGAACTTCTTCCGGAAGCCTATAAGGTCATACCGAACCCCCTGCATATCGCATGGCTGGTTTTTGCCGGGATAGCGGCATTTTTTATTTTGGAAAAGTTCATAAACTGGTCCATAACCCACGGACCCAAAAACAGCACCGTGAAACCTTATGTCCCGATAATCTTTGCGGGCGATCTTTTCCATAACTTCATAGACGGAATTATTCTTGGCGCGTCTTTCACCGTAAACGCGGGAGTTGGTTTTGCGACCGCGCTCGCTGTAATAATGCACGAAACGCCGCACGAGATAGGCGATTTTTCGGCTTTTGTCCACGGAGGGCTTTCTCCGAAGAGAGCGCTCTTCTATAATTTTTCCACAGCGCTCCTTTCGGTGCTCGGGGCGGTCATATCGCTTCTGATAGGCAATGTAAACGAAGGTTTCAGGACGGCGCTTCTGCCAATAACCGCGGGCGGGTTCATCTATCTTGCCGGGTCAGATCTTATACCTGAACTAAAAACAGAACATAATATTTGGAAATCGCTCGGACAGTTCATCTGCATTGTCGCGGGATTCGGGCTGATTGCTCTTCTGTCCTACTTTCACGTGGGGGAATAATGCCGGATAAATTCGTGGAAAGTACGCGCGCAAGGCTGCTAAAGGCGCAGAGAAACGAGGCGACTGAAACTGTTGTGTACGCGCGCCTTGCAGTTTCGGTTAAGGATCAGGCGGCGGCAAAGATCTTTGCAGGCATTTCCGGGGACGAGAAGCGTCATTACGACTTTTACAGCAAGCTGACGGGCGCGGAGGTTTTGCCTGACAGGGCGAAGATTTTCCGGTTCTTCTGGATTGCGAGGATCTTCGGCCTTACTTTCGGAATACGGTTGATGGAGAGGGACGAAGGGGACGCGAAAAAGAATTACGCTGAATTACAAAAAGAGATAGGCTCAGTCGCGGAGATTATCCGTGATGAGGAAAAGCACGAGCACGCCCTTATAGACCTCATAAACGAAGAGAAACTGCAGTATATAGGTTCGGTAGTGCTTGGCTTGAGCGACGCCCTGGTGGAATTGACCGGCATGCTTGCAGGCCTTACGCTTGCCATGCAGAACTCGAAATTAATAGCGTTGGCGGGGTTGATTACCGGAGTAGCCGCAGCGCTTTCCATGGCCGCTTCGCAGTATCTTGCCGTCAAGCACGAGGGTTCGGGAAACGCCTACAAATCCGCGGTCTATACCGGCGTAACCTACATTTTTACGGTTATTCTTCTGGTTGCGCCCTACCTGCTTTTTAAGGATTACTTCCTCGCGCTCGCCGCCACCATGGCGCTGGCGCTTGCAGAAATAGTGATCTTCAATTTCTACATCTCCGTAGCCAAGAATCTGTCCTTCAAGAAAAGATTCTGGGAGATGACGCTTATCTGTTTCTCTGTGGCGGCAATCTCGTTTGTGATAGGCTATTTTGTGAAAATCCTGCTGAATGTGAACGTCTAAGCCGCCCCTTCCCTTTGCTTTTCCGCCGGGAAAAATGTTATAATTATGTTTAATCATACTAATCATACCGATACCCGGAGGAATATGAAAGCACCTGAAATGAAGGGGCCGCTCGGCGGCGAGATACACGGTACCACCATCCTGGGCGCGAGAGGCCAGGTTGTAGTGCCGCAGGAAGTCAGGAAGAAGCTAAAGTTGAAGCAAAACGACAAGATGCTGGTGATTTCCTATAACGGGATGGTGATACTGGCAAGCACGGCGCAGTTTAACAGTTATATTACCGGTTATGTTAAGCGCATAAATCTGATTAAGAATAAGATTGCGAAGGTAGGAAAGACTTCGCATAGGAAGGGGGCATAATGGCGGATCAAATCATGGAAACAGAAGCAAAAACAGAAGGGCCGAATAACAAAACCAGGATGATTATAATTATCCTGGGGCTGGTCGCGGTTGCCGCGGTGCTATATGTGCTCTGGTACCTGAAGTCAGGAAGAGAAGTGTATACCGATGACGCGTTCATTGACGCCGACAAGGCGACGATAAGCTCAAAGTATCCCGGCCGCGTGGCCTCGCTCGCGGTACAGGAAGGCGTAAATGTAATGAGCGGCCAGGTAATAGCCGTTCTTGACACTTCAGACCTGCTGGCCCAGAAGGAGCAGGCAAGCGCTTCGGTTTCCTTCGCGAAAGAAAGCAGCAAGCTTGCGAAAGTAAATCTGGCAAAGGCAGACGAGGATTTCCAGAGGGTTGAAGCCCAGTACAAGAATAAAATAGTCGCGAAAGAGCAGTATGACCACGCAAAGAAAGCCCTCCAGTCCGCGAAAGTACAGGATTCAATAGCCCTCGCGCAGATACAGACCTCGCAGGCCCAGCTCGGAGTAATTGAAACACAGCTTGGAAATGCCGAGATAAAGGCGCCGATGGACGGGGTGGTTGCCAAAAGGTGGGTGCAGCCGGGGGATGTCGTGACCGCGGGCCAGGCAATATATACGGTATACGATGTAAAGAACATCTGGATCACGGCGAATCTGGAGGAAACGAAGTTCTCGTTGCTTGCTTTGGGGCAGGTGTCCGAGATTACGGTTGACGCTTACGGAGGCATGAAACTGCGCGGCAAAGTCAGCCAGCTTGGTTCAAACACGGCCTCGCAGTTCTCGCTGATTCCGTCAAGCAATGCCGCGGGAAACTTTACAAAGGTTACCCAGAGGATACCTATTAAAATAACTCCTGACAGGGAAATTCTGGACAAAAATCCCGGGAAGCTGCTCCCGGGGATGTCGGTGGAAGTGCTGGTTAAGACCAGGTAATATGGCCTCTCCCCATCACGCGATAAAACGGAGCATCATTGCCAGGGTTCCGTCCATACATCACAAGCATTCCAACTATAAATGGTGGGTGCTGCTTAATGTGATGATAGGGACTTTTATTGCCGTGCTGGATTCCACGATAGTCAATGTCGGTCTCTCCAAGATAATGGCATCTTTGGGGGCGACCATCGATTCTATAGAATGGATAATGACAGGGTATAATCTGGCGCTGGGAGTGATGCTTCCGGCTTCCGGCTGGATTGCCGACCACCTCGGCTATAAGAAAACCTATTTTACGGCCCTCGCTGTTTTTACGCTTGGTTCATTTCTCTGCGGGCTTTCCTGGAACGAGAGTTCGCTGATAACCTTCAGGCTTCTCCAGGGGCTCGGCGCCGGAATGCTTATGCCGGTCGGCCTTGCCACTATTATGAGGGAGTTCCCGAAGGAGCAGCGCGGCATGGCTATGGGATTCTGGGGTATAGCCGCCGCGGCGTCGGTTTCGTTCGGCCCGCTTATCGGCGGCTACCTGGTTGACAATATCAGCTGGCAGGCGATATTCTTTGTTAATGTTCCCATCGGCATCTTCGGACTTTTGGTAACGCTTATCATCCAGAGGGAGTACAAGACAGAGAACACAAGGGATTTTGATTTTCTGGGGTTCCTCGCCATCACATCTTTTCTTACCTCAATGCTGCTCGGACTCTCTGAGGGCAACGCCGCCTGGAATACGGGGGGATGGACCTCGCCTTTCATTGTCGGCTGTTTCACTATTGCGCTTGTCAGCTTCATAATCTTCCTTATTGTTGAAACACGCCAGGAGCATCCTTTCATTGAGATTAAACTGTTCAAGAGTTTTGATTTTACGGCCAGCAACGCCATAATATTTATCTTCGGCATAGGCATGTTCGGAAGCACTTTTTTAATGCCGCTTTACTGGCAGAACGCGCTGGGATACACCGCGATAATGGCCGGCAGCATGTTCCTGCCGGTAGGAATACTTCAGGCTTTTGCCTCGCCCGTATCAGGCATACTGGCTGACAGGATCAGCCCAAAAGTCCCGGCAGCCATTGGCATAATATTACTGGCGGCAAGCCTTTACTTAAACACCAGGCTTACGCTTCAGACGGAGAAGCCCTTTATGTATATGCTTCTGGCCGTCCGCGGGCTGGCGATGGGGCTTATATTCACGCCCTTGACCACGGTCTCTCTTCTTGAGATACCCCGGAATAAAATGGCCCAGGCTTCCGGTTTAATCAATGTCATAAGGCAGATAGGCGGCAGTTTCGGGATAGCAATCTTTGGTTCCATCCTTACAAGGCGCACCGTATTTCATGCTTCAATGTATGGACAGAGCATGGATCCGTCAAGCCCCATATTCAAAAACACTTTTTCCGGCATCGCCGGACATTTCATCAGGGATTTTAACAGCTCGCCGGGCGTGGCCGGTTCCCAGGCCAGAGCGTTGATAATGAGCGAAATACAAAAACAGGCTTTCGTGCACGCAATCTGCGATGATTTTTTAATCGCGGCTGTTGTGACGCTCGCGATACTTGTGCCTGTCTTTATTTTGAGGACCGGAAAGGAAAAGCAAACGGGTCCGGAGGAAGTTGTCGCTCTGGATTGACCCAATAATATTGTTCAGGAGACGCGTATGAAAAGGAATATTCTGTCATTAATTGCCATGCTCGGGGCAGTCGGTATTTGCGCGGCCGGAGAAACTCTGACTGTGGGAAAGGCCGTTGAGCTCGCGCTCAAGAACTATCCGACAATAAAACAGTCGTCCTCGGACAGGGACGCGGCGGCTGCAAGGCTGAGCCAGAAGTTCGCGGCCTGCTGGCCTTCGCTGGACTTAGAAGGAGTCTACGCCAGGGTGGAACCTGACCCGACGCTTGCTTTTGGCCCGCTGGGCAACCTGCAGCTCTATCCCGAAGACAATTGGGACCTGCATGCCGGACTGAGATACACCCTGCTTGACCTCGGCCGGACCGGCTCGCAGATAGACCTGTCTGCCGAGATGCTCTCGCAGGCGCAAAATGCCGTTGAACTTTCTAAATCCGTTCTCTCTTACCAGACAATACAGCTTTTCTACAGCGTGCTCTTCCTTTCGCAGCAGTCTGAAGTCCAGCAAAAAGAGATAGATTCTCTGACAGAATACATGGCCCAGACCAGGAAGAAGGTAAGCTTTGGAAGCGCGACGGATTTTGACGCGCTGACAATTCAGGTTAAGCTTGAAGAGGCGAAGAACGCTAAAGCGGACCTGGATAACGCCTTCAAGAAGACCTATCTGCAGTTCAAAAAGAACGTCGGCGCAGTGTCCGACCCTAAACTCGACGGAAAATTCTTTCAAGAGAAACTTGAGGTTGACGAGAAAGCACTGATAGCAAAAGCGCTGGCTTCAAGGCCTGAGTGCGTGATGACCAAACAGGGCGAGCAGATAGCCAGGGCTCAGCTCTCTGTCGCAAACAATTCTGACAATCCGGTATTGTTTGTCGGCGGCACCTTTGGGTACAAGAACGGTTTTTTAATGGACATTTACGCCCTGCAAAATAACTGGGTGATTAACGCCGGAGTTAAGATACCGCTTTTTGACGGCGGCAGAACCGCGGGACTCGAATCAGAAGCAAGAGCGTCTCTTGCTTCTGCTGAATTCAAGAGCCGGGATGTTGAAGAAAGCGTCAAAACCGAGGTCAGGCAGGCTATTTCAGACCTCAATACCGGCTACGAGAAGCTCAGGGCTGCCGGGCTTCACGTGAAACTTGCCGAGGAGGCAATGTCCCAGGCTAATGTCAGGTTTGATAACGGGGTAATAACAAATCTGGATCTTATAAATTCGGAGACTTCTCTTGCCCGGGCGCGGCTCTTCTTTTCTCAGGCGCAATACGCCTATGTAATGAGCGTTTACTCCCTGAAGAGGGCGGCAGGCGTGAAGATTTGGGAAGAATTGAAATAAGGCAGTCTGGAATATTTTTGGGCGGGAAGCGATGCGTTCCGCCCTTTTTTTATTTGGGAAATCTGTTATAATAATCTTGCAGTTAAAACGTTAAGCGGAGGAGATAATGCTCAAACAGGAAGAAATACTGGAAATCTTTAAAAAATCAGGCGCGTTAATGGAAGGGCATTTCAAACTCACCTCCGGCCTTCACAGCCGGCATTATGTGGAGAAATTCCAGGTACTGCAATGGCCGAAATACACCGAGATACTTTGCAAGGAAATAGCCAAGAGATTCAATAATGATAACATCCAGGTCGTAGTCGGCCCCGTGACCGGAGGGATTCTGCTTGCCCATGAAGTGGCCAAAGAACTGGGGACGCGCGCTATTTTTACGGAGCGCGAAGAAGGAAAAATGACTCTTAGGCGCGGTTTTTTCATTAATCCGGGGGAGAAAGTTCTTATAGTTGAAGATATCATAACAACCGGCGGTTCAGTCATGGAAGTCATAGAAGTGGTTAAGGCGCACAAAGGAACGCTTGCCGGTGTTGGTTTGCTCGTTGACCGGAGCAACGGCAAAGCGGAATTCGGCGTTAGAAAAGAAGCGCTCGCAGTTCTTGATATCAAGACTTACGATCCGTCAAAATGTCCGATGTGCGAGAAGGGCGTGCCGTTGACGAAAAGAGGCAGCAGGAAATAGAAGGTTAGAGGGCTGGAAGGTTAGAGGGTTGGAGGGTTGGAGGGTTGGAAGGTTAGAGGGTTGGAAGGTTAGAGGGTTGGAGGGTTGGAAGGTTAGAGGGTTAGAGGGCTGGAAGGTTAGAGGGTTAGAGGGTTGGAAGGTTAGAGGGTTGGAGGGTTGGAGGTTTGGAAGGCCGGAAGGTTTGAAGATATAGGGACTACAACCTTCTGAGCATCCAAACATCTGAACATCCAAGCCTCTGTTTCTTGAAACGTCCAAGCATCTAACCCTCCAACCATCCAACAAGGGGGGAGTTTGACACAAAAAGAGATATACCTTAACGCCATACAGGGCAAAAAGACTCCGCGGCCGTCTATCGGGAATCCGGTTTCAATAGTCTGCACGGAACTTATGGACAAGACCG
>CAITPB010000279.1 GCA_903894145.1 Candidatus Firestoneibacteriota bacterium | reverse complement strand
TGTTGATAAGTCTTCACACGCATAGCATATTCAGCGACGGGGAACTGCTTCCCTCCGAGCTTGCCAGAAGGTGCGAGCGGGCGGGATACCGCTATCTGGCTATAACCGACCACGCCGACAGCTCAAACCTGGAAGATATCATCAGGAACGTTACCAGGGCAGTGGAGGATTTCAACAGGACCTCCAAGCTGAAAGTCCTGCCGGGCGTTGAAATAACCCATGTTGACCCCACTTTGATAGCCGGGCTTACAAGAAAGGCAAGGCTGCTTGGGGCGAAAGTAGTGGTAATGCACGGCGAGACCGTCACCGAACCGGTCAAGAAGGGCACCAACCTCGCGGCGATAAAGGCCCGGGTTGACATACTCGCTCATCCCGGTTTAATCTCCAAAGCGGAGATGAAACTCGCGAAGAAGAACAATGTCCTGATAGAAATAACGACGAGAAAGGGGCATTCGCTGACCAACGGCCATGTCGCGAAACTCGCGCTGGAAAACGGCGCTTCAATGGTATTAAACACGGACGCGCATATTCCCTCCGACATTGCCGGCAGGGAATTCGGGCTGGAAGTCGCGCTTGGCGCGGGGCTTAACAGAAAACAGGCAGAAGGCCTTTTTAAGAATTCCGAAAATTTCGCGAAAAGAATTTTCGGTTTGGCGTAAGAGGAGAAAACATGGACAAGGAAAAAAGACATTTTAAGGAATCCCTGAAACAGGACGAGTTTAAATCTTTTATACACCACGTAATTGATTTCTTCAGAGATCCGGTAAAATTGAACAAATCCCTAAACTGGGGCATAGGGGTCCTTCTCGTAGCGCTTGTTGTCTGGGGATACACAGCTTATAAGAGCAATGTAGATACCCAGGTGTACAAGGCGATAGGCACGGCAAAGGCGAAGATGGCGAACAAGGATATAGATACTGCGATACAAAACCTGAAGACCACAGCGCGCGATTATCCGTCAAGCTCAATGCTCGGCGCGGTAAACTATTACCTCGGCCAGTGCTATGAACTGAAAGGGGATCTGGACGGCGGGCTGAAGGCCTACGGCGAGGCGGTTAATTCCTACCTGCCTGAGAGTATGCTTCCGGGAGCCTATATGTCCTACGCTTATGCCCTTGAAGCAAAACAGGATTTTGTAAAGGCAGTTTCTGTTTATGACGAGCTTCTGAAAAAGATGCCCAATTATTTCGGCGCAGGGGAAGTCCTGCTAAACCAGGCCAGAAATCTCCGCTTGGCGGGAAAGCTTCCCGAGGCGGCGGCGAAATACAAGGCTGTTGTAGACAAGTATCCTGATTCCGCCTGGGCCTATACGGCCAAACAGTTCGTCCAGTAGGGCGTATGATACACCTTGCCTTTGTATGGCATATGCATCAGCCATACTATAAGGACCGAGCGAAAAATAAACTGCTTATGCCGTGGGTTCGCCTGCACGGGGTGAAAGACTACCTCTACATGGTCCGCCTGCTTGACGAATTCCCGAAAATCCGGCAGACCTTCAACCTTGTCCCTTCATTGCTTTCCCAGATAGAAGACTACAATTCCGGCGTAATAGATACGCTTTTTGAGCTGACGCAAAAACAGGCTTCCGCGCTCGACCATGAAGAAAAAATCTTCATTCTCTGGAACTTTTTCATGGCCCAGTGGGATAACATGATCAATGTGCATCCCAGGTACCGCGAACTGCTTGAAAAGCGCGGACGCTATGTTTCTCCGGCGGAACTGGGAGATCTTTCCCGCACTTTCTCAACCCAGGAATATCTGGACCTGCAGGTCTGGTTCAACCTTTGCTGGATAGACCCTCTTACAGCAGGAGAAGATTCCGGGATTAAGGCGCTCATTGCCAAGGGCAGGAAATATACCGAGGAAGACAAGGCGCTAGTTCTGGCAGCTCACATATCTCTGATGCAGGCGATTATCCCTAAATACAGGGAGGCTGCTTCCGCGGGACGGATAGAACTTACCACCACGCCCTTCTACCATCCCATACTGCCGCTTCTGATTGACACCGAAATAGCGCGCACCGCGATGCCGGATAACAGGCAGGATTTCAGGTTCACCCGGCCCGAGGACGCTAAAGAGCAGGTAGCCAAAGCTGTCGCTTATTTCGAAAAAAAATTCGGGTTTAAACCGCGCGGCATGTGGCCGGCCGAAGGAAGCGTTTCCGAGGCGATTGTTCCTGTGGTGGCCGGCGAAGGTATTTCGTGGATAGCGTCCGACGAGGAAATCCTTTTCAAATCTCTCGGTTCTTTTGATAAAAAAGAGAACGTGCTCTACCGGCCCTGGAAAATAAACAGGGGCGGCAAGGAGCTCAAGATAATCTTCAGGGATAAGGAGCTGGCTGATCTGGTAGGTTTTGTCTACTCAAAGTGGGATGAGGAATCCGCGGTGAATGATTTCGTTTCAAGGTTAAAAGTCATAGGGGCCTCAACGAACATGAAAGACCCGCTGGTGACCGTTGTGCTTGACGGCGAGAACGCCTGGGAGTATTACAAGAATAACGCTCTTGGGTTCTTCCGCAGGCTTTACGCGAAACTCTCGGCCGAGAATGACATCAAGTGCGTGAAGGTCGGCGAGTACCTGGATGCCTTCCCGGAGGTTCCGGAACTCCCTAAACTTTTCCCGGGTTCATGGATTAATCACGATTTCTATATCTGGATAGGGCACGATGAAGATAAGAGGGCGTGGAAATATCTTAAGGAAACGAGGGACGATGCCGCGGGCTGGCATGACATTAAACAGAAAAACCCGGCGCTTTACGCCGAAATAATGGAAGAGATATATATTGCCGAAGGAAGCGACTGGTGCTGGTGGTACGGGGACGATCATTCATCCGCGCAGGACGAAGAGTTTGACATGCTTTTCCGCGGGCATCTTAAAAAGGTGTATGAACTCGCCGGAAAAGAAGTTCCGCCGAGCCTGCTTACCCCGATACTTTCTTCAGGAAAGACCGTGCTCACCCAGCTTTCGCCTACCGCCTTCATTAAGCCCGTGATAGACGGGAAGATCTCAAACTTTTACGAATGGGCCGACTCCTGCATCTATGAGACCGCCAAAGCGAGCAGCGCCATACACAGGGCCGAGAGCATTGTAAAGAACCTGTATTTCGGGTTCGACCGCTCAAACCTGTTCCTCAGGCTGGACTTAAATATTGACCCGTCAGGGGAGAACATGCGTGGGCTTGTCTTTGAATACACCTTTATTAATAAAGGTGCGTTCCGCCTTAAAATGTCAGCAGTCCCCGGCGGGGCGCTCTCGGCTGACTTATTCAAGCAGGCGGAAACTACTCAGGATTGGGTGCCG
Source organism: Candidatus Firestoneibacteriota bacterium (assembly GCA_903894145.1). GTDB lineage: Bacteria > Oederibacteriota > D2-FULL-39-29 > D2-FULL-39-29 > CAIOVX01 > CAIOVX01. The sequence continues at coordinate 6,288 of CAITPB010000279.1, read as the reverse complement.
GTAGCGGGAGCGCCTTTAAAAGCGGCGGCTCTCAGGATTCTTGAAGTTGCGGTTCCCTACGCTTCAATAGAAGCCGGAGCGAAGACCGATATAAATGTAACCCTTGCTGTTTACCGCGGCGAGAACGAAGTTGAAAAATGGCCCACCAGGGGTATAATTAATATCACGGTGCCCGGATCTGACTTTGAAGAACAGAACTGGAACGCCTAGGACTCCCAAACTCTATGCCTGCTGACAGAATGAACATACTGCTTGTTTTCGCTGCCGCGCTCTGCGGTTTTCTTCCCGCATTTGGCGGCGAGCCCGCTTTGGGCAAAGCTCCTGCCGAGGCCTCTGACACCGCCGTAGCTGCGCGTGACGCAAAGATTGCTTTCCTGGGTCCGCTTTCCGGTGAGAACGCGGACCTCGGGGAAAAAATGAAAAAGGGTATTTTGACGGCGCTCAAGATGTTTAATGACACGCACGGTTCTAACATTTCCATACTTGAATTAGACACATCCTCCGCAGGGGCGGTTGCCGGCGGCAGGCTTGCAGCCGCCGCGTATGAAACTCAGGTCCTCGCGGCAATAGGACCGGTAACCACTGATGGACTGCCTGATTATATTTCCGGAGCGAACTCGCTGAAACTTCCATTGGTTTCCCCGACTGTGCTTTTCCCTGATGAAATTCCAGGCAACAGGTATTTTTTCAGGAACAATCTTGCTCCGGATGATGAAGGCCTTCGGCTCGGTAAGTACGCGGTCAAGAATCTCGGCAAGAAGAAGCTGGCTATTATTAGAAACGACTCTCTCTTTTCTGCCCGGGCCGCGGCAGGATTTACGGCAGGTGTTATCGAAGCGGGCGGGAGCGTTGAAAAGGAAGTTTTGACCGTTCCCGGGCAGTATGACCTGAAGGAGCAGATGCTCGCTCTTGGCGGCATGGATCCGCATGTGGTAAAAGACCTGACTAACACGGATAAACTAAACCTTGACGCGGTGGCAGCCAGGTTTATCGCGCATGTGAGGGCCTTTATTCCCCAGGGGAAAACCGTAACCCGGGTTATAGTCCTTAATTTCACGAATACGGGCGCGGGAGGAAAGGAACTCCGGGAAGAATCCGACAGGGGGGCGTTTTTCGCGAGGAAACTAAGTTTTGGCCTGGCAAAATTTCGCGACATTGAAATGATTGAGATGTCGAAGGTTTACGCGTTTCTTAAAACGTCGAAAGCGGGCATGGAGCGGGATCTGCCGGGAGCTTGCGCCGAATTCCAGGCTGACTACGCGGTCACGGGAAGCGTTATACCGCTGGCCCCGGGAGCTTTCAAAGCGTCCGCGAAGATAATAAACTCGTCGGGAGAGACAGCCGCCGAAATAACTTTCCCCTTCCGTGTTTCGGTAATACCCCAGGGGAACAAGCTTGGCATAGACGCTTTCTATATCCCGCAGGACACGGCCGATTCAGACAATGTTATTTCACACCTGGCGTTCTTTGACCTGAAGTCAACCTGTCTCGGAACGAGCAAGTGGTTCGACGAGAAATTACTGCTCCAGTCCTCCTCGAGAATGGAAGGCGTGGTATTTACTGCCTCATTTTATGCCGGAAGCGAAGATCCGGCTGTTTCCGGGTTTGCGTCTCTTTACCGTTCAATATATTTTGAGGAACCGGAAGAGATGGCGGGTTTTGGCTATGAAGCCGCCTCTCTTATCCTTTCCGGGATTGGCAAGGGTGTAAAATCAAGAGAAGGAATGAAAAATTTCCTTGTTTCCTTGAAAAGCTACAGTGGCCTGAACGGTTCCATTACTTTTTCCGGCAGCCGCTTCATCAAGATACCGAGGATTCTCACGGTAAGCGGAGGAATCGTCTCCGAAATCCGCGAATAAGTCTTCCGGATAAACACTTTGGCAGTAGATTCTATCCGTCCTACGTTATAAACATTACGATCGTTACAAACGTTACAAACTTTTAAAGCTATAATGCTTGTCCTCCCTGCGCTTTTTTAGTATATTAGACTAATGGAACGCCTCGTAACTATCCTCAAGACCGCCGGTATTTCCGCGGTAATAGCTTCCCTGGCATTTACGGCCGGGATGCTCTTTAATATTGCCAACCCTTACGGGATAAGCATAAAACCGGCTCCGGCGAAGATCATAACGATAGTTAAAACAGTGGAAAAGAACGGCAGCGGAAGGCTTAAGTCAAAAGCCGGGGATTGCGCCGCGAAACCGGTTGCCGCCGGGTCAACAGAATCCGCCGGTTCTACCGTGACGATACCTGCCTCGGGCGAAGCAGAGACCCTGGCTGAACTGTCAAGCATGATAGCTCCGATACCGCCGGCCGAGAAACTGATAAACCTGCCAAGGCTTAGCCTTGAAAAGGCAAAGCAGTATTTTGATTCCGGAAAATACAGGTTTGTTGACGCCAGGCCCCAGTACAAATATATTGAAGCCCATATAAAAGGGGCTGAGACGCTTTCGGCAAGTTTCTTTAATAAGCAGTTCCCGGTTTTCAAAGACAAAGTCAGTCCGGAAGAAGAACTTGTTGTTTACTGCAGCAGCCCTGATTGCCGTCTTTCGGAAATAGTTGCCGGAGAGCTGCTGGATAAGGGCTATAAAAAAATAAATATTTTTGAAGGCGGGTGGGCGTCCTGGGAAGCAAAAGCGTACCCGATGGAAGGCGTGAAGGTGGGCAGATGAAGCGCAAAGAGTTTAGCCGGTTGATGAGTTCAAAAAAACTGCTTACGGCGCTCCGTATTATTATGGGGCTTGTTTTTGTGGCCGCCAGCTATGACAAGCTGCTTTATCCCGCGGTTTTTGCCGCCAAGGCCGCTGAATACAAGCTAATCCCGGAGCTGCTTCTGCCTGTGGTAGCCGTCGCGCTTCCCTGGGTGGAATTATTCTGCGGGTTCCTGTTAATGCTTAATATCTTTACGCGCAGCACCGCGCTTATCCTGGCGGTCACGCTTGCCGGATTTATTTTCGGGATGGCGTATGACCTTTCTTTCGGGCTGGTCCATGATTGCGGCTGTTTTGGCTTTCTTGAAGAGAGCATCGGCGCCGGCACTATTATACGGGACCTTGTCTTTATCGCGATGCTGCTGCCCGCGATTATTTACGGCGGCAATGAGTTCGCGCTTCTTCCAGGGAAGGAAAAGTAAATGGCGCTCAGGATCTACAATACGCTTACTTCAAAGAAAGAGGAGCTTGTCCCGGTCCGCCCGGGAGAGATAAGCATATACAATTGCGGCCCCACGGTTTACAACTTCTTCCACGTCGGCAACGCCAGGAACTTCATCGTCATTGACGCTATCAGGCGCTACCTGGAATGGAAAGGCTTCAAGGTGAAGCTGGCGCAGAATATCACGGATGTTGACGATAAGATAATAAAGAAAGCCTCGGCCGAAGGAAGAACTCCGGGTGAAGTGGCCCGGGAATTTACCGCCTATTATTTCGAGGACCTGGAAAAGCTTGGAGTAAGAAAGGCGGATGTAAACCCTAAGGCTACCGAACATATCAAAGAAATGCAGGATCTGATAAGCGTCCTTATAGGCAAAGGGTTTGCCTACGAGCAAAACGGGGATGTTTATTTCTCGGTCGAAAAGGCAAAAGCCGCGGGTTACGGGAAGTTGTCGCATAAGAACATAGAAGAACTCGAGGCCGGCGCCAGGATAGACGTAAACGAGCAAAAAAATAGCCCGCTTGACTTCGCGTTGTGGAAAAAGGATAAAAATGAAGGCATCTCCTGGGACTCTCCGTGGGGAAAAGGCCGTCCCGGCTGGCATACGGAATGCTGCGTGATGTCAGCCAAGTATCTCGGGCTTCCGTTTGATATTCACGCGGGCGGGATAGACCTGGTCTTTCCGCATCACGAGAACGAGCTTGCCCAGGCGGAAGCCGCCTATGGAAGCACTGAAAAGTTCGCGAAGTACTGGCTGCACAACGGGCACCTTAATATACGCGGCCAGAAAATGAGTAAATCCCTCAATAATTCCCTGATGGCGCGGGATATTATGATGACCATGAACTCCGGAGTAATAAGGTTCTTCCTGCTCTCGGCGCATTACAGAAGTCCCCTTGATTGGACTGAAGAAAATGTCGCAAGCGCTGTTGCGGGGTACAACGAGCTTCGCTATACCCTCTCCCGCGCGGCTTTAGCGCTGGACAAGCCGGCGGTTGAAGGCGGCAGCCCGGACGCGGTTTTGCTTGAAAAGGGAAAGGCGATGGAAGAGGCTTTTGTGTCCGCCATGGACGATGATTTCAATACTGCATCTGCTATTGCCGCCCTATTCACATGCGCGTCAGAGATAAAAAACTCGATAAAGAAGAAAGATTTTGTCCTTAACGCGCAAAACAGGGAAGTGCTGAAACTTGCCGCGGCGAAACTCGCTTCCCTGGGCGGCGCCCTTGGTTTCAGGCTGGAGACCGAAGATCTCTCTGCCGAGGCGCTTGCTCTGGCAGCGGAAAGAGAGAAGGCGAGAAAGATTAAAGATTTTAAGGCCTCGGACGAACTCCGCGCGAAACTTGATAAGTTGGGATATATCGCGGAGGACAGCAGGATGGGGCAGATGGTGTTTAAAAAATAAGCACCAAATCTCAATCACCGTAAATAAATTCGAAGCAAGAAGTGCGAAATTTGAAACAAAGTGTTAAGGCGCGGAGTTTCGAATTTCAGATTTCTGATTTCGAATTTGCTTGTTGCTTCAAAGGAGCTATTATGAATCCGGATTTCGTCACGATGGGCAGGGATAAATGTTTCCAGCTGGTTTCGCTCGAGGAAAAACGCGTAAAAAAAATACTCGTCGCGAAGGAGTTTGAAAGCGAGCTGGTTGATTTCCTCCAGATGGCAAAAGAGAAGGGTTTGAACCTGCAGTACATGCCCTACAAGACCATGAACCGAATTACCCACTCAAAAGAGCATGACGGCGTGATGATAGAGACCTTCCCGAAACACTATATCCAGGTTGAGGATATGCTGGCCTACGCGAAGGAAAGGAATGAAAACCCGTTCCTGATAGTTTTGGACAATGTTCAGGACCCTCACAATCTTGGAGCGGTGCTCCGGACTGCGGAAGGAGCCGGGGTCCACGGCGTTATAATCCCAAAATCTAACGCTGCCAATGTAACGCAGACAGTCGACAAGGTGTCAACCGGCGCGACCGAGTATGTGCCGATTGCCAGGGTTGTGAACATCAATAACATTCTGAACGACCTGAAGGAGTACGGCGTCTGGATAGTCGGAGTTGAAGTTGACGGGAGCAAACCGTATTTTAACGCGGATCTGAAACTGCCTATCGCGCTAGTGCTGGGGAGCGAAGGCGAGGGAATGAGGAAAAGCGTAAAAGAAAAATGCGACTTCATGGTCAATATCCCGATGAGGGGGGAGATAACCTCTCTCAACGTTTCTGTCTCCGCGGGAGTTGTAATGTACGAGGCCCTGAGGCAGAGATTCTTCGATAAGAAGTAACCGGAGGCATTATGGGCAGGCCCGTTATTTGCGTTCTTCTTGCCTTATTCCTTGTTTCTGCTCTTGCCTTTGCGCAGGAACAGAAGCCTGCCGCTCCTGCCGCCGCTGCGCCGGCGAAAGAAAAAACACTCAGAGGAATATATTCAGAATTCTATCGCGGCCTGGCGCTCGCTAATTTTGCGATAGCAAGACAGGAGGGCGCGAAGAGGAGCGGTCATATCGGCCTTGGCATCGCGGGGGCGCTTACAGAAAGATTTGACACGGTAAACTGGCAGATGTCGGGTTTTAAGGACGGGTTTTTGCACCTTGAACTCGATTACTGGTGTTTTGAATTCGGAAACATCGAGCTCTCGGGCGGCTACCACAATGACGGGACAAGAGTTGTTACCCCGTATTCTGCGATGGTCCAGTTGTTGCTGCCCGTGATGAACCAAATGGAAAAAAACCCGGTCCTCGGAGGCATACAGGCGGGAGTTTCGGGTTTTCCTTCCACCCTTTCCGATGAATCAACGACCTGTTTTAAATTCGGTTTCTGCACATATATGTTCGAGAGCGCGAACTTCGCGACAACTTTTGAGGTTAACTGGCTCTCTCCGGCGTTCAGGGATAATAACTGGGAAGCGAAGGCGGGGATGAAATACTTCTTCTTCTAAAGATGATTACGCGGATTACCAAAAGAGATTAGAGTGATTAGAGTTAGCAGAGATGCAACAACCCCAAAGCGCCTATCATTGCAAGGCAAGGAAAAGACCTCCGAGTATTACCAGCACACCGCAAATCTTTTTCACAAGCAAAGCGCCTTTTGACTTTTCATTCCAATCCAGATAGCGCTGAACCGCTCCGCTAAAT
>CAITPB010000278.1 GCA_903894145.1 Candidatus Firestoneibacteriota bacterium | reverse complement strand
TTTTGTCTTGAGCTCTCCTGCCGTTTCTATATAAGGGAGGAGGGTCACATGCACATAAATAACATTATCGCGCCCTACGTCCTTCCTGAACTGCCTGATGGCCTCCAGGAAAGGCAGGCTTTCTATATCGCCGACCGTGCCGCCAATTTCCACGATGGTCACGTCATACTTGTTGTCTTTATTTACTTTGAGTATCCTCTCCTTGATCTCGTTCGTGATGTGCGGAACCACCTGGATAGTCTTGCCGAGATAATCGCCCTTTCTTTCTCGGGAAATGACGGAATAGTAGATTTGGCCGGTTGTCACATTGTTGTCTTTTCCCATGCAGGCGCTGCTGAACCTCTCGTAATGCCCCAGGTCAAGGTCAGTCTCGGCGCCGTCATCGGTCACAAAGACTTCGCCGTGCTGGTAGGGGTTCATGGTGCCGGGATCAACATTAATGTAGGGATCAAATTTCTGGTGGGTTACTTTGAGCCCCCTGGTTTCCAGGAGACAGCCGATGGAGGAACTGGTGATGCCCTTTCCGAGAGATGAAACAACGCCGCCTGTTACAAATATGTATTTGGACATCAAAGCCTCCATTAGAAGCAAATTCGAAGTCCGCCTGAAGTTCCTTCAGGCGAGATCTCGCCTATTTGCAAGCAAATAGGCGGACACTAAATTCGAAATTCGAAACTTCCAACCTTCTAAACCTCTAACCTTCCAACCTTCCGTTCCCTGCCGGCTCTTAAACATCCGGCCATCCAACCCTCTAACCCTCCAACCGTCCTCTGTCTGCCGCTCCGCGGATTACTAATTCCTGATTGCTAATTACTAATTAAAAACTCACGGATTGTGACGGTATCGGTCCACCGTCTACTGTCTTCTGTCCTCAGTTCTTACTGCGCATCCGCGCGTCTGAGCATCAAGCGAGCAGCTTAATCACTTTCGCCAAGTCTTCCTTCGTGTCCACCGGGACCGTGTCAAACCTGGTTTCAACCGCTTTTATCTTGTAACCGTTCTCGATAACCCGAAGCTGTTCAAGTTTTTCAATTTTTTCCAGGCGGCTTTGTTTCATTTTAACATATTTGAGCAGAAAATCCTTCTTGTACACGTAAACGCCGATATGCTTGTAAAAAAAATCAAACCCTTCCGCTCTCGCGAGCGAGGGTATGTTCGACCTTGAAAAATACATTGCGTAGCCGTTAATATCCACGGTTACTTTCACCATATTGGTATCTTCCGCGAGTTTCCTATCATGTACTTTGCAGACCAGGGTGCTCATATGAAGGCCGGGAGACGCGTAGAACGGCGCCACCGCTTTGTCCAGCATATCAGGACGGATCAGCGGTTCATCGCCCTGAATATTAACGACTATATCGGCCTTAAGCCCCTTGACCGCTTCAGCAATCCTGTCCGTGCCGCTCTTATGCCTGGAAGAAGTCATTACGGCGTTGCCGCCGAAATCCCGCACCGCGGAATATATTTTAGGATGGTCTGTCGCTACAAAAACTTCGCTCAGGGTCTCGGCTTTTTTCGCCGCTTTCCAGACCCACCAAATCATCGGCTTTCCCTTTATCTCGGCGAGTATTTTTTCCGGAAACCTCGTAGAAGCCAGTCGGGCCGGTATTACTCCTATTATTCTCATTATTTAAGGACCTCTCCGGTCTTACTGCTCCAGAAGAGCAGGTCGAGTTCGTCAAAATCAATGCCGATCTTCTTCGCGAACTTTTTCATTTTCTCTTCTGTTTCCAAGTATTTCTGTTTGGTATTCATGGGTTCAACTTTTCTAATTATACCATATTCAAACAGGCAGTTTAAAATATGTTTATCAAGGATAGCGTAGCCCTTAAACCCGATATTCCGCAGAAAATGGCTTGCCTCTTTGTAGCCGATGCCCTTGATATCCTTTCCCTTCGCGAAGAAATCGCGCAAGGCGTCGCGGTCCGCGCCGAAAGATTCTATCAGGTCGTGCATCTTCAGCCCGTACCCGCACCTCAAATATTCCCTGGTGTGGACCAGATATTTAGGGCGTACACGCCAGAAACGGTACCTTCCCCTTATCCTGCGGCTGAGTTCTTCCGGGCTTGCGGTAAGCAGCACCGGCCGAATAAGGTCTATGCAGGTAAAACCCATCTTTGCCGAGGCATTAGCGGTGAAGATGCAAAAACAGAGTTCTTCCAGGATACGGCGGTCATTTTCCGCGTAAACCAGCTCAAATTCCTTGAGCCGCCCCTTTATGACCTTCTTTTCCTTTTCGTAGAAACATTTCATCTCTTTTAGCGTCATTTTACCGGTTCTCCTTTCAGGCTGAACGGCCCCGCGGAAGTAATAGTTACCCTGACAAAACCTTTCAGGCTATTTTCAGCCGGAAAAAACACCTGTTTTTCCGAGAGTGTCTTTCCGCAAACCTTTCCGGCGGAAAATGTTTCGCTGTCTATCAATACCTCCTGCTCGGAACCGACAAGCGGCTTGTTATTCGCAAGGCCGGTCTTCCTCTGGAGCGCCATAAGGCGCGCCAGCCGTTCTTCCTTAACGCCCTTAGGCACGGTGTCTCCAAGCTTTGAAGCCGCCGTGCCTTTGCGCGGAGAGTACTTGAACATATACGCCGAATCAAAAGCGGCGCGCGCGAACATTGCCAGAGTCCCTTCAAAATCTTCTTCGGTCTCGCCCGGAAAACCGACTATTATATCTGTGGTGAGCGAGGAACCGGACAGCCGCCTCACTTTGCCCGCGACCTCAAGGTAGCGTTTCGTGTCATACCCGCGGTTCATAAGTTTTAGCACGCGGTCAGAACCGGATTGGAGCGGTAAATGGAAGTTTCTCATTATTTTTTTTGAACTCTCTACCGTTTGAATAAGTTCTTCAGAAAAATCCCTGGGGTGCGCGGTCTTAAACCCTACCCGAAACTCTCCTTCCAGCGAAGCGACCCTTGTTAGCAGTTCCGCAAAATCTCCTTCTCCTTTTTTATCTTTGCCGTAGGTATTTACATTCTGGGCTATCAGATTTATCTCTCTGCAGCCGCTCTTAATCAATTTCGCTGCGGTCTCAACAATATCTTCCTGCGGTCTGCTTTCTTCCCGGCCGCGGGCCAGAGGCACCACGCAGTAGGAACAGAAAGAATTGCAGCCTTTGCTTATTGTTACCCAGGCCTTTTCCCCGGAAGAGCGGGCAATCGCTGAATCTTTATTCCATTCAACTTTCGCGTCGCCCGTGTAATCCTTCCGCCTGCCGTTTTTGAGGAAATCTTTCAGTATGCCGCCAATGTTTCTTATTTTTGAAGGGCCGATCACAAGATCTATACCGTTCATTCTTTTCAGAGCCCCGGCCCCGTCCTGCTCCGCAACACAGCCGCACATAACCACAATCTGCTCGCTTTTTTTGTCTTTTTTCAGGATGCTTCCGAGGTAGCTGTAGGCCTTCTCGGCTGCAAGCTCCCTCACCGCGCAGGTGTTCGCCAGCACGATATCGGCTTCACCGGCCGAAAGCGCGGGTTCAAACCCCTCTGCTCTCAACAAGCCGGAGATGAGCTCGGAGTCGTACTCGTTCATCTGGCAACCCATGGTATGTATATAAAAGCGCAAGGACATAAAATCTCCAGGATTATTGATAATTACTAATTGCTGATTGCTAATTTGAGAATATATTCCACCCAAAACCGTTATACCAACCAAACGCAGACACAGTGTCCTGGAATTAGAATTTGCTTTTTTCGTTAATCAGCAATTAGCAATCAGTAATCAGTAATCGCCTTTAACGAAAGAACGTCCTTGAGGTATGTACATACCAAAAGGACGTTCTCTGATTTCGCATAAATACTTCCCTTGAAAAGGTTCCGAAAAACCAGTCTAACGTTTGGAGAACTGGAATCTCTTCCTTGCGCCTGCCTGGCCGTACTTCTTTCTTTCGACCATTCTCGGGTCCCTCTTCATCAACCCGGCCTTAGAAAGCACCGGCCTGAAATCGGGATTGTTCACAACAAGCGCCCTGGCAATACCGTGACGGAGCGCGTCTGCCTGTCCTGCAACGCCGCCGCCAGTTATTGTAGCCTTTACATTCATCTTTCCGGCTACGCCCGCGGCTTCAAGCGGTTTAAGCACAAGAACCTGCAGCGTAAGGTTCGGGAAGTATTTCTTGTAATCTTTCCCGTTTACCAGTATCCTGCCGTCTCCGGCTTTTAAAGCTACTTTCGCGGTGGCAGTCTTTCTCCTGCCCACGCTGATATATCTATTTTTTTTCGCTGATTCCGCCAATTTAAGACCCTCCTTAAATTATCCTGCCGATTAGAATTTTACTTCTTTTACCGCTGTACCGACGTAGTCATGCTTATCGCCCTTAAAAGTTTTAAGCTTCTTGAGCATCTGGTGTCCGAGGATGCTCTTAGGGAGCATTCCCTTTACCGCAAGCTTCAATACTTCGTCGGATTTTTTCTGCATCATGATCCTGTAGGGCGTGTACCTTGAACCTTCAGGGTAGCCTGAATGCGTATAGTCAATTTTCTGGTCAAGCTTCTTGCCGGTCAGCACCATTTTGTCGGTATTGATGGCAACTACGAAATCCCCGGTATCGTTGGTCGGAGTATAAGTTGCTTTGTTCTTTCCCATGAGCATCATCGCTATTTTTGAAGCGGCCCTGCCCAGGACCTTTCCCGAAACATCCGCGACATACCAGGTTCTCGCGGCGTCTTTTGATTTTACGAACGTCGTTTTCAATTCTCCTCCTTGAAAATACTTTTCATATTGACCGCCTAAGAATCTTTCTGCGGGTCTCGGCCACTCTGTCCGGGGTCGCCGAGATACCGTTCCCAAATCCTTTCGCGGAAAACTTCTTCAGACGGAACCGGCCGCCAGTAGGCCGGTAAAACCGCCTAAACAAACTCTACAAAAACTTCATTTGAAAGAAAGAGGCCTTCGCGTGTGAGCTTTATAAATCCGCCTTTTTGCTCGAGCAAACCAAGACCCGCGAGTTTTTCAACCTGCTTTTCGAATAAAAATAAAAAATCCTTGCCGAACCGCGTCTTCCACCCGGCAAGGTCTATACCGCGCAATAACCTCAAGCCAAGAAATACGGTTTCTTTTAACTGTGTTTCTTCTGTCAGATTTTCCTCAAATAATATAGCAGAATCATTCCGTTTTATCAACTCCATATATTTCACGGGGTCGCTTTCGTTTGACATCCTGCGGGAGCCGCGTTTCGAGGCCGCGCCCGCCCCAAATCCGATATAATCATTATAATTCCAGTATATTTCATTGTGCCTGGATTCTCTGCCCGGCAGGGAATAATTTGAGAGCTCATAATGTGAGTATTTGACGGAAAGTTTGTCTTTGAGCAGGTAATACATGTCAGCCGCAAGATCGCCTGAAAGCTCCTGAAGTTCCCCCTTCTCCCTTTTACGGAACATGCCGGTTCCTTCGTCAATTGACAGGCAGTAGGTCGATATGTGCTGCGGAGCCAGCGAAAGGAGTTTTGCGGCTTCGGTTTCTATATCGCGCAGAGACTGCCCCGGAATTCCGTAGATCAGGTCCAGGCCGATGTTTTCAATCCCGGCAGCCCGGGCTTCCGACAGACAATTTTCCGTATCGGAATTAGTATGGAGCCGCCCGAGATATTTGAGGGTCGCATCATCCGAAGACTGCATCCCCAGGCTGATCCTGTTCACGCCGGCGTCTTTCATTTTCCTGAAAAAATCCTTTCCCGCGGTTCCGGGATTGACCTCCACGGTTATTTCAGCCTCCGGAGTAACGGAACATTTTTTTCTGACGGCCAGCAGGGTATCCGAGAGCAGGTCCGCTCCCGCGAAAGAAGGAGTCCCTCCTCCGAAATAAACAGAGGCCGCTTCACCAGCGGCCGAGCGACCAATCTCAAGAGCCAGGGCTTCGAAGTAACCCTTTATCAACGGGCTGTTTTTTTCGGCAGGGACTGAATTAAAACTGCAGTAGGAGCACTTGCCGGCGCAGAAAGGCACATGTATGTAAAGGCCCGCGCTCATTTCACCGCTCTGCATCTGCTGAGCGGCCAGTAAACCAAGAACGGATTTCCTATCAAGTCCTCCGTTCTTACCGGCCCCCAGTAACGGCTGTCAAAACTTTCATCACGGTTGTCGCCAAGCATGAACCAGCAGTTGTGCGGCACCCGGTAGGGCCCAAAATCACCGGGCGCGGAAGGCGTGCCGGAATGAAAGGCGTAGGATTCCGCCTGTTCAACCCCGTTCACAAAAAGTCTGCCGGATTTTAGCTCTATAATATCCCCCGGCAGGCCCATGCAGCGCTTGATGAAGATCTCCTCGCTGTCTTTTGGAAATCTGAAGACAACCGGCTTGCCTCTTTCCGGCCGGAAAAACGAAAGTATCTTTTTGCCGGAGAAAGGAATCCTGAAACCATAGACCGGTTTAAAAACCAGAATGCGGTCTCCCGCCTTAAGCAAAGGTTCCATTGAACCGGAGGGAATACGGAAGGCTTGGATGATGAAAACAGCGGTAAAGACGGCTATCAAAAGGCAGGAGAGGAATCCTGCCGCCAATCTCTTGATTCTGTCTATATTCTCACGAGACATTTTAGTCCGTAATCTTCAGTATGGCCAGAAAGGCTTCCTGCGGAAGGTCAACCCTGCCGACCTTCTTCATTCTCTTCTTGCCCTCCTTCTGCTTTTCAAGGAGCTTTCTCTTCCTCGTAATATCGCCGCCGTAACATTTTGCGATAACATTCTTCCGGAGCGGCGCTATAGTTTCCCTGGCGACAATCTTGTTTCCGATGGAGGCCTGTATAGCGACCTCAAACATCTGGCGCGGAATTATTTCGCGAAGCTTGGTGACCAGCTCGCGCCCTTTGTAATAGGCCTTATCCTTGTGAACCACAAAAGAAAGCGCGTCAACCGGGTCTCCGGCAACCAGGATGTCCATCTTGACCAGATCTGATTCCCTGAAATCCAGGTATTCGTAGTCAAACGAAGCATAACCCTTCGAAAGGCTCTTCAATCTGTCATAGAAATCAAAAACAACTTCCGAGAGAGGAAGTTCGTAGCTTATAAGAACCCTGTTGGCCGTAACGTACTGCGTGTTTTTGTAAACTCCCCTCTTCCCCTGGCAGAGTTCCATTATAGGCCCAATGAACTCCGGAGGCATTATGATCTGCGCTTTTATAAAAGGTTCAAGTATCTTTTGAATGGAACCCGGGTCAGGGAGTTTCGCGGGATTGTCTACCTCTAACTCCGCCCCGGCATTATTAATTACCCTGAACCGCACGTTTGGAGAGGTCGCGATCATGTCAATATTATATTCGCGCTCAAGCCGCTCCTGGATTATTTCCATGTGTAAAAGGCCGAGGAAACCGCACCTGTAGCCGAACCCCAAGGCTGAGGAAGATTCCGGTTCATAGAGCAGGGCCGCGTCGTTTAGCTTGAGGCGGTCCAGCGCGTCTTTGAGCAGGGCGTATTCGTTTGGAATAACAGGATAGAAACCGCAAAAGACCATCGGCTTGACTTCTTTATAACCCGGAAGCGGTTCAGCCGCCGGATTGGTGGCAAGCGTGACCGTGTCGCCGACCTTTACCTCCGAAACATTTTTTATGTTGGCTATAAGATAGCCTACTTCGCCGGCCGAAATGGATTCCGCGGCCTGCATCTGCGGCGTGAAAACCCCGACTTCAAGGACTTCAAACTCATTGGCGGTCCTCATCATGAGAATTCTGTCGCCTTTCTTTATCACGCCCTCTTTGACCCTGAAGAAGACTATCACGCCCCGGTAAACATCATAGACGGAATCAAAAACCAGGGCCCTAAGCGGAGCCGCCTGGTCGGATTTTGGCGGCGGAACTTTCTTGATGACGGCTTCCAGTATCTCCTGGATGCCGATGCCCTCTTTGGCGCTTGCCAGTATGGATTCTTCGGGAAGGAAACCCAATTCAACAAGCTGTTCCTGCGCTTTTTCCGGCTGAGCCGAAGGCAAGTCTATCTTGTTGATTACGGGGATTATGGTCAGGTTAGCGTCAAGAGCAAGGTGCAGGTTTGCCAGGGTCTGAGCCTCGACGCCCTGCGAAGCGTCAACGACAAGCAGAGCCCCTTCGGCCGCATAGAGCGTTTTTGATACCTCATAAGTAAAGTCGACGTGACCGGGAGTGTCTATCAGATTGAAGACATAATCAGACCCGTCTTTAGCGTGGTAGTTTAGCCTTACAGCCTTGGCCTTTATGGTAATACCCCTTTCGCGCTCCAGGTCCATCGAATCAAGCAGCTGCGCCTTCATATTGCGCGAGGCGACAGCGTGCGTTTGTTCGAGTATCCTGTCCGCAAGGGTGGATTTACCGTGGTCAATGTGGGCTATTATGCAGAAATTTCTTACTCTTGAAGCGTCCATAGTGCATTAGAATATCACAAACAGGGGTTTTGTTCAATGGAAGGATGCCGGCTGCCGCTCCGCGGATTACTAATTGATGATTACTTATTGCTAATTAAGAACTCAGGGATGAGAATTGCTGATTAAGAACGCAAGGTTTAGGATTTTGTTAAGCATAGATAGGTCCTTCGCTGCTCTCAGGACTGCGC
>CAITPB010000277.1 GCA_903894145.1 Candidatus Firestoneibacteriota bacterium | reverse complement strand
ACCGGGGAGGAACCGGCAACGGCGGCGTATTTAACCACCCAGTTTGAAACGGCCCGCCGCATCGGATCTATTACCTATGCCGACGGCATGCTTTACTACCTGAGGAATGACGGGATGTTATATCTGATAAACGGAGATTGCAAAATAATCAGCAAATTCAAACTTCCTCCGGATTCGAACACTCCCTGCTGGGCTCATCCTGTAGTCCTTGACGGAAAGCTATATGTAAGGCATGATAGGGTGTTGTATGTGTATGATGTTAAAAACGGAAAAGGTTTCTAAAGTTTATAGGTTTATAACGTTCTTAACGTTTGTAACGTTCTTAACGTAAACAAACCGGGATGCAGCCAAAGAACAAAAAATAGACAGCTTTACTATGTACCGGCTATCATTCACCGATTCTGTTCTCTTGCCGAACAGGCAACCGGTTTTGCGCAGTAAAAAATCCCTAATGTGCTTGATATTGGGTGAAATAATTGAAAAAAACGTAGGAATATGTGCTCCTTCTCCTTATTTATCAGGCATAAAAGTCATGGACTGTTCTGTCTGTTAGTCATTGACAAATACTCCTTCCTCTTATATACTTTTACCATGGGAACTATCGCCGATAAGGCATTAATATTGAATTAGCGCTGTAAACGGAGAAGAAGTGGCAGACGATAAGAATTCTACACAACCGCCGAACATTAACCGTTCGTCGCCGGATAAGGGCGCGAAATCATCGTCCGATCTCGCCGGACGGGCAGGTGTATCAATTTCCGCAAACAGCTCCGGTCTCAGCGAGCTGAAGAAGAGAGTGCGGGCTGTTACCGGCGAGAAAAGAAAGAAACTTGCCAGGGAGAAAGCCGAACTCGGCAGAATTTTCCTTAAAAAAGCGAATGAAGTTAAAGCCGTCAAATCTGCTCTATCCCTGAAGCAGCGTTCCCTTGAGAAACGGATATCAGGCCTGCGGAAGGAATACACCGAGGAGAAAGCAAGGCTGTTGAAGGAGCTCCGGCACAGGGATGCCGAACTCAAAAGGAAGTCGCTGGCCGGCGATACAGAGGTTCTTGAAGCGCAGGAACTCTGGGTCAGACGCGAGCAGGAAATAAAACATAAACAGGACAAGGCGCTAAGAGAGCTCAAGGCGGCAGAGGAAAAATTGCTGGCCGAACGCGAAAAGAACTGGCTCTCCGCGCTTAAATCAAAAGAGGAAGAAGCCGGGGCCCTTAAAGTGGAGCTCGCGCTTCAGGAATCCAGAATTCGCTCGCTTGCACAGAGGAAAGAAGAAGAGCTTGCCGGCGTGAAAGAGCGCGCGGAAGAACTGGTAGAGGACCGGACCAGGAAGGTTCTGGCCGAGAAGGATCGCTTGCTCGGGCTGATAACCCTGAAAGAAAAAGAGGCCGAGGAGCTGGGCAGGGATTTCAAGGAAAAGGAAGATCATTATCTCAAGGCGATTGAAGCGCAGGAACTGGAAAGTAGGGTGGCCTCCGCGCGCGCCGAGCAGGAAATGAAAGAGCGCGAAAAGACGGTTTGGGCAGAGCGCGAGAGCTGGCTGAAAGCGGTGCGGACTCAATTTGAGAAGAAAGAGAAGGATTTCAGCGCCTTCCTTGAACGCGAGAAAGAGCTGTCGGCCGCGGCCGAAACGGCGCATAAAGAGAGAATGGCGCTCCTGCTTTCAGAACTTGAAAAGAAAGACGCGGCAATAGCGAAGCTAAGCAATGAACTGGAAACCCTTATAAACAGCAAAGAAGGGGAAATTAAAAAACTCAGCGCGGTTTTTCAGTCCGAACTTAAGGGGCTTGAAGAGCGCGTGCGCAGGCAGGAAGCGGAGAAAGACGCGGCAGTAAGAGAAAGCGCGCAGAAGGAGAAGGAGCTCCGCAGGGAAATCGACGCTTCAGCAAAGGCTGTCGCGGAGCTCAGAGAAAAACTTTCAGGCAGGGATAATTTCTGGAAAGAACGGCTGGAGCAGAAGGCTTCGGAAGTCCTCGGCGCAAAGTCAGAAACTCTGCAGAAGGCAAGAGAGCTTGAGGAAGTCCGCTCCAAACTAAACTCCGAGAAGAACAGGCTGCTGGAGAATCTCAACCACAGGGAAAGCGAGATAAACCGCGAGCTTGGTTTGAAAAATAACGAGATTACGGTCCTCCAAAAGAAGCTCGACGGGATAGACCGCGAATGGCGCGGCAAGCTTGATACTGAAAGGCAGGACCTGTTTGGCCGGTTAACAGCCGCCGAATTTGCCTTGAAACGCGAGGAAGGGCGGGCAGCGGATGCGATGTCGCGTCATGAGCAGGCGGCGGAGCGGCTTGCCGCGGCAACGGCTGACACGAAAGCGGCAAGGGAAGACGCAGTTCGTTTTGAAGCGGAACTTCGCACCATTAAGGCGGAGAAGCGGAGGATAGAGGAAGATTACTCAGCCCGCCTCTCCGACAAGGAGAGCCAGTTAAAGAAAATTATCCGGGATTCGTCCGCGAATGAACTGGAACTTGTTGCTCTTCGCGCCGAGCTTCGGAAACTTGAACTTGACCGGGAACTTAAGCTTACACACTCGAACGAACGGGTGCTCGCGCTCGAGACGGAACTCAAAAAACGAAGCCCGCTTCCCGCAGGGCGCGACGAGGAACTAAGAGCGGCCAGGGAACTGGGAGAAGAAAGGCGGAAGAAGCTGATTGCTTTCTACGATACGGCCGGACGCCTGGAACAGGAGAAATTCAGGGCGGAGCTGGAAGCAAAGAAGGCCCGCGAAGAGCTCGAACGCGCGGCCAGGGATCTTACAGCCGCAAAAACGGAAGCGGCGCTCTTCTCTTCCGGCAGAAAACAGACGGAGGAAGAATACCGCTCCCTTCTGCGGCAGAAAGAATCGGCGGAACTCCTGTTGAAACAGTCCTCCGGAGAGAAAGACCGGCTGGAACGGGAACTTTCCGCGACAGCATTAAAGAGAGAAGCAGCGGAAGCCAGGCTTTCAGAGCTTACCGAAAGGCATAACGCGCTTGAACGCGCGAGAAAAGAGGCCGAAGAGGCCAGGCTGTCTTCAGAGGAACAGTACGCAGAACTATACGCGGAATACGAGCGCCTGTCCGCGGAAGCAGCAGTCCCGTCAGCGGGAGATATGGAAGAACTGCGGGATAATATCGCGGAACTGGAATCAGAAAAGTCCGCCTTGAAAAAGGACCTCTCCAGGGCCGCGTCAAACCGGGCCAGGCTTGCCGGCGCCGCGGATAAGGCGGAGCGGGAGACTCAGGCGGCTGAGGAAGCGCTTAGGGCCGCGGAGCGAGGTTTCGAAGATAAACTCTACAGAGAAACCCGGGCTCTCCGGGAAAAAGAGAGGCAGCTCGCCGAACTTACGGAACTGCTGGAGAGGAAAGAAGCCGAATCAAGAAGAGCGCGGGTAGATGCCGATCTTAGGGCCGCGCAGCTGAAGGAAGAATATGAGAGGAGAGAGCGCGAATACGCGCTGCTTTCCGGAAGCGTTGAAGCAAAACTTGCCGGCCTTAATACGGCTAAGCCCGCAGGTGTTGAATCCGCCGGGCAGGAAGCGGCCAGGCTCAGGCTGGAAGCGGGGCGCCAGCTTTACCGGGTGGAACAGTTTACGGCTGAAATAGCATCCCTCCGGAGCGAGATAAAGGCCAGAGACGAACAGCTTGCTGTAGTCAACAAAGAAAAAGCCGAAGCGCTGAAGGATCTGTCAGCGAAACTGGAGGCTTCCGATACACAGGCTAGGGAGTTTGCCGAAAGGATAATAAAAGAACAGAAAAAACTGGCGGACGTAATCGGGTTGAATGAAGAGTTGAAAGCGGAGCTCGCATCGGGATCGGGCTTCACCGAAAAATACAAAGAGAAAGAAGCGGAATTCGAGGCAATCAAGCGGGAGTACAAGTTTAAGGCCGAAGAAGCCGCCGCCCGTTCGTCCGAGGCGTTAAAGGCGCGCGAAGAAGCGCTCGCGCGTGCCGCTGAGGCCGAGAGGATTTCCAAAGAGAAAGACCTTGAATTGCTCGGCGTCAAGACCAAATTGAGCACCCAGATAAAAGAGCTCTCCGGGCATATAGAAATTAAAGAGAAGGAACTCCAGGGAATCCGGTCCATGCTCTCAGAGCTGGAACAGAAAGCGAGGGCGGACTTCGAGATCAAGGAAGAGGAGCTCAAATTAGCAATTAACCGGCTGCAGCTGCAGCTTAAGAATGTGACGGGAAAGACGGAAGCGGGACTTAACGAGAAGGAACAGAAAGTCAAGTCTATGCAGACCGAGTACGCGCTCCGCGAGGTCCAGTGGAAGCAGCAGAAGGAAACAAATGAAAGAGACCGCGAGCGTATCTCCCTCTTCGAAGCCGAGATCGCGAGGCTGCGCGAAGAGTCTTCCAATTCCATAAAAGAACTGCAGGCGGTAATAGAGAACCAGAACAGGCGCCTGATAGAGACCGAGAATTATCTTCATATAAGAGAGGAAGAGAATAGAAAGGCGAAGGAGAAGCTTCTGGAAGAGATGGCGGCTAGAGAAGAACTCCAGGCCGCGCACTTAAGCGAGCTCTCGGCGAAAGAAGGCCTGTTTGCTGCCAAGGAATGGGGCCTGAACGCGAAGATAGGAGAGCTGGCCAAAGCCAAGATTGACCTGGAAGCCGAAAAGACGGCCATAGAGAACAGGATTGACGAAACCGAGCAGGCTCTTATGACCCTGCGCAGAAGGTTCAGGTTATTACTCTGGTTCTGGTACCCTAACGAACCGAGGAGCTAAACCTAAGGTAGAAATTCGAATATTGTAATTCGAAAAGCACTGCCTAACGCACAGCAGAGGATACAGTAAACAGCCCTCATAATTAATCTCTCTCTGCGGTCAGTTGTTTCGAATTTCAGATTTTTTAATTCGAATTTCCTTCAAGGAGTCCTTATGAAGGTTGTTAAAGTCTGGGAAGGCCCTCTTGTAATTCCTACCTATGAGACCGGAGAAGAGAACGAGAACCCCGATCTGGCTGTTGAAGGCAACCTCCGCATGTACCCCTACACCCGCCGCCTCCACCTGAAAGGCACAAAAAAAGAAAGGACTTATCGCGCCCTGTTTATCGAGAACGAATTCCTTAAAGTTATAGTGTTGCCGGAACTCGGAGGCAGGGTCTATTCCTGCGAGGACAAGGTTACCGGCAGGGATATTTTCTACAAGAACAGGGTAATAAAACCGGCCCTCATACAGACCAAGGGAACCTGGATAGCCTGCGGGCTTGAACTCAACTTCCCCATGGGACACTCCATAACCTCCTACGAAACAATAGACAGCGCGGTAATAAGAAGCGCTGACGGCTCGGCGGGAGTCGCGGTAGGAAATATTGACCTTGTAACCAGAATGAGGTGGACAGTCATTGTTAAGCTTTATCCCGCGATTTCGGCGCTGGAACTCTCCGTGAAATTGAATAACCGCGGGGTCCTTCCCGAAAGGTATTATTACTGGGCCAACGCGGCGGTGGACGCCACGGAAGGGCTGCACCTTGTGTTCCCTGCCAGCAAGCTAAAAGGCGGCGAGGGCGGCAAAATAAATTATCCCGTGCACAAGGGCACGGATCTCAGCTATTACAGGAATACCAAGAGCACCTCCGAGGGATTCGCGCATAATTCTCCGGAGAATTTTTTTGGCTATTATAATGAAGATTACGATTTCGGAATGGTTCACTACGCCGACCGGCACGAGGTTTCCGGAAAGAAGTATTTCTCCTGGGGTTCCGTAAACGGCCTGCGCTGGAGAAAATTTTTAACGGATGACAACCCTCCTTACGTGGAATTTCAGTCCGGACCTTTTGAGACACAGTTGCGCTGGGAGTTCCTGAATCCCTGCGGGACGTCGGAGTTCAAACAATATTTCATTCCGGTGAGAAAGACCGGCGGTTTTGTTTACGCGAACCGGGAAGCTTCCGTGAACCTGGTCCAGAGGCACAGCACGGAATCTATGGACCTTTCCATTTCAGCGAACCGGATTATAAAAGGCGCGGTCATTGGCGTGTCCGCGCGCGGGAAAACATTTTACTCCGGAAAAAGGACGCTCACGCCGCTTGATATTTTTAAGGAATCCTTCCCTTTCCCGGCGGATCTCGGCGGGACAAAAATAACCCTCTCGGTCTCGGAAGGCGGTTTGGAAATACTCCGGCACGAGAGCATTGTATCTAAACTCGGCAGCTATGAATCTCTTCCAGATCTGCCGGTGAAAAAAAGACGCGGTCAGGCAGAAAGCCTGTACTATGAAGGTCTGACGCTTGAAAAGAGAAGGTCTTTCTCGGAAGCTTCAAGGAAATACGCGGAGGCTCTGGAAAAAAATCCAAAATATGTCCCTGCAATGCTCCGGCTCGCGGTTATTTCCCTTGAGAATGGACTCTACCGGCGCGCCGGCGAGCTTCTCGCCGGAATAAAGAAACTTGACGCCAGGAACATTGAAGCCTGCTACTTTCTCGGGCTTGCCTTTAAGTATACGGGCAGGACGGAGGAGGCGAAAGAATCCTTCCGCGAGCTTCAGCTGGTAGACAATTACACGAATGCTCCCGCCCTGCTGGAACTTGGAAAACTTTTGCTGGCTGAAGGCCGTTTTGAAGAAGCCGCTGAAACCCTGGCAAAGGCCTACTCAAAGCTCGCAAATAACCCGAAAGCCGCCGGGCTGTATTCCGCTGCCCTGCGCCGGTTTGGGAAAACCAACGAAGCCGCTCATGTTATTTCGGACTGTCTGGCCAACGACCCGCTTGACGGCCTGCTCTTAAACGAGAATAACCTGCTGAGGAACGGTCCCCGGAATACAGCTGCCTTGCTTTCAGTGCTTCACAGGTGCAAAGAGACAGCTCTTGAAATTGCCGCGGATTACCTGCAGGCGGGGCTTTTGTCGGAAGCCGCCGGCGTCTTAAAGCTTGCCGGGAAAAAATACCCTGACTACCCGCTCTATCACTATTACAGAGGCTTCGCGCTTGAGAAACTCGGGCGCCTCAAAGAGGCGAAGAAGTGCTACAGGGACGGAGCCCTGGCGAAAGGGAAGCGCTGTTTCCCCTGGCAGGCCGAATCCGTCGAGGTACTTGAGCGCGCGGCGAAAGCCCATCCCCGTCTTCCGAATACCTACGAATACCTTGGAAATTATCTTTTCAGCCGCCTGCGCTACGAGGAAGGGCTGAAGTGCTTCAATAAAGCGAAAGAGCTCGGCTCAAAGAGTCCGGTGGTATTTAGAAACATTGCGCTCGGGCTTGTGCGCCTGAAGAAAGATTTTCACAAGGCGGCAAGGGCGTACGAGCAGGCTCTAAGCTGCAATCCGAAGGATTGGGAGATATACGCGGAAGGCGACAGGTTCCTTTCCATTTACGGTTACAAACCCTTGAGGAGAAGGCTCTCAAAGTTAGTGTCTGAGTGCGCGCTGGAACATCCCAAGGCGATGGAGCGCATGGCGAAATACATTGTGGACACCGGCGCCTACGACGACGCGATAGAATACATCTCTTCCAGGCAATTCTACCCGTGGGAAGGCGAGTTCTTGTCTCGGCAAATATATGAGGACGCCTGGAACGGCAAGGCGGAAAAGCTGATAAAGGGCAAGGACTTTGATGAGGCGGCCCGCTGCGCGGAAAAAGCTATGCTCTATCCCGAGAATATCGGCGTGCAGAAGATGGATTGGCGTACGGAGAGCAGGAGCTGGTTTATTAAATATTATATAGCCCGCAAAAGAGGCGACGCCGGCGCGGCAAAAAAGGCGCTTGGCAAGTTAAGGGTCAGGGACGGGTCTTTTACCTCGTGGATCGGCGGGGAGTTTACGGCCTATTATTTCGCGTCAGAAAGGTTCGTTTACCATACGCTTGCCTTAAGCCTTATTGGCAAGTCAAGCCGCGCTGAAGAACTGTTGAATAGAGTGCTATCCAAATGCAAAAAAGACCAACAGCGAATGTTTCTGTGGGCCTCCTACCTTCAAGGCTGGCATTTTCTGGAGATAGAAGAGAAGGCCTGCGCTGCCAAGAGGCTGCTTTCAGGGTTTACTATTCCGAAAGCCCAATATAAATTTGCGGCCGGCATCGCGGAATTGGTAAATAAGAGCAGGGACGCGAAATGATCGGTTGAAACACGGAGATTTTATCCTTGCAGTTATTTCCTGCAGCAATTAAAATGAACATGCTTTGGCGTTTGGACGGCGGGGGTGGGAATGGAATTAAAAGACAGGATTATCATAGCTCTGGATTATTCGGACGAGGCAAAGGCGCTCGAGATGGTCGAGCTCACCCGTGAATATGCCGGAGTTTATAAAGTAGGGTTCGAACTTTTTGTCTCGGCGGGACCGGATATCGTTAAAAAACTGGCTTCTCTCGGAGGGAAGGTCTTCCTCGATCTTAAATTCCACGACATTCCCAATACCGTCGGTCAGGCTTCCGGCGCGGCCGCGGCTCTCGGCGTCCTGATGTTCAATGTTCACGCTTCGGGCGGGCTGGATATGATGAAGAAGGCGGCGGAGTCCGCCGCGAAGGCCGGAAGGGACAGGCCCCTGGCTCTCGGCGTTACCGTGCTCACCAGCATGAACGACAGGGTTTTAAAGGAAGAGATAGGGATTCCTCTTGGCGCCAACGAGCAGGCCCTGAAACTCGCGAAGCTCGCGAAACAGGCGGGGCTTGACGGGGTGGTCTGCTCCGGCGAAGAGATAAAGGCGATAAAGGAAGCCTGCGGAAAGGATTTCATATTAGTTGTTCCAGGCGTTCGCCCCGCGTGGGCTTCCGGCGACGACCAGAAAAGAGTCATAACTCCCCGCGAAGCGGTAGCTGCCGGGGCTGATTACATAGTGATCGGCCGTCCAATCACTAAAGCCGATGATCCGAAGGCCGCCGCAAAACGCGTATTAGAAGAACTGCAGCCGGCCTGATCCTTTCGGGAATCACAGGGCTTTTCCGGTTGAATAGAAGCCATTTTTAACCTATAATAATTGTCAATGGATAGAGACAAGATACCCGAAAATCTGCAGGAAAAACTCCGTAAGGCCAATCCAAAAGATAAGCTCCTTATCGCGCTCCGCTCCGATATTGTCGGAGAGGCAAAATACGGCGAGGAATGGCTTTTTGTAACGGAGAAACGCGTTGTTGTCCTTTCCGGTTCAGGCAGGACCATTCACGACATTAATCTTTTATCGGTTAAAAAATCAGAAGCGATTGACCTGGTCGGCAGCGGGGTTATTGAACTCACCGTAGGCTCCTCCGTTCACCGCGTCATAATGTTTTCCAACGCCAAAACTCCGGATTTCTATCAGGCTGCCGATGATATAAATGAACTGGCAAAGGGAAGGAAGATAACTGCAAAGGAAAGCGCGGCAAAGAAGGTAATCTGTGAGACCTGTCACGAACCCATTCCTGATTACATGAACAAGTGCCCGCAGTGCACAGATAAATCCAAAACTCTGATGCGGGTCATGAGGTTCGCGAAACCCCACACCGGAACTATACTGGTTGTTATTTCCTGCACGCTCTTCCTTATGCTTTCCGGGCTTGTTACGCCGTACCTTTCAAGGCTCTTTCTTGACTATGTGTTCTACACCGGGCAGGACCACGGACCTATGCCTTTTGCCCGGCTGATACCGTGGATATCTCCCGGGCCGTCAGCTGCCAAATTCCCCTACTGGGATTGGTTCTATATAGTTACCGCCGTGCTCTTTCTTTCAAGTATGGCGCAGCTCTTTTTCCAGGGGCTCTCGGAGCGTTTTTCGGGCAAGCTTGGTTACAGCACTGCTTTTGACGTCAGGTCCGCTATCTACGAGAAACTGCAGGAGCTCTCCCTTTCGTATTTTGACAAGCATCAGACAGGCGCGATCCTTTCCAGGGTAAACCAGGATACAGGGGAAGTGCAGAGGTTCCTCGTGGATTTCTTTCCGCTCACGGTGGAGGCCATCCTTTATTTCTTCGGTATCGGCTATTGCCTCTTCAAACTGAACTGGCAGTTGACTCTTTACATGTTTCTCCCCATGGTCTTTACCGTTATTTTCCTCGGGCTGGTATTTCCGCGGGTCTGGTATTATTTCATCAGGTTCTACCACAAGCGCTCGATGCTCTCCGCGCTTGTGAATGATTCCGTTTCAGGCATGCGGGTAATTAAGGCTTTCGGTCAGGAGAAGGTTGAGGTCGCGAAATTCAAGAAGAGGAGCGCGGAATTCCGCGACGCCGGCATCCAGGTTTCTAACCAGTGGGGGATTTATCACCCGATACTTCATGCTTTTATAACACTCGGGACAATCCTTGCTTATGTTATCGGCGGCCCTTACGTGTCAGGCGGGAATATGACCATAGGGCAGTTGATGGCCTATATAGGATACCTCGCGATGTTTTACAGGCCGGTCTTCATCCTTACCAGGATGGTTGAGAATGTAGGCAACTCTCTCTCGGCCGCGGAAAGAGTTTTTGATGTCATTGACACCGAGCCTGAGATAAAGGACCCTGAAGGCGGCGGCGGAAGCGTCGATATTAAAGGCGCGATAGAGTTCAAAAACGCCAGTTTCGGCTACAGCAAGTTCAAACCTGTCATAAAGAAGATATCCGTAAAGATAGAACCGAACGAGATGATAGGGCTTGTGGGGCGCAGCGGCGCGGGAAAGAGCACCTTTGTGAACCTGGTCTGCCGGCTCTATGATGTAAACAACGGCGAGCTGCTTATTGACGGCAGGAACATAAAGGACATAAAGGTTTCGGAACTTCGGAGCCAGATAGGAATAGTCCTTCAGGAGACCTTCCTCTTCAACGGGACCATCTACGACAATATCGCCTACGCGAAGCCAGGGGCTAAGAAGGAAGAGGTCATTGCCGCGGCGGTGGCGGCGAACGCTCATGACTTCATCCTGAAAAAACCGGACGGCTATGACACCGACGTCGGAGAAAGAGGGAACAATCTTTCCGGAGGGGAAAAACAGATGGTTTCCATCGCGCGGGCAATCCTCCGGAACCCGCGCATCCTGATACTTGACGAGGCCACTTCCTCCGTTGATGTCCAGACCGAGAAAAAGATACAGGATGCTCTGGAAAAGCTTACAAAGAGCAGGACGACCATAGCGATAGCCCACCGGCTTTCCACCTTGAGGAACTGCAACAGGGT
>CAITPB010000276.1 GCA_903894145.1 Candidatus Firestoneibacteriota bacterium | reverse complement strand
GTGGTTCCGGAAGTGAAATAAAGCAGGAAAATGTCGTCATTTTGAGTTGCTTCCGGACCTACGGGCCGTCTGAAAGCCGGGTTTGCTTTTTCTAAGCCTTCATCAAAATATTCCCAGCCGCCGAACCTCTGCCTGACAGAGGCTTTTAGCTTCAGAGTCGGCGAATCTTTCTGCGCTGTGTCCACGCTTTCTATGACTTTTTTATCGGCGCAGGATACAATCATCTTTATGCTGGCCGCTTTACAGCGGTAAGCTATGTCTTTTGGAGTGAGGAGATGGGTCGCGGGTATGCAGATGGCCCCGAGTTTGTGAAGCGCTATGCTGGCGAACCAGAACTCAAAATGGCGTTTTAGTATGAGCATTACGGCATCGCCCTTTTTAATACCGAGCGATTTGAAGTAATTGGCGGCTTTATCACTATAGAGTTTCATTTGCCCGAAGTTATAAGCCGCTTCTCTGCCGTTCTCGTCGCACCAGACAAGGGCAGATTTTTCGGGTGATATTTTGGCGTATTCATCCACAATATCAAAGCCGAAATTGAAGTTTCCGGGGACATTTATTTTAAAGTTCTCTTTAAAGTCCTCGTAGGAAGCAAAGTCAACCTTTGAAACATACTTGTTCAGCAGCATACACTCTCCTGTTTTAGAGAATAACTGCGAGGAATTTTGCCGAAGCGCATTTTTCCGCGGCCATGGCGTGTTTCTTGCCTGAGTCAAAGAAAAGGGAATCTCCGGGGTTTAAGATGATCTCATGGCCGTCTAGCAGGACTTTCAATGTTCCTTCAAGCACAAAATTGAACTCTTGTCCCGGATGGCTGTTGAAATGGACCGGTTGTCCTGCTTTTCCGGCTTTAACCAAAAAAACTTCAGCTTTTTTGTTTCTGAAGTTATAGGCCAGGTCCTGGTACTTGTATTCTTTTCTCCGTTCCGCGGCCGGGCCCTTGTCCGCCCGCACAAGTGAATAAACATTCATTCTCGGTTCTTCTCCGGTAAGCAGGGCGGTAAGCTCGACTTCGAATCTTTGGGCTGCCTCGTACAGGAAGCTTACGGGAATGTCGGTTTCCCCGCTCTCGTATTTTTTGTATTGAGCGGTGGGAAGTTTAAACACTTTGGCGGCGGCTTCTGCCGTCAGTCCTTTAATCTCGCGCAAGTCTTTGATACGCATGGCTATTTGTTTTATATTTTCCGACATGGCGCCCCCTGTATTGGCAAATATACGGCAGACGATTCCTGCTCCATACGCCAGTATTTTACCGAAAACAGGACCAAAATGGAAGAATGTACATGCGGAATATATCAAACTATTGACACGGCCGGGTATTTCGCATACTATTTAAATGTTTTATTGCCGGAAAAGAGGAGCGAAAACATATGAAAGGCCGTATGGATTCCGCGGTTTTTGCCGTAATGAACGAGGCTGTGCCTTATTTTCTTTCCGGCCTGGACAAATCCACAGGCAAATTCCTGCCGACAAGGTTTTCTGGCTCCCAAATCAATAAACTGTCATACACTATCTATGACCAGAGCCCGCATTATCCGCTCGCGCTGCTTTACAAAACAAAAGACAGCAGAAACCCTTACTACGGAGACAAACGGCTGTTCGCGGCGGCGGTAAAAGGCGCGTCATTTCTGGCGGATTCCCAGGATAAAAAAGGAAATTTCAGGCTCTTTAGCGGAGGAAAAGACTGGGGCTCTGTCCATTTGAACTGGCAGGTTTACCATTGGCAGCGGACTTATGAACTTCTGCGGGACGAGCTTGAGCCGAAGGCTCGGAAGCGCTGGGAAGCCTGCCTGCGGCTTGCTGTAGGCGGAATTAAGAAAGATATAACGGACAAATATTTAAAGACCGGAATATTAAATACCGGTTACAACCACTTTTTGTGGTACCTGCTCTGCATAGCAAAGAACGGAGAGCTGTTATGCGATAGAAAGCTTATCTCTTACGCTGCAAGCGCCTTCAAGAAGACAGCGCCGACAAGATTCGACGGAGGCGGGCTCTGGGTTGACGGGGAACCTGACAACTGGAGCATAGGGTATAACAGCCTTTCCATGCACGCGATGTCGCTGCTGAAGGAAATAACACAGGACGGCATTTTTGAGAAATATTTAAGGAAGACGCTGCCTTTGATGGCAAACTTCAGTTACGGGGCGGCCGATTATATTGAAACGCTTGACTCCAGGATGCGCAACGGTTTTCACGACGCCTGGGGGCTTAATTCGTTTCTTTCCTCGAAAGCGTACGGCAGGATCTCCTGTTTGGTCGTGGAAAAGTATCTTGCCCGCATGCGCTCGGGAGAACCCTGGATGAAACTGAACATAAACGTTCCGCTGATAGCCGACCTGTTGGGGCATCCGGGGGGAAGAAACATCTTCCGAAAGCTTCCTTTTGAGAGAAAGAACTATTCCTTCCGCGAAGGCAAAGGCAGGGCGCTGGTTCGCAGGCACGGCGACTGGCAGTATTCTCTCTCCGCTTTCTGCGCTAAGGGGCTGCCGGATAATGTGTTCAGGCTTGAGGCCCAGTCGCACGTCTCGGCGTATAACCACAGGACCGGCCTTGTCATCGGCGGAGGAAATTCAAAGAACCAGCCGGCGTTCTCTAATTTCACATTCAGCAACGGAAAAGATTACAGAGCGAAAACAGGTTCTTTGAAAGGCAGCAAACTCCGTTTAAATTACGAATCCGGCTCGGCGGAGATTGAGGCAAAAATCGCGGGAAAAGAAGTCATCATCAGAACCTCCGCAACGGGTCAAAATTCTCTCACCGGCCTGCAGCTTCAGGCCTTGCTCGGAGACAGAGTGCAAATAAATGGAAGAAAGTTCGCGCTGGGCAGGAAATCCTTGAGAGTCCCGCTTGAAAAAAGGGTAACAGCCTGGTCATCAAAGGAAAAGCAAAGTTAATTGTCCCTTCCGGCGGGGTCTTCGTCTGGCCTGTGAAGCCGCACAATCCCTACACTGCCGATAATAAAACTGCTCCGGCCGGCTGGGTGTCCTTCCTCTATCTGAAAAACAGCGAAAATACCGTAAGAGCAAGAATCTAGAGTTGAACATCCTGACAGCCGAAACTGCTACCGCAGAACTATCTTGTCCCCGCCGGTAAAATTATCCTCGCAGGCGTTTATCACGTCAATCAGGCTCAAACCGGTATGATAACCGGGATCAGCGTCAGGCGTTGCCGGAATTGCGGCTGAAGGCTTGCCGTCCGCGGCGCGTGTCTGGATGAAAAGCCCCTTCACCGGAGACCGGAAACCTATAAAGAAGGCCCTCGCGCATACCTGCGCGGCTTCCGCGAGTTCGGCCTTGCGCGGGTGAGACGGGCAAAGAAGGAGAAGAAGAACGGCGGCCCGCATGGCTTCCGGCAGCGGCCACCATGGCATATCGTCGTTTAACGGTTTTCTTGAAACCAGGTCAAAGGTTTTGCATATTCCGCCGGCGTCTTTTCGAAAGCCGTTCCTGAAGGCTGAGAGGAAAATGTCAGGGAGTATTGCTTTGCAGTTGTCAATGAAAGCGCGCCGCCCGGGGTGATAGGCAAGCTTGCTTCCTGCCTTTAGCAGGAATCTCGCGGCGAGCCCGGTAAATTCAAGCGCGTGGCCCGGATCCTGAATAATCTTTCCGTCATCCACGCAGGGCTTGCCTTCGTTGTCCATGAATTCAAAGAAATCAAACTGCTTCAGGCTTCCGTAATTTTTTTGGACGGTGTGTTTTTCGAGGATCCTGGATAAACATTCGTAGCCTGATTCCCTCCACTCCCAGGTATCCGGGAAGAGCTCGCAGAAGAGGGCGAAGCCGCCGAGGGTTATCATCCAGGGGCCCTGGGCCTGCCTGTTAACTGCCGGCCGGACGGGGTTTTTAGGGTCAAAAGATATTTGGTCGGTAGCGAAACTGCCGAATTTAATTGCCTGGAAGGCGTTGTTTAACGCGGCAACGCCCATTTCGGTTAATTCAGGTTTTTTAAGGCGCGTTCCCGCCGCCGCAAGGCCCTTGCCCGTGAAAATATCCGCAAATCCCGGAGGAATATCCCAGGCGGAGAAGTATTCCCGTTTTCCGTCAGGGCCGCAGCGGAACGGTTTGCCTTCCGTTGTGGAAAGGAACATAAAACGGCCGTTATCTTTCTTGCCAAAGCCGGCTACGCTGGCCGAGACCGCCGACAGCACGCGGTCGCACCTTTGCGCCAGCGCGGGATTGTCGTGAAAGAAGGCGGCATGCCCGGCAAGGGCTTCGAGCCCGCGCCCCTGGATCCAGCCGAAAACGGCGGAGCGGCTCTTGAAATCCGTCTCAGGGTCTTCTTCGGGAAAGTCCTTTCCGGTAATCGCGTTGATTTTTGTGTCTATGAAAGGATAAAGTTTTCTTTTCTCGTAGCGGGAAAGCATTAATTCAATTGTTTCCTGCGCGGTTTCCCTGCAAAGGGGAAGAAGAGCTTTAAGAGGCCGGAGTTCTTCGCTGGGCATTCTTACCATCCAAAACTGCTGAAGGTTGGAAGTTCATCTTTACCGGCCAGCCGCAGATAGAAATTTATACTGTAGCCCGCGGAACGGTTGTGAATGTGCGTTCTGGCTACATCGAAGCTTGACTGGCCGTAGAGCCCGCCGAGCAGCCTGAGATCCACGCTTTCCTTTTCCTGGAGAGTAAGCCCTAACGCCGCCGTTTTTCTTAGACAGCTCTCAACGCCGCTTACATCGATATTGAGTTTTTCGGTTTCAGCGAGCCGGAGGAACTCAAGATTGTTGATGCCGGAAACAAAGGTGCCGCCGAAGCTGGGGTAGGAACCATCCGCGTCCATCAGGCTGTTCTGGGCTTCAATCCTTTCAATAAGCAGGTCAAGCAGGCGCTTTTCTTTCTTCAGCCTGTAGGCGCAGATAAGAGCAACCAGAGCGAAGTCGTCGTTTCCGAAACTAATCGGCACTTCTCCGTGGAAGCCGTCAACGACAGGCTTACCGCGGTTTTCTTCATATATCTCAGCAAGGCCGCTGATAAGCGGGTCAAATCCTTTTTCTATATAGCGGGAATCGTTTGTGAGCTTAAAGAGCTGGTAAAAGAAGATTGCCGAGCCGGCCTGCCAGTCGCCTTTTATAAATTCCGCGCCCGCCTCTGATCCGGCAACTTCCATGGCGCGGTTGTGCCCGTATTGTTTCAAAAGGTCAAAGGTGATGTAGGGCCAACCGTTCTTGTCCGTGCCGTTATTCATCCACCATTCGGCGAAAAGTTTCGCGCGGTCGAGCCATTCCTGATCCTGCGTTTCCTTGAAGAGCCGGCAAAGCCCGAATCCGCCGGTGACGGCGTCCCGCGGGTAACTTTCGGTAGCCTGGGGAGTGTGCTCGCGGAAACCGCCTATGCTTTTGGGCAGGCGAAAATCTGTCACCTGAAGAGATCCGAGATATCCCGCACCGAGTTTAGCGGCTTTAAGAAAGAGTTGTTTTTCTCCGGGGAAGCTGCGGGCCAGGTCATAGAGGTCCATAATGGCTATCGACTGGCCCCACACGCCCATGCCCCTGGCGAAATTTTTAGGGATTATGTATTCATAAACGAAACGCCCCTTATCCGCGCTGTCGGCTATGCCGCCCCACGGTTTTTCATCTGTGTTCTGGTTATTGCAGTACCAGAAACCGGCGAGCTGGGCGTGGTGCAGGAATTTCTGTCTTTCTTTGGGCGTGAATTTAAGAGCCATTTGTTCTCCGTTTAAGGGCGCTTTAGAATTTACTTGCCGAATTTGATAAAATCCCCAAAAGGGCTGTCATTCGGTTTCACGTCAACTTTGAAGAGGTCGTCGGAAATTTCCTTTCCGGTCTCAAGCACGGTCACGACAATAGCCATGTCAATCTTGTCGTCCCTCATGATATCGGTCTTCATCGGAGCTTCGTAGGCCTCGTTTAGCGGCTTGAATTCGGAATTAATGAGTTTCATGCTTCCGCCTCCGGCCTTGATCAGGCTCAGAGTTTTTTGGTCAACCCATATCTTTTTCAGGTATTCTTCGCCGCCGTCTCCCTCGATTACCCAGCATTTACGTTTGTCGATGGTTTCTTCGCCCGAGAGTTTCACATTGTCATTGAACTTCTTGACCCAGGCAAAAAGCCCTTTATCGTTCTGATCGTAGTAGTCCTTGTTCTGCTGGGTCGTGCCCGTCATGGGAAAGATGTTCCAGCAATGTGTTCCGTCAAAGATGGCGTCCGAGGCAAGAGTCCCGGAGTTTGAATTCATTCTTTTTTTGTTCCCTTTGATGAGCGTTTCAAAGTTTCCGTTGAATCCCCAGGGGGATTTCTTGTTGTAAACCATGCGGAAAGTCTTGAAAACATTGCCTATATTGCTGTCTTTTTCCCTGACTCTTTTCAGGATATCTTTGGCTTCTTCTCCGCTCGAAAATCCGCAGAGCAGAAATAGCGCCAGGACCGCCAGAACAGCTGTTTTTTTCATGCTTGCCCCCTTGGAAAATATTTAGCAATCTATTATACAATATGGCGGGAGCATTTCAACTTTTTTTAGG
>CAITPB010000275.1 GCA_903894145.1 Candidatus Firestoneibacteriota bacterium | reverse complement strand
GCTTGTTCGTCTTGCCGCCCATCCTCTTTGAGGAGCCGGCCGCGACGATAATGGCGGAGGCTATAATCATCAATCCTCCTTTTTCTTTGAGAAAATCATCCTGCCCGCCGAAGTCTGTATCACCGAGGTGATAACGATATCCAGCGTTTGGTTAATGTGATTCTTCGCGCCGTCGACGACAATCATAGTGCCGTCATCCAGGTACGCGACGCCCTGCTGGGCTTCCTTGCCTTCTTTGAGAATTTTCACTTTCATCATTTCGCCGGGAAGAACTATCGGCTTCACCGCGTTGGAGAGGTCGTTAAGGTTCAGAACTTTTACTTTTTCAACTTCCGCGACTTTGTTGAGGTTGAAATCATTTGTCACGACTTTAGCGTTATACTTTTTTCCCATCTTTATGAGTTTCTGGTCCACGCCGTTTACGTCCGGAAAATCATCGTCATAGACTTTGACGTTGGGCGAAACCTTCTGCATCTGGTTTAATATGTCCAGGCCCCTTCTGCCGCGGTTCCGCTTGGTGGCGTCCGGGGAATCCGCGATAAGCTGGAGTTCATGAAGCACGAAACGGGGGACTATTATCTCGCCGTCAAGAAAACCGATGGCCAGCACTTCAGCGACGCGCCCGTCTATAATAACGCTCGTATCGAGGACTTTGGGGGCGAAACCGCTTTTTCCTAGCCCGAGCGGCAGCTTAAAGCCGAGTATCTCTTCTTTTTTATTGAGCGCGAGCGCAATGCCGAAATAAAGGCAAAATAGATTTATCGCTATCGGGAGAAAAGTAAACCTGTCATCCTTAAAGAAGGCAAAATAGGAAAGGCCCATGGAAAGGAGGACCGCCATGATAAGTCCGAGGACAAGCCCGGCGAGGATAGCCACGAGATCCTTCACTGAAACTCTTTTGAGAAGGAATTCCACCAGTATTAACGCCAAGCTTCCCGCGGCACCGAACAGCACCCCGTTGAAAACCGGCTGGGCAAAATTCTGCGCGTACATTGAACCAAGCGCCGCGCTCGCGACAATAAAAAGTATTCTAAGTAAGATGACCATAAGGGCCTCCTAAAAAAACAAGTAAGAATGCGTGCCTTAAAAGTTTGTAAAGTTTATAAGGTTCTTAAAGTTTGTAAGGTAAATGCCTCAAACCAAACTTTGTTGCGCTTTTGCTGTTTTCTTCTTAGAAAACAAGGCCCGGGTTGTGAGGCTAATAGACATTATAGACCTTATAAACCTTATGAACCTTACAAACCTTATAAACTTTTGATTTTTAAATATTTTTGGCCAATATTATCGCTTCCGCGATTTCCTTCATCGTCTTTCTTGAATCCATGCTGCGCTTCTGAATTCTCTTGTAAGCGTCATCTTCTGAAAGGCCGTACTCCTTTATGAGGATAGCTTTAGCTTTTTCCACAAGTTTTCTGGCCTTCAATTCCTCTTCTATTACTTTGGTTTTTACAAGAAGCTGGGCGTTCTCTATGGCTACCGCCGCCTGGCTGGCGACTGAAGTCAGGGTGTCTATCTCTTTCCGGGTAAAGTCGTGATGGCGGCTGGTATAGACATTAAGAACGCCGATAACGCGGCTCTTTACTGTCATCGGAACGCTTAAAAGCGAGGTCAAACCTTCCGAGACGGCGATATCCCTGTTTAAATAATTTTTGTCTACTTTAACATCCGCGACAATAATTGGTGTCTTTTCAGAGGCAACCCGGCCGGCAATACCCTCGCCGAGTTTCATGTTCGGTTTCTTGTTGTAGGCTTCGCTTACGGACTGTGTTGCCCTGATGACAAGTTCCTTTTTATCTTCGTCAACAAGGAGGATAGAACAAATCTTCGAGTTCATTACCTCGGCAGTAACGGTAACTATCAGCCGCAGGATGTCCTCAAGGTAAAGGTCGGAGGTGATTGCCTTGCTGACCTCAGAGACTGCCTTAAGGTGCTTGTCCGCGGCTGCTTCTTTTCTCATATGTCTATATTCTTCGCCTCCAGGGCAAACTGCTGTATGAACTGACGCCTGGGTTCCACCTGGTCGCCCATCAGCACCGTAAACATCTCGTCGGCGGCCGCGGCGTCCTCAAGTTTAACCTGAAGCAGGGTGCGGTGCGCCGGGTTCATCGTTGTGTCCCAGAGCTGGGCGGGATTCATTTCTCCCAGTCCTTTATATCTCTGGATCGTGAGCCCTTTTTTGGCCATGATGCGGACGCTTTTCAAAATGTCCAGCGCCGAGTAAACAGGGGTTTCGTCTTCCCCCTCCGTGATAGTATAGAGCGCCTTCCTCTCTTTCTTCTTTTTGTCAAACTCTTCCTCGTCAAGATAGATATCTTTCTTCTCCAAAAGTTTCATCTTTTCGTAGAAGGCCTTAATTTCCTGTATTTCGTTGATATTGACAATTACCTCGTCCTCATCTTTCATGACGGACCTGGACGCGCCGTTTTTTTTGCCGGTTTTTTCTTTCTTCCTCATCGCCTTCAGAAAATTGTTTTTTTCGGTTTCCGAGTAGGCGTATTTTGTCTCGCCCATCACCTGCACCTTGAACATCGGGAGTTTTTTGTCGTTTATAAACTCCATAAGCTCGGAAAAGTTCAGGTCATTCTTTTCAATGCGGTGGATTAAAGTCTCCGCTTCCGAGAGTTCCTTCAGGATCTCCTTGTACTTTACCTCGGAGAAAATTATGTCTTCTTTGCCGTTCTTTAGTTTTACGAGTTTTGATCCGGCGCAAGCCTGGTCAATGAGGAAATTTTCCATTTCCTCTTCGGTGAGGAAATAGCGCTCCGTTTTTCCCTGCTTGATTTTGTAAAGCGGAGGCTGGGCGATGAAGATGTGCCCGTCCTCGAGCAGTTTGTGCATCTGGCGGAAAAAGAAGGTTAAGAGCAGCGTCCTGATATGCGAACCGTCTTCGTCGGCGTCGGTCATTATTATTATCTTGGCATAGCGCAGGCGGGTAACATCAAATTCCTCTTCCCCCACGCCCGTGCCTACGGCCGTTATTATCGTCCTTATTTCGGTATTCGCGAATATCTTGTCCAACCTCGCTTTTTCCACGTTAAGTATCTTGCCGCGAAGAGGAAGAATCGCCTGGAAACGCCTGTCTCTGCCCTGTTTAGCGGAGCCTCCCGCGGAATCTCCTTCCACTATATAAAGCTCGCAGAGCTCGGCGTCATTTTCGGAGCAGTCGGCGAGTTTTCCCGGTAGGGACCAGCCTTCAAGCGCCCCTTTCCTTCTGGTCAGTTCCCTTGCTTTCCTCGCGGCTTCCCTCGCCTGGGCGGCAATGGTTACTTTTTCAAGAATCTTTTTTGTTGTGGAAGGGTTCTCCGCGAAGAAGGAGGTAAGCTCGTCTATCATGATGGACCGGACTATACCTTCCACTTCGGAATTTCCCAGTTTCATTTTGGTCTGACCCTCGAACTGGGGATCCGCAATCTTTAAGGAGATGACGCAAACGAGGCCCTCTCTCACGTCGTCACCCTGAAGGCTGATGGAAGCGTCCTTAATCAGCCCTTTTTCTTTCGCGAAGTCGTTCGCTACTTTCGTAAGCCCGCTTTTAAACCCGGTAAGGTGCGTGCCGCCTTCGTGGGTGTTTATATTGTTAACAAAGGTATAGACCAGCTCGTTATAGCTGTCGTTCCACTGCATGGCTATCTCAATGGAAAGGCCGTCCTTTTCCTTTGAAATGTAGATGGGTTCGTTATGGAGAGTTTCCTTGTTCTTCTGGTGCTTCTTTACGAAATGGACAATGCCGCCGTCATACTTAAACTCTTCTTCCTTGCCGGTACGCTCGTCTTTTATTTTTATGCAGATTCCCTTATTGAGGAAAGCGAGCTCTTCCAGCCTTTCCTTGAGTTTCGCGTATTCAAACTCGTCCGAGGTAAATATCTGCATGTCGGGCTTGAAGGTTGTTTTTGTGCCGCGGAGTTTTGTTTTGCCGGTTTTGATGACGGGTTTTACCGGCTTGCCGCGCCTGTATTCCTGGAAGTACGACTCCCCGTCCCTGTATACTTCCACTTTCAGCCATTCGGAAAGCGCGTTAACAACCGAGGCGCCTACGCCGTGAAGCCCGCCGGAAACCTTGTAATTCTGCTTGTCGAATTTTCCGCCGGCGTGAAGCACGGTCATGATAACTTCAAGCGCGCTTTTTTTCTGGTCCTTCATGAGCTCCACGGGAATTCCGCGGCCGTCGTCTATAACGGTAATGGTCTTGTCCTTGCCGATGGAGACCGAGATATTCTTGCAATGTCCGGCCAGGGCTTCGTCTATGGAGTTGTCCACGATCTCCCAAACCAGGTGGTGCAGCCCGTCATTGCCCGTCCCGCCGATATACATCGCGGGGCGTTTCCTTACCGCATCCAGCCCTTCAAGGACCGTAATTTTGTCAGCAGTATATTCCCCGCTTCCCGCGCCGGCTTCCGGTTTAAGCTTTTTCTTTTCTTCTTTTTTTGCCATTTACCCTAACCCCTTTACTTCTTATGAAGAATCTTTGTTTGATAGCACCGATTTGGAACGATGTCACCGATGAACCGCCCGCCTTAATCTGCGTAATCTGTTTTTCTAACCTGTGTAATCAAACTTATTATTTCACCTTGAAAACGATATCCTTTACCTTGTCGGCGCCGAGGTAATCGTTAATCTGTTTTTTCAGCTTTTCTTTCAGGAACCGCAGTTCCGAAAGCCAGGTGGGATTATCCACGGAAACAAAGAGCTTCCCGAATTTGAAAAAAGTCGGCTGGGCGTGCGCCGCAACCCTCTCCCCCACTACGCTTTGCCAGCCGGAAAACAGCTCCTGTTCTTTGATTTTATCAAATAACCCGTATTTTTTCAACGTTTTGAAGAGGACGTTCCCGACCGGGTCCAGTTTCTTGCTCTTTCTATATTGCATTTTGAAGCGCTCCTCCGCTGATTCTGAAACTTTTGGCGTCAGGGAAAACCTTCTTCACCCACTCCTCTTCCAATGATACTATAAAAAGCTGCGGCATGGGCCTGAAAAATTCAAGAACTGCCGCTTTTCTCTCCGCGTCGAGCTCGTAAAAAACATCGTCGAGCAAAATAACCGGGTCGTCCTTAACGGCCTCCTGCATGTATTTGTACTCCGCGAGCTTGAAAGAGAATACCAGCGTCCTCTGCTGCCCGTCCGAGGCGTAATATTTGGCATCCCTGCCGTTTATCAAAAAAATAAGATCGTCTTTATGCGGGCCGACAAGCGAAGCGCCGCGGGCAATTTCCGCCGGAAGCAAATTTTTAAGCTTTTCCCCAAAAGCGGATTTAAGATCTCCCGAGCAGTCGAAGGAACATTTATATTCGAGAGAGGCTTTCTCCAGCCCGAGAGAAATCTTCCGGTGGGCCAGGTCGAACGCTACGGCCAGGAACGCTGCCGCCTCCTTCCGTCCCTGCACCACTTCCGCCCCCGCGCCGCAGAGCTGTTCGTTGAACGTTTCGAGCAGGGCAATATCCGGTTTTTTTCCGCCGGCATCCGAGAGCAGTTTATTTTTCTGGGCCAGCACAGCCGTATATTTCTGGAGAGATTTGAGGTAACCCCGGTTAACCTGCGAGATAAGAATGTTTAGCGCCCGCCTTCTTTCTCCGGGCGAACCCCGGACCAGATCTATATCTTCAAAGGCGAAATTAACCACCCTGCTTTCCCCGATGTAATCGCTTTTTTTCGCGACCGCGTTTCCGTTTACCTTAAGCTTAACGTCGCGCCCCGGGCCGTACCTGACTTCAAGCGTTTTTTCCGAGCCGGAAGATTCCACGGCCGCTTTAACGGAAAAGAAATCGGCTCCGAACCTGACGGCCTGCTGGTAAGTCTTGAACTGCGTGGAAAGCGTGGAAAGAAAATAGAGGCTCTGCAGGGTGTTGGTCTTGCCGGAGGCATTTCTGCCGGTGATAATGTTTACTCCGGAAAGTTGCGTTAAGTTCAGCTCGCCCAAATTTTTAAAATTGTGGACAAAAAGCGAGCTTATTCTCACTAGATCCTTACCGGCATGATGATATAAATATAGCTGTCATCCTTCACGGGTTTGATAAGACCTGCGG
>CAITPB010000274.1 GCA_903894145.1 Candidatus Firestoneibacteriota bacterium | reverse complement strand
TAACAGTCTTTGCTTTAATGCTGTAATACAGCAAAAATATAACCCACAAATGTCAATATTAACAAAACTGTAGACCTAAAACTCTTGATTTTGCATAATAATAGCAAAAATATCTTGACACAAACGGAAAACAGGGGTAGAATTCGGCTGGAGGGTATAAAAATGGCCAGAAAAATCAGTGAATTGTACGGGGAGTTGACCTTCAGCCGCAAGGTTATGAAGGAGAAACTCAGCAAAGAGGTGTACGCTAAACTCGTCGAAACCATCGACGAAGGCTCTCCTCTTGATCACGACATCGCGGCGGATGTTGCTCATGCCATGAAGGAATGGGCAATAGAGAACGGCGCGACGCATTTCACGCATTGGTTTCAGCCGCAAAGAGGCGGCACGGCAGAAAAGCATGATGCTTTCATAACCTATGGCGAGAACGGAGAGATCGTTGAGAGATTGTCCGCGTCTCAATTAATACAGTCTGAACCGGATGCGTCTTCATTCCCTTCCGGCGGCATAAGATCCACTTTTGAAGCCAGGGGCTACACGGCCTGGGACCCGACCTCTCCCGCGTTCCTTCTTGAATCAGAGGACTCCAAAACGCTGGTGATCCCGTCGGTCTTCCTGTCGTGGACAGGCGCGGTGCTTGACCTTAAGACCCCGCTGCTCCGCTCTCAGAGGGCTCTCAATGAGATAGCCATTAAGCTTCAGAGGCTGCTCGGCAACCGCATGGCAAAGAGAATCAAAATAAATGTCGGGCCCGAACAGGAATACTTCCTCTTCAACAAGGACCTCTTTGAAAAGAGGCCGGATCTGGTGATTACCGGCAGAACTCTTTTTGGAGCAGCTCCGGCAAAAGGGCAACAGATGGAAGATCATTATTTCGGCTCTATCAAAGACAAAGTCCTTAACTTCATGGAAGATTTTGACATGGAGCTTTTCAGGAGAGGGATACCCAGCAAGACCAGGCATAACGAGGTAGCCCCCAACCAGTTTGAAGTCGCTCCCATATATAGCGAGTCAAACCTGGGCATAGACAACAACCTTAAGCTCATGGATATCATGAAGAAAGTCGCGGAGAAGCACGGCATGATCGCGTGCGTACACGAAAAGCCGCTTTCCGGCGTAAACGGTTCCGGCAAGCATTTGAACTGGTCCATCGGCGACGACACCGGCACCAACTACCTGGAGCCGTCAAAGTCTCCGCTTAAGAACACGAGTTTCCTCCTTACAATCGGCGCCATTATGATCGGAGTCAACAAATTCGGCGGAATTCTCCGCGCGGCCGTGGCAGACGCGGGCAACGACCACAGGCTTGGCGCTAACGAAGCCCCGCCGGCGATTATGTCCATCTATCTCGGCGAGTACCTTGACCAGATTTTCAATGAGATCGCGGGCATAGGCAGCAAGCCGACGGAAAAACAGATAGCCCAGATTAACCTCGGCGTCCAGAACCTTCCGAACGTCGCCAAGGATTATTCCGACAGGAACAGGACTTCGCCTATCGCTTTTACCGGCAACAAGTTCGAGTTTAGGGCGGTCGGGTCCTCGCAGAACTGCTCGGAAGCCGCAACAGTCTTTAACATGATAACGGCTTATGGTTACTCCGAGATTTTTGACAGGCTCTCCAAGATGTCCGGCGACGATGTAAAGGCAAACGCCCTTGTATTGCTTAAGGATATCGTTAAAGAGACAAAGAGAGTAAGGTACGAAGGGAACGGCTATTCTGAAGAGTGGCATAAGGAAGCGGAAAAGAGGGGACTGCCCAACACCAAGACAACCCCAGAGGCGCTCGCACAGTTCCATGCCAAGGACGTTAAAGACCTCTTCACCAAGTTCAAAGTGCTTTCCGAGCACGAGCTTGACGCCAAGATAGAGGTAAAACTTGAAACCTATGTTAAGATAAAGGACATAGAGTTCAAGACCGCAATTAACATTGCCAAAACGCTTGTAATGCCGGCAGTAGCGGAGCATGTAAAAAATACCGCGAAAGCCGCCGTTGCATCCGCCGAGGCAGGCGTGAAATCCAAGGCGCTCATTGCCGAGCTAAAAGCCGCCGAGGATGCCTATGCCGGGATAAGTGCGAATGTTTCCAAGTTTGACGCGCTCCAGGCCAAGATAGGGAATATTTCCGACCTGCACAAGAAGGCAAATGCCTGCGCCAGCGAAGGGGCAAAAGGGCTTTTGGACCTTCGCTCTGCTGTTGATACGGCTGAAACCCTGGTCGAAGATTCTCTTTGGCCGATGCCGAAGTATCAGGACCTGCTGCTTAAACTATAGCAGGGAAGAAAGAATTATCAAAAGGGGCCCGCGGAAACGCGGCCCCTTTTTTTTTGGAGTATGATATAATATTTTATGAAGACTCTAAAGAACCGCGACTATTTCCCGGATACTTCTTTCCCTTTCCTGATAGCAAAGAATAATATCTCGGAATTTCCTGTTCACCGTCATGAATTCTTTGAATTCTTCTATGTGGTCACAGGCAAATGCCTGCATGTGCTTGACGGGAGGGAAGAGCCGGTTGCCGCCGGAGATATGGTTCTGATGGAACCGGGCCGGTCGCACGGCTTAAACAAAGCGATGGCCCCTCAGTTCGAAGTTTACAACTGCATCTTCCTGCCGGAACTGCTTGATTCTCACGCCGCTTTGCTTAAGAATGTCACGGGATTCCTTGAGTTCCTGTATCTTGAACCGTTCAAAAAAGGGTTCAACAGGCTCCACTTGACAGGCCCGGTAAACCTGAAGGCCCTGATAATACTCGAAGAACTCTTTTTGGAATACGGGAAGAAGCCGAGAGGGTTTGAAACTGCCATCAAGATACTGCTTTCCGATCTTCTTATAACTCTGGTGCGGTTCAACGAGCGGCTGAAAGCTGAGTTGCCAGGGAAGAGCGTCGGTTTAAACCGGCAGGCAAGCGCCATTATGAAGAGCCTTGAGTACATCGACGGAAACTTCAGAAAGGAAATCTCGCTGGAGGATATTTCCCTGAACAAGGCGGGAATTACCAAGGAATACTATTGCAACATCTTTAAAAAGGTTACGGGCAAGACTTTTACGGAATACATTAATGCTCTCAGAATAGAATTTGCGGCAAGACTGTTGTCCGGCTCAGTGAAGCCCGTCACCGAAATAGCCTATGATTCGGGTTTCAATGACCTCTCATATTTCAACAGGGTCTTTAAGGCGGCGAAAGGCAGCAACCCTACAAGATACCGGGCAATGCAGAATAAGCGCTCCGGGGGGAAATAATCCAGTCCAAGTAAAATCTTAACCCAGTCCAAGCAACCTTCCTGCAATGTTGTATCATTGAGCAGTTGGGCCTGAATGACCAGGAGG
>CAITPB010000273.1 GCA_903894145.1 Candidatus Firestoneibacteriota bacterium | reverse complement strand
GAAACTTACCGGCAGGCTCGCCGAAGTCAGTCCGGGCGAGAGCCTGACCTTCTTGCTGTTTATCTCTTCCCCGTCCGCGAAAAGCGAAAGCTCGCAGAGCGTCGGCTCGGTGCAGCGCAGCCCCACTTCCACGGGCGTGGGCAGGTTTTGCCAGGAAACCGGAGGAGTAATTATTCCGGTGACCGCGCTTTCGTTTTTGACGCGCGGGAGCGGGGAGGCGTAAACTTTAACGCCTTCCTTCCGGAACTTCGGCACAAGCGAAATAGGATCAGCGGCGGTGTAGAGCCCGTCGGAAAGGAGCAGTATCCTTTTTTCTCCGGAGCCCTTGAAATTATTTGCAGCGGTGTTGAGCGTTTCGGTAAGATCAGAGACCCCGCGGTCATCTTTGCCGAACTCAAAGACCTGGCAGGGCAGGTTTTCTTTCGCGGCCTCCCGTTTGGCATCTTCAATTGTTTTGTCGGCGAGCCTGGTTCCCTCGTCGCTTATTGACGCCGACCTGTCCACCGCCACCATAAGTTCAACCTTATGCGTGGGGTAATTTCCGGGCAGGCGCACATCAAGCAAAAACGCGGCAACGAGCGCGAGCAGTCCCAGGCGCAGGCCCAAAAGGATAAGCAGGCGCGCGCCTTTCCACGGCAGGTCCGTTCTCAGGGCAATGTAAAGCGTGCCCGCGATTATGAGGACTACCAGTATCGCGTAAAACATTTTTTCTTTTACTCCGTGTATCTTTTATGGAACAAGGCCCATTCAAGGCCAAGCAGTATCATTGCCAAAACCGTCATTAACGGGGCAAGCGACTTTCTTCCCGGGGGAAGCGCGCTCTCCTTGCCGGAAACATTTCGGAGGTCAGATTCTCCCGCGTCAAGCAGGCTGAACGCGTGGCTCCTGTTGTCGGATTTACTCTCAATAAATCCTATTTTTCTGGAGGTCCAGCCGTTTATATATTCACCGGGCCGCAGAATTTCCTGGCCGGGAAGCATCCAGGAAAGCGCGTTCTTCATCAGCGCGGGAAAGGATGCCGTGAGCGGCAGCCTGGAACTCGCCGCAGAAGCGGGAATGCCGATATAGACTATTCTGACGCCGTTTATTTCGCCCGCCCAGATGATCGGTTTGTCTTCAGCCCAGACAAGCGGTTTTGCCCAGCCCGGAACTTTTGTAAGCACCACGCCCTTCACGCTTAAGCCCCTGAGGTTTACATCTTTGAGCAGCGGGT
The DNA here is from genome assembly GCA_903894145.1 of Candidatus Firestoneibacteriota bacterium. Classification (GTDB taxonomy): domain Bacteria; phylum Oederibacteriota; class D2-FULL-39-29; order D2-FULL-39-29; family CAIOVX01; genus CAIOVX01. Next base: position 1,126 of record CAITPB010000273.1, on the reverse strand, counting down.
CGTCCGCCTGGCGGTCAATGACCACGGGCTTGTCAAGCAGGCCCTGGACTTCCACGAAGCCGGAAAGATACGGGCAGATCACCACGGAACTGTTTTTTGGCAAAACAGACGGCATGGTATTCACAAAGACCGAAGCCGCGCCGCCTTCTCCCTCCGCGCCGGAGACGGGATAGCCCACTCCCTCAGCCCGAAGAGCCGCAAGCACGGAGAGCACATAGGTGTTCCTGCTCTTTATGTCGGGCCAGACAACATTCACCCTCATCTCGTCAATAGACGGAACTATCACCCTCGCTTCATTGTCAATGTCCAGCGTGTCGTCAATGCCGCGCGTCGCGAGCGTAACATTCACGGCCGCTCTTCCCGGTTCCAAAAACCTGACAGTCTCTTCCCTGGCCGTTCCCGGGGGCACGCCCCTTTCCTCATAAGTTCCGCCGGTCCTGCCGTTCCCGAAGACCGTGCCGGAGAGAGTCGCGTTCTTTTCTCCGTAATTTGCCACGGTAAATTTTGCAATGATATCGTCTCCGGCGCGTTCCGCGGAGAGAGCTATGATGCCGGCATTCCATTTCGCGTGCGGAGCTATCCAGGTTCTCACGCGGGTTCCCCAGGCGGATTCCGGCGGCTCGCGGTCAGTGAACATAAATATTTCCGTCCCTTCGTTATTCCCCCAGAGTTTAAACGCCTTCTCCAGCATTCCTTTCACATCAACGGGTCCGTCAAAACTTTCAATGCCTTCTATCTTCCGGACTGTCTCGCGCGAAGGAACTCCCGAGGGATAAATGACGCGGAGTTCATCGGCCGCTTCCACCACGCTGACCAGAGAGCCCGCGTCCAGGGATTCGGCAATCTTTGCCGCGGCTGCCTTCGCCTTTTCAAAGTTGCTCTTTCCGGAAGAGACCGCGTTCATACTCGCGGAATTATCCATTAATATAATGAGGGATTTCGCCTTTACCGGGGAAACTCCCACGCTTAAATCGGCGGCCGCAAATACAAGCAGGGTAATGATAAGCGCGGTCAGGGTAAATCCGAGGAAGCGTTTGAAGCGCTCGGAAGACCTGCCGAAGGGCTCTTTGCCCAGGAACTTTTCCCAGAGAAAAAGAGCGCTCGTGTTGATTCTTTTCCTCGGCAG
>CAITPB010000272.1 GCA_903894145.1 Candidatus Firestoneibacteriota bacterium | reverse complement strand
AGTTTTTATCGGCCCCGAGGGCGGTTTCTCGCATGAAGAGGCCGAGCTCGCGAAATCAGCCGGAGTCATACCCGTGTCGCTCGGCTCAAGGATCCTTCGGACTGACACCGCGGCGGTAGCGGCAACGGCGAATATAATGCAGATCTTCAACGAAATCTAAAAGTTTGTAAGGTAAGAGCAAAGTTTATCTTTCAGATGCCGGAGAAAACCTCACCCTTTAGGGTGAGGATGAATCCGGCATGAATAATATTAACACACCTATAAAGAGAAACTCCGGCCTTCAGGCCGCAGAGTTTCATAAGGTTTATAAGGTAAAAGCAAAAGTTCATCATGTTTGCAAGGAAAGAGCAAAGTTAAAAGGGTTTGTAGCACCTATTGGATTAAATGTTTTTGCCGTTACATTATAAACTTTACAAACCTTATGAACCTTACAAACTTTTTACCGGAGGGCCCATGTCTTTAGAAACCGAGATTTTGTTGAAAGAACGAAAAGTAAGAAAGTTTATGAAACAAAACAAGCTCGACGCCGTGATGCTCACCAAGTTCAACAACTTCGCCTGGTTTACCTGCGGCGGAGACAACCACGTAGTCACTGCCTCCGACTTCGGGGTTGTTTCAATAATAATAACAAAAGAAAAAAAATACCTTGTGGCGAGCAATATTGAAGCGGGACGCGTTTCGGATGAGGAGATTAAGGGGCAGGGATTCATTATAAAGAAGTTCAACTGGTGGGAAGATGCGGAGAAGCTCAAACTTATAAAGGATATAATCAAGGACGGCGTGTTCGGCACGGATGATGGGTTCGGCGGGTATCCTAATATCGACGGCAAGTTTTCCAGGCTTCGTTTCCAACTGACAAGCGGAGAGATAAAAAGATATAAATGGCTCGGTCGCAAGGCGGGAAGGGCGATGGGCCGCGTCTGCAAAAAGATAAAGAAAGGCGATTCTGAACACAAGGTTTCAGGGCTTCTCGCCAGGGAGCTCTACAAGGACGGAATAACGCCGACGGTGCTTCTCGTCGCGGCGGACGAGCGCATTTCAAAATACAGGCATCCAATCCCCACGGACAAGAAGGTTGAGAAAGTTGTTATGGTTGTTGTCTGCGCGAGAAAACAGGGGTTAATTGCCAGTCTTACAAGAATCGTTCACTTCGGGCCAATCTCCGCAGAGCTTAGAAAGAAACATAATGCGGTCGCAAAGGTTGACGCGGTTTTTAATTTGAATTCCAAGCCGGGCGCGAACATCAAGGATGTATTTAAAAAAGCGCAGGATGCTTATAAAGAAACAGGCTTCGCTTCCGAATGGACGCTGCATCACCAGGGCGGCTCCACGGGTTACGCCGGAAGAGAATACAGAGGGCTTCCGGATTCAGCGGAGATAGTTCTTCCTAACCAGGCTTTTGCCTGGAATCCGTCGATTACCGGGACAAAATGCGAAGACACGGTGATAGTTCGCAAGAATAAAACAGAGTTTATCACCCCGACTCCCGGCTGGCCGATGATAGAGGTCAAGGTAGGGAGCGAGAAGGTTTTGAGGCCGGATATACTGGAAATAAAAGGTTTATAACGTTCGTAATGTTCTTAACGTTTGTAACGTAATGCAAACCATTACAAACCGGGTTCAATCATGTTTACGCTGTAAAACGCAGGTAGTGCT
>CAITPB010000271.1 GCA_903894145.1 Candidatus Firestoneibacteriota bacterium | reverse complement strand
ATATCATCATTGCAGGCCTTTGTATATATGAACATTCATTGCGACACAGGCTCCGCGTCGCTGCGCCAAGCGAATCGACATGGTCGATTCACTCCATAGAGATTAAACTTACTTCAGCGGTAATTCCACTGCCTGCTTCTTTTTCGCCGACTCGTACGCGCCGAGAGCAACTTCCATCGCCTTTAGGCCGTCAAAGCCGCTTATAGCCGGTTCTTTATTATACCTTATCATGTCAATGAAGCTTCTCAGCATTTTCGCGTCGGCGTTTGAACCCCAATTTGACCAGTAATGCTTGTTCTTCACATCGTCAAAGACATTTATGGCCTGGGCAAAAGCGTCAACCTGTATGACGCCTTTCTCCCCGATAATATCAAGAGTGACATCACCCCAGGTCATGTACGATTTCGGCCTCGACCAGCTCGGGTCAAGCGTGGCAATGACGCCTCCGTGGAACTCAAAAGCCAGCGTTCCGCAATCATCTATTTTCGTTTTATGAATGCTGGTGTCGATCTCGGCGTAGACACGCTTCACTTCTTTGTTAAGTATCCAGCGCATAAGATCTACCACGTGAACCGTATGGTCCATGATGGCTCCGCCGCCGGACTTTTTGGCGTCGACAAACCAGCCGCCCGGCATGCTGCCGTGATTCGTGCCTTTGATGGCCAGGATTCGCCCTATCTCGCCGTTTTCTATTATTCTTCTCGCTCTGGTGACCGCGGTAAGGAACCTGCAGGGGAAAGCTATCATAAGCTTAACATTGTTTTTTTTGCAGGCCTCTATCATCTTCTGGGCGTCTTTGAGGTTTGCGGAAATTGGCTTCTCGCAAAGAATGTGTTTCTTTGCTTCCGCGGCCATAACCGCCAGGTCGCAGTGATTTGAATTCTCGGAACAGATAACGACGGCTTCTAAATCCTCTTTCAGGAGTTTTTTATAGCTGTCAAACGCCTTGACTTTGAACGCTTTTGACATGGCGCGGGCGCGTTTTTTATCTTCATCGGCGACACCGACAACCTTAACCGAATCCATGCCCAAAAAGCAGGCTGTGTAGGAGTGCGCGTGCATATGGGCGAAACTCATTATGCCGACTTTCACTTTATCGTCAGAAGCCACAAAACCTCCGGGGACATAAATTCGAAGTACGAAGCTCGAAATTCGAAACAAAATAAAATCAAGCACCAAATCTCAAGTCCGTCCGCAAGCGGACGAGATCTCGCCACAATTATAGATTGTGGCGGACACCAAGCACCAAATAGACACCAAAAATGAAAGATACAAAGTACTTAACAAATCTTTTTGTAATTTGTGATTTCATTTATATTTGAGTTTAGAATTTGCTTTTTTTATCGTAACGACCTTTCCTGTTTTGGTTGATTCAAGCGCCGCGAGAGAAACTTCGAGGCAGCCGTAGGCGTCGTCAATGTCCAGCTTGGGGATTTTCCCGCTCCTGGTGTAATTGATGAAGTCCTTAAGTTCCACCAGCGTCGCGTTCTCGTCGACAGGGCTATCTTTGAAATTTCTTCCGCCTGCGAACTCAACGGCCAGCGTGTTCGGATTCCTGCTGTCGTAGGAGATGAGCCCTTTGTCGCAGGCCATTTCAACGGAGGTGCGAAAACCCGAATAATGCGCCCAACTGGCTTCAAGGTGCGCGATGACGCCGTTTTTGAAGCGCAGGACCGCGAGCGCGTAATCGGTGTTCTGGACGCCTTTGCTCATCAAATTCATGGCATAAACCCGTTCAACATCGCCGAAACACCACATAAGGAAATCTATGTCATGAATCATCAGGTCAAGTATTACCCCGCCGCTCTTTTCCAGCGAAGAAAACCAGTTATTGGAGCCTCTCCTGAAGCCGTTCACCCTGGAGATGCGGACCACGCAGGGTTTCCCCGCGGCTTTCGTGTCAACCAGCCTTTTGATGTTGGCGTACTGGTTGAAGTAGCGCAGAATGTGCCCTACCATTATTTTGGCTTTCTTCTTCTTCGCTTCCTTGAGTATCGCGTTCGCCTCTTCCATTGTGCGGCAGAGGGGTTTTTCCACGAAAATGGCTTTCTTAAGTTTTATTCCTTCCATAATGTAGTCTTTATGAGTATTAGTCGGGGTGCAAATATCCACTATATCGCAGTCTTTAAAAAGATCGGCCACTGTGTCATAATGTTTAACCCCGCCGCATTCGTTGCACTTCTGCGTGTTTGTGTCGAAAACACCCACAACTTTAACTCCGGGAATGCGCCGGAAACAGTCCATATGCTTGAAACCCATCTTCCCGCAGCCGATAACTCCGACTCTGTCCATTACACGCTCCTCTCGACGGCAAACTGCATCTCGTATAGTTTTTTGTACGTGGCGCTGGTTCCGAGCAGTTCAGCGTGCCTGCCAACGGACTCAATAACCCCGTCTTTCAACACCACTATTTTATCAGCATTGACAACGGTGGAAAGCCTGTGGGCTATAACCACGGTCGTCCTGTTTTTCATAAGGTTTTCCAGGGCTTCCTGAACCAGTTTTTCCGATTCAGTATCAAGCGCCGAGGTGGCTTCATCAAGGATAAGCACGGGAGGATTCTTCAGGATCGCTCTGGCAATAGACAACCTCTGCCTTTCCCCGCCCGAAAGTTTAACCCCCCGCTCGCCTATAAATGTATCATACCCCTTCGGGGTTTTCAATATGAATGCATGGGCGTTCGCGGCCTTAGCCGCGGCTTCCACTTCGGCCTGCCCCTCATCCTTTCTGCCATAGGCAATATTGTCGCGGATAGAGTCGTTGAAGAGTATCGTCTCCTGCGTAACAATGCCTACCTGCGCGCGGAGCGAGGTAAGCGTCAGCTGCCTGATGTCCATTCCGTCAACCAGCAGGATGCCGGAAGAAGCGTCATAGAACCTGGGAATAAGGTCAACCATCGTGGATTTACCGGAACCCGACGGACCGACGACAGCCACAACTTCGCCTTTGTTTATTTTTAGATTTATATTTTTAAGCACCGGCTTTCCGGACGTGTATTCAAAGCAGACATCCTTAAACTCCAGGGACTTTTCAAAACCGGGGAGCCTGACTGCTTTCGGATCATCTGCGACATCCAGTTTTTCGTCAAGCAGTTCAAAAACGCGCTCGGATGATGAGAGGGCCTGCTGGATGGAAATATTCACGCCGTTTAAGTTCCTGATGGGGTTAAACAGAAGGAAAAGCGCGCCTGTAAAAGCCGCGAACGAACCGACTGTAATATGACTGTCCGGCTTGCCTATCTGAAAACCGCTGATTACTATGATTATTGAAATTGCGAGTATGCCGATAAACTCTATGACCGGGTGCGAGAGCGCCGTTACCCTTATTGACTTCATAAATGTATCGAAATATGCCCGGCTTGCCCTGTTGAATTTGGAGAGTTCGTGATTCTCCATAGCAAAGCCCTTGACAATCCTGATGTTTGAAATGCCCTCGTAGGTTACGGAGGTTATCTCTCCAATCTTATCCTGGGCCACCAAACTGATGTTACGCAGGCGCTTGCCGAAGTTGTAAAGCGGAAAAATAATAAGGACGGAGGCCGCCATTGATATAAGCGAAAGCTGCCAGTTCATTGTGAACACCACTATCAAAAGACCGATAAAGTTCATACCGTTGCCGATAATGCCTGAGGTTAGGCCGACAGCCTGCTGCATCATCACCACATCCGAGGTTATCCTTGAGATTATCTGGCCGGTGCGGTGTGAAGCGAAATAGCGGAGCGAAAGTTTTTGGACATGATTGTAAACTTCTGACCTGATGTCCATTATCATCTTCTGCCCGGCATTATTCATTATGTAGTCTTGAACGTAAAAGGCGAGACCTTTGATGGAGTAAAGGCCAAGTAAAACCAGAGCAATTTTTAGCGTCTCCCACCCGGCCTGCGGATCTCCCTGCTTGAGTCCTTTGTCAAAAAGGGGTTTCAGCATATACATCGCGCCGGCAGAGCAGGCGGAAACAATAATCATCATGCAGATGCCGATAGCTATGCGGAATTTGTAGGGTTTTGCGTATTTGAGGACACGGAGGAAGATTTTCATGCGGGGACGGCTCTTTCTCGCTGTTGGGAAAGGATCATTCTATCCATTTATCAATAATACTGATATTTTGGGCCTCTTTCAACCCTAAAATGACCTCATATCTCTGCCTGGTCTATTCTTCCGCAACTGAAAACTTACCGTTCTTTAAATAGCGTTTGTTTCGTTATGCCGAAGAAGACCGGGACAAATCCTATATTAATCCCGACAGACGATACCGTTCGCCTTCGAATACAGACTTCAGGCTTCTGCCGATACTTTCTTTGCCCTTATCCCGCTTAAACCAATCCATTCCTTCTGCCAGTCTGCGCCGCAAAACTCCGGAGCAAATATATGGCGCTGAACTCCAAGCCCGTAAATGCCCCTCCTTATTCCTTCAAGCGTCCTATGCCACTCAGCCGCCAATTTAAGCCTCTCTCTTCCCCAGCCTTTCATGTCCTTAATCCGGAGATGAAGCTCTATAAGCCGTAATTTCGCGCGCCACTGCTCCACCCGCCAGCCAGGTTCAGAAACATTCGACAGATAGCCGAATTGTTTTTTTGCTTCTTTCATATTCAGGCCAGTCCAGTCGCCAAAAAAGGAAATAAAACCGGCCCAAAGCGCCGCGTCTCTTCCCGACGCCTTGAAATATCTTTTGGCGTACTCAACAAGAGCTTCTTCGCTGTTTCTTGCCTTCCCGCTGGATAACGCGCCAATAAGCGCGTGGTTCGCGTCTTCGTAGACCCCTTCCGAGTAGACCATATACCCTAAGCTCCCGCTGCGGACAAGCCCATCAATGGTCCTTTTCAGGCGCTTTGGCGCTGCGACCGGCCCCATCATGCTGTAGCGGTCGTTTATACCCTCTATCTTCGGCTTTTCGGAATATCCGGCGTGAATGAAGGCCCTTCTGCCGCAGCCGACGGGCAGGACCGCATCTATCGGCTCGTCTTTTCCATATAGGATATGCAAAGACATGCTCCTTGCAAGACGCGGATTCTTTTTGTCCATGAACTTCTTGAATAGTTGATGCTCTTCTTGTTCCCACCACCAGCCGATATAGTCAAGCTTTACTCCGGAGTGATTTTTTTTCGCGAGTTTGTAGATACTGACGGACAGTTTTGCGAAAGTGGTTATCCAGGGAGCGCATCGCTTGCAGGCGCAACCGCCGTAGTCGTAAGGGGCGAAAGTTATGAAATCAAGATTTATGCCTTCGTCTTCCAGGTCTTTGAAGAGCCATTTGTAATTGT
>CAITPB010000270.1 GCA_903894145.1 Candidatus Firestoneibacteriota bacterium | reverse complement strand
GTAATGAGTCGTGGAAACCTCTTCAAATATTGCCCCGCCCTTTGAAGTAAAGCTGTGCGGCACTTCTCTTTCCACCACAATAATATCCCCTTTCTTGTATTCCTTTTCCACGCCGCTCATTTCAAGAATCAGATCTCCGTAAAGCACCTGGAAAGTTTCTTCCTTTTTCTTGTGGAAATGGGTCGGATTTTTCTGCCCGGGGAGTGTAATAATTATCGTCTTGCAGTATTCCCTGTTTATGCATCGTATTATCGTAGCGCCTATCTTCTCAAAATTCTCAATACCATAATGGTGAGAGAGTTCAAAATCAAATTTCAACGGCAGCGGAACATGGCTCTTAATAACCATGTCTTTGATCTTGTTTGAGATCTCAAGGAATTTCTCCCTCAGGTTTAGGACAGAAACTTCCGCCGTCATAACCGGCGAGTCCTTTAGCAGATCCTTTTTCAGAGAATACTCCATGTATTTAGAAAAATCATTCGCGAGCAGCTGCCCTTTGATATTGGGGATGGCAAAGAAAACATTCTTTAATGAAAGTTTTTCTCCGCTATTAAGATTTTCTTTGACAAAAACGCCTCTGCGCAAGCCGATGAGATCTTCTTTTTCCTTGTCGGAAATTTTTCTCCTTTCGTTCTTAACGCCGGCCATAAGGAAGGCTTCTTTCGCCGACGCAAGCCACCTGCCGATCTGCTCCGGCATTGAGGAATAATTGTTAATGGAGTACTTATCCGTCTTAAGTCCGATGTGCCTTTCAAATATCTCCGCGCCTTCTCCCACGGCAAGCTTTACCGACTCCATCTCTTCAGGGGGTTCGTGCGTTGAATAACCTATGGTCAGGTTAGGATACCTGGTTTTAAGGAAAGCAATCTGGTTTAGTTCAAAATTCTCTTTAGCAGTTGGATATTCGCCTACACAGTGCATTATTGCAAATTCCTTGTCCCTGTGCTCAAAGAAAGCGACAACCCTGTCTATGTCGTTAACCGAGGCGCCTGCAGTGGAAAGCAATACAGGTTTATTGGTTGCGCCGATCTTCTCCAGGAGCGGCCAATCAGTGAAAGAGCAGCTCGCGACCTTTATAACATCAAACTCGTGTTCCAGTATCAAATCAACAGAACTTTCATCAAAAGGAGTGCAGATAGCCGTGAAGCCGAGCTTAACCATCTCATCTCTAAGCTTCCTTAAGTCGCTTTTAGAAAGACGTGTATCCTCGAACCGTTTCACATATTTAATATCCTGACTGCCTTTGTATTTCGGATGAATAAAGGTGTCGAGATTCCTGTACTGAAGCTTGAAACCGAATTTAAAGTCATATTTTTTGGTTACTTCGTGAAATGCCCTTATGACTTTCAGACCGTGTTCAACATCGCCCATGTGGTTATTGGCCATCTCCAGAATAAACAATTTTTCAAATATTCCCTTTTCCATATCGCCTCCGCGGGTTATGCTACTGCCTCTTTAATTTTTGCTATCATGAACTTGATTTCTGCGATTGAAAGTCCCGGATAAACACCGACCCAGAAGGTCCTGTTCATAACCTCGTCGGTTACTTTAAGATGTCCTGCCACTCTGTAGCCTTTACCCGTTTTTCTCATATCGTCAAAACACGGGTGTTTTAAAAGGTTGCCGGCAAAAAGCATTCTAGTTTGTATACCGTTCTTTTCCAGATGCCTTACTATCGCATCCCGGGATAAACCGCTGCTCTCCTTTACCGTGATAAGAAATCCGAACCAGCTCGGATCAGATTTTGCCGTTGCTTCAGGCAGTATAAGCTTCTGTGTCAGCCCGTCAAGACCTTCTCTCAGCAGTAGCCAGTTTCTCTTCCTTGCAACGATAAAGCCCGGAAGTTTCTTAAGCTGAGCGCAGCCGATAGCGGCCTGAAGGTCTGTTGCTTTTAAATTATAGCCAAAATGAGAGTAAATGTATTTATGATCGTATCCGTGCGGCAGGTCTCCGAGTTTCCAGTTGAACCTGTTCTTGCAGATATTGTCTTTTCCGGAGGGGCACCAGCAGTCCTTGCCCCAATCCCTGAAAGAATCGACCAGCTGTTTCAGCAGAGGGTCATTCGTATAGACTGCGCCGCCTTCTCCCATTGTCATATGGTGCGGCGGGTAGAAACTTGAAGTACCGATATCTCCGAACGTGCCCGTATATTTCCACTTGCCCGCGTGCTGGTATTTAGTGCCGAGCGCATCACAGTTATCCTCTATGAGCCACAATCTGTTCTTCGCGCAGAAATTTTTCACCTTTTCAAGATCAAAAGGATTTCCGAGCGTGTGCGCGAGCATCACCGCTTTTGTCCGGACAGATATCGCCCTGTCAAGCAGCGAACAGTCAATGTCGTAGGTCGGAAGTTTGATATCTATAAAAACTGGAACAGCCCCGAACTGTATGATAGGCGTTACGGTTGTCGGAAATCCGGCGGCAACAGTTATAACCTCATCCTCTTTTTTTATTCTTTTTTCTCCAAGTTTAGGGGAGGTAAGCGCCATAAAGGCAAGCAGGTTGGCGGAAGAGCCTGAGTTAACCAGCGAGCAATACTTCACGCCAAGAAACTTCGAGAAATCCTTCTCAAATTTATCGGAGTATTTACCTGTTGTGAGCCAAAAATCCAATGAAGCGTCAATGAGGTTTTCTATCTCCTTGCCGTCAAAGACCCTGCCTCCGTACGGAATCTTGTTGCCAGGAGAAAAAACCTTCTTTTGCCCGTGCTTAACCGCGTAATGTTTAAGCGCGGCCGAGACAACTTCGGCCCTCAGTTTTTTTTCAAGTTTTGTATTCTCTTTCATTTCAGTTAACTTCTCCTTTTCCTTTTTTGCCAACGGTCTTCCGTCCTCCGGCATCTGTCCTCAGCCCTTAAGCATCCGGCCTTCTAAAACTCTAATCATCCGACTGTCTTCTGTCCTCCGTCTTCATCCCCTGCTCACTGTCCTTAATCATCCAACCCTCTAAACATCTAAACATCCATCTGTCACCGTCTACCGTCCTCATGCTCATACTCCCCAATCTGCCTCAAACACGCCTCTCTCGCGTCATATCCATTCAGAACATTGATATTCCACTCTACAACCTTCTCCAGCGCTGTTTCAATATCCCACTTAGGGTACCAGCCCAATTGCTTTTTTGCTTTATTATTATCAAGCTGCAGGAAGTTTGCTTCATGGGGATGCCTGCCCGGCTGAACCGCGCAGGATTTTTCAGAACCCCAGAAGGAGCAGAATTTTGAAGCCACCCAGCCTACCGGTTTGCAATCCTTTGAATCCGGCCCGATGTTCCAGGCGCCTGAATACTTCGTTCCGTTTGCATAGAGTTTCTCGCAGAGCAACAAATACCCGCTAAGCGGCTCAAGAACATGCTGCCACGGACGCGTAGCCTTGGGATTCCGTATCTTTACCCGTTTCCCGCCCAAAATTGCGTCAACACAATCAGGAATCAGCCGGTCTTCTGCCCAGTCGCCGCCGCCTATAACATTGCCCGCCCTGGCAGTCGCGACAGCAACCTTGTGTTTCTTATACTCGCCCGCATTGAAAAAAGAATTCCTGAAGGAAGCAGTTACTATTTCCGAGCAGGCCTTGCTTGCAGAATAGGGATCGTACCCGCCGAGTTTCTCTCCTTCACGGTAACCTTTATTATGCTTCTCAAGGTTCTCGTAAACCTTGTCCGTGGTTACATTCAGAATAACTCTTACCGTTCCGCAGGCACGAGCCGCTTCAAGCAGGTTTACGGTGCCCTGCACATTAACCTGAAAAGTCTCCGCCGGATCTCTGTAGGATTGCCTTACAAGCGGCTGTGCCGCCAGGTGGATAACGATTTCCGGCCTGAAAGCCTTCATAACGGTTTTCAGCTTTCTTGCGTTCCTTATATCGCCAATGTTATGCTGTACCAGGGGTTTGGCCCGGGCGAGCGTGAAGAGGTTCGGCCTGGTGTCCGGTTTGAGCGCGTATCCGCAAACCCGCGCCCCCATCGAGGTAAGCCAAATGCTAAGCCAGGCTCCTTTGAAACCGGTGTGTCCTGTGAGAAACACTCTCTTGTTTTTCCAAAATGCACGCTGTGATTGACGCGCGGATGTGCGGATGCGCGGATGCGCAGTCGTTTGAGCAATTGAGAGCAAAGACTGATGCTCATCCTTCTTTTTGGCAAACTGTTTATTCATTTCAAAAGCCCCTAAATAGCTTTGTTTTGAGAGCATTGATCCTTTTCCCAAGCACATACATCTTCTCTTTCAATATCTTGTCTTCTTTTAGGTAATCCAATTCTTCACAAACCGCCAGTATCGCATCAACTTCCGATAGTGAAGCATTCGCAATTACCAGAAAACTTCCAAAATCCTTTGCAGTTTTTCTGCTCTTTCCTTCAGCAATATTTAGAGCCACAGAAACGACAGCCCTTCTAAGCTGCTGTTTCAAGACGTACTCTTCGGATTTAGGTAATTGTTCCGAGACCTTGTACACATCTTTTATCAATTTTACGCTTTCCTTCCAAATTTCAAGTTCCTGGTACATATTCATCTTACATCCCCCATTTCATCATGCTTGCGTTTGTTCTTGCGCATCTGCACATCTGCGCCTCCGCGCATCCACCTACCAAACCTTCCACGGCGCTTTTCCGCTCACCCACATCTCTTCCAGCTGGTTCTTATCGCGAAGCGTGTCCATCGGCTGCCAGAAACCCGGGTGCTTATAGGCAAAGAGTTCCTTGTCAGCGGCAAGTTTTTCCAGAGGTTCTTTCTCCCAGAAGGTCGTATCGGAATCGATATACTTCATTACACCGGGTTCGAGCACGAAGAAACCGCCGTTTATCCTTGAACCGTCGCCTTTCGGTTTTTCAACAAAAGAAACAACCCTGTCTTTTCCGTCAATAGTGATGGCGCCAAAACGCCCTGATGGCTGAACGGAAGTCAATGTCGCAAGTTTCTTGTGGCTCTTATGGTATTTTAACAGGTCCGGAATGTTTACATCGCCGACCCCGTCTCCGTAAGTCAGCATAAAAGTTTCATTCCCGATATACTTGCCAACCCTTTTAATCCGGCCGCCCGTCATAGAGTTTAAGCCGGTATCGACGAGCGTTATCTGCCAGGGCTCTGCTTTGGAGTGGTGCACTTTGACATTGTTGTTTTTCAGGTCTATCGTAACATCGGATTGGTGCATGAAGTAGTTAGTGAAATACTCTTTTATCATGTACCCTTTATAGCCAAGGCATACAATAAAGTCATTAAAGCCGTAATAGGAATAAATCTTCATGATGTGCCAGAGGATGGGTTTATCCCCAACCTCTACCATAGGTTTGGGTTTCAACTGCGTTTCTTCTCCGAGCCTTGTACCGTAACCGCCGGCAAGAATAACTACTTTCATTTTACCCCCTATGCAGCCTAATTTATATTTTATTAAATAAATGCGATAAAATCAATACTAATAGGCAGTTTTTAAGGCAGGAAAGCGTTTATACGGGAAGTTTTGAAAAGAAATCTTTAAGTTTTTGCTTGAAAAAAGCCTTATCGAACAATAAAGAGTGATTGCGTATGACTTCTGCGTTCCATTTCATGCCTTCAAGCCTGTTTATGGCCGTCAAGACTTCTTCCTCAGTCTGTTCGTTGAAGAAAACACCGG
>CAITPB010000269.1 GCA_903894145.1 Candidatus Firestoneibacteriota bacterium | reverse complement strand
TCCTCCTTTCGGCGAGACCGCGATATTTCCGTAATTTCTCCGGTCCGGTATCATTTCCGCGATTTTATCCCAACCTCCGGCGGAGAGGGTGTATTGCCTGAGGTATGATTCCGTCTGGCCGTGGTTCAATCTCCAGTAAAAGAAGAAAATATTGTCATTGTCAGGCGCGAAGCAGGGTCCGTACACGCGCGTCATCGGTTGCAGGTTCTTAGTATAGGTATTGCTCTCTTCCAGGGTGCGCGCTTTGCCGGAAATCAGGTCAAAAAGCATTATTGACTGGTCCTTCAGGTTTTCGGCCGCAATGCTGTTGCCGTCAAAGGACCAGGAGGGTTTTACCAGATTCGTTTCGTCCGGTTTCAGCGCTTTGCCGTTCTTCCCGGAAAAATCATAGAGCATAATGCCTGCCGCGCTGTTTTGCGCAAAGAACTTTGCGCCGTCCGGAGCCCAGGAGGGGCTGCTATAGCCTCCGCCTGCGGTCAGCTGCTCAACGCTTTTGATCGAAGCGGCGCGTCCGGAAACTATTAAAGCGCCTGCCAGCAAAAAAACCGATAAAAAGGTTTTTCCCATATGTTCCCCCGGTCAAATAACTAATTTTTCAGCAGCCCGTACTTTCTTAAATGGGTTTCTGCGTACTTTCCGTTAAGTTCTTCGGAAGGAAATTCGTACATGTTTGCCCAGAGCCTTACCGCTTTTCCCATCCAGTGTTTTTTTCTGTCCGGAGAAGAAAGCTCCGCCAGCTTCAGATAAAAACTGCCGAGGGTGCGTTCGAGCATCGGCGGATGTCCTTTAAGGCCGACAGCTTTTTCAATCCTTAAGGCCGCTTTCTCCAAATCTGAAAGCTTGTTGCTCGCGTCAAAGTTCATTTGATAAACATAAGCGGCGCGGTACAGTTGCAGGACCCAATAATCAGGGTTCTTTTCTATCCCCCTGTCTATCAAGCCCAGCGCCCTGGCGGGGTCTTTTAGTTCGAACATATAGATGCCGGATACCGAAAGATAAGGAAACGTGAAATTCGGGTCAAGGTGAATGAGGTTCTCGGTTTTCAAGTAAAGATCCCTGTATTTTGTCTTCGCGTTCTCCGGGTCGCCTATATATTGCACGATATCCATCCAGAGGAAATCAGAGACTGCGGCCCGGAAACCCATAAAAGAAAAGGCGTGCGCGTAGTACGGCATTGAAAATGTTTCTTTGAAAGGATAATCCTGGTGAAGTGAAGCATAATCCCTGTCGGCTCGGGTGAAGGTCAGGGCAAAGATTGCGGCAAAAGCGGGTATTATTAATGGCAGATAAGTCTTTTTCATAATTCTTTCTTGGAGAAGGCAAAGCCCGCTATGAGCAGGCAGGCCAGCGCGTAAAAAGCCCCGTACGCGGAAGCCTTAAGCAGCAATGGATAATGGAAGACGCCACCGCTCAAATAGATCTGGTCCCGGAAATTGAAGGCCGCGAAGTCAGGGAGAACATAATAAAAGACCGAAGCGGTGAATTTTACGGCTGCCGCTGTTTTTGGGCTCGCAATAAGAGTTTTTAAATTTTGCGTCAGGTGCCCTATCAGGTAGAAGAGCACGGAAAAGAGAGTGCCTGTCGTGAGATTTGTGGCAGTCAGCATGAAAAGCATCGTGAAGCCGGCGGAGACATAAAGCGTGAGGAGTATGCCAAGCGCGGCGGCAATGAATGAAGTGTTCACCGCGGCGGAATTAATGCGGGCAAGCAAAAGGAGAAGCGACAGCATCATCAGAGTGTTCACCGTGACCGTCAGGCATATCCCGGCGAATTTCCCGGCCGCGAAGATGCCGCGGGAAACAGGTTTTGTCAGGGTAATCCAGATATTTCGCATTTCAAATTCTTCGTAAGAGGTAATGAAAAGGCTGAGGACTACCGTGAGAAATCCGAAGATCTCGGTCAACGCCAGGCCGGTATCTATCAGTGCCCGGTCCTCCGCCCCCGGAGCGAGTTCCCGTATCAAAAAAGATCCGCCGATCATCGCGGCCGCGAAAATGAGCAGGACGTTGAGGATGCGGTGCCTCACGCATTCTTTGAAAGTGTTGCCTGCTACGGCGAGAATCTTTTCAATCCGCTCTTTCATATTTTTTTACCGTCCTCACGAAAAAATCTTCCATATTTCCTTTGATTTTTGAGACCGGCGTATCCAAAATCAGCTTTCCCCCGTGCAGAATTCCTATCCTGTCGCAGAGTTTGTGCACTTCGTTTATCTGATGGGAGTTTAACAGGATAGTCTTTCCTCTCTTTTTAAGGCCGAGAATAATGTCTCGCATTTCCTTGGCCGCGAGAGGGTCCAATCCATAAGTCGGCTCATCCAGGAAGAAAAGCTTGGCGTCGTTTAAGAGAAGAGAGGCAATCCCAACCCGCTGCAGCATGCCTTTTGAGAATTCCCGCAGTTTTGAATCAGCTCTTTTGTAAAGCCCGACGGTTTGAAGCGCTTCCGCCGCCCTGTCTTTGCTCTCTTTGTTTGAAAGTTCATAAAGCCTGCCGTAAAAAGTAAGTATTTCTCTCGGCGTCAGGTATCTCGGGAAGTAAGGCATTTCCGGAAGATAAGCGATATTTTTCCTGTTGGAGGCTTCGCGAATGTCTTTTCCGAGCACCAGGGCCTTGCCGGAAGTGGGTGAGACCAGCCCTAGCATTATCTTCATCAGGGTGGTTTTGCCGGCCCCGTTTAATCCGAGGAGGCCGAAGACCTGCTTTTCTTTTACGGTAAGGTCAACATTGATAAGCGCGACGGACTTTTTTCTGGCCCAGAAGTTCCCGTTGATATAGGACTTGCTGAGCTTTTTCGTTATTATCGCGTCCATTGTCGGTTTTTCCTTTGAGGTGTCCGCCGTTTATCTTTTGGATATACTAAATATTATAGGAAAAGCGCCGCTGAATCAAGCCCAAACGGGCCTAAGGCCAATACTTTCATTGTAAAGAAAGCTTCAATATTATATAATTCAGAAAGAACGCAAAAAGTCACTGCTTTGTGTGAAATCGAACCAAATATTTTTGTTTGAGGAGAAGTGAGATGGAGAAGGATTTTGTTCAGGAACGCAATGAAAAACTCGGAAAGATAAGGGCTGCCGGGATAAACCCGTACCCTTACAAATATGAGGTTAATGCCAAAGCCAAAGAAATACTTGAAAAACATAAGGATATACAGGTCGGAGAACATGTTGAAACCGTTTCGTACTCTCTCGCCGGCCGTTTGATGACCATACGCGAGCATGGAAAGACCTGTTTCGCCCATTTAAAAGACGGTTCAGGTATGATACAGCTCTACTTTAACCTTGGCGTGCTTGGCCAGGAAAAATGGGATATCTTTAAGATGCTTGATATCGGGGATTTTGCCGGAGTCAAGGGAGATGTTTTTAAGACGCGCACCGGCGAAGTCACGGTCAGGGTTAAGGAACTGGAACTGCTTTCCAAAGCCATGCTTCCGCTTCCGGAGAAGTTTCACGGGCTCACAAATATTGAGATTCGCTACCGGCAGAGATATCTTGATCTAATCTCCAATCCGGAGAGCATGGCTGTCTTTTACACGCGTTCCTGCGTTATCAGGCAGATAAGGAACTTTCTGGACACAAAAGGCTTCCTCGAGGTTGAAACGCCGATGATGCATTCCATCCCGGGCGGCGCCGCGGCAAAACCTTTCAAGACTTTCCATAACGCGCTCCAGATGCCTCTTTATATGAGAATAGCGCCGGAACTTTTTTTGAAAAGGCTTATCGTCGGCGGGTTCGAGAAAGTCTACGAGATAAACAGGAACTTCAGAAACGAAGGCATGTCCATAAAGCATAACCCTGAGTTCACAATGATCGAACTCTATCAGGCCTATGCGGACTATAACGACATGATGGATCTGACGGAAGAGATGATAACCGCGGCAGTGCAGTCCATATTTGGCACGCTGAAGATTACTTATCAGGACAAGGAAATAGACTTCGCGCGTCCCTGGAAGCGGCTCACTATGGCGGAGGCGGTAAAGGTTCACGCAGGTGTGGACGCGGCCGCTCTTGATCTGGCAGGTTTAGTTAAGGCCTGCGCTGCGCTTGGAATTGACGCCTCCGGATTTAGATCCAAGGGCGAGATAATTAACGAGATATTCGAACAGAAAGCGGAATCAGCGCTGATACAGCCGACCTTCATCACGGATTATCCCATTGAGATTTCCCCGCTTTCAAAAGAGAAGAGGGGAGACCCATCGCTTGTCGAGCGGTTTGAGCTTTTCATTTACGGCAGGGAACACGCGAACGCTTTCTCGGAATTGAACGATCCGGCGGAACAGAAGAAGAGATTCCTGCAACAGATAGATTCGGAAAAAGAAGCCGATCTTAAAAAACTTGACGAGGATTATATAACGGCGCTTGAACACGGAATGCCTCCTGCCGGCGGGCTTGGCATCGGCATAGACAGGCTGGTAATGCTCCTTACGAATTCGGCGTCAATCCGGGATGTGATACTCTTCCCGCAAATGAGGCCGGAAACCCGGGAGATGCAGGAAAACAACCATGCTGAGAAAACTGTTTGACGGAAATAACGGGGAGTTATGGCGGCATTTGAATTTTTCATAGGAAAACGCTATATCCGGTCCCGCCGGGCAAAATTCTTCATTTCCTTTATTAACCTGATTTCCCTTGCCGGAATCACGCTCGGTGTAGCGGCCCTTATCATAGTCCTTTCCGTAATGGATGGTTTCCAGAAAGATCTGCGCGATAAGATACTGGGAATAAAACCGCACATCGTTATTTCCGACCGCGCGGGCGGAGGCATTCAAAACTACGAGGCCGAGACTGAAGCGGCTGCTTCCGTGAAAGGCGTTGCCTCCGCGAATCCCTTCATAATAAATCAGGGTATGCTCAAATCAAAGTATTACACGGAAGGGGCTGTTGTTTTCGGGATAAATCCGGAGAAGGCCGGGCAGATACCGAACTCAGGCGGTTCGGAAACAATGCTCCGTCCGGGCGGAAAACTCCCGGGTATACTGGTAGGGAAAGAGCTGGCCTCCCGCCTTCTGTTATCTGAGGGAGACGAAGTTGTACTTATCACTCCCATCTTTAAAGCCTCACCGCTTGGCATGATACCCAAAGTCGGCAAGTTTGAAGTAGCGGGCACATTTAAATCCGGAATGTACGAGTTTGATTCCGCGTTTGCCTATATCTCGCTCAAAGACGCGCAGGAACTCTTCGAGATGAAAGACAGGGCTACCGATATAGAGGTCCGCGTTTCCGATATCTACAACCTGCATCCCGTCGAGGTAATGCTCCGCAACAAAATCAGCGGGGGTTTAAGGATACAGAACTGGCAGCAGATGAACCGCAATCTTTTCTCGGCGCTGAAGCTTGAAAAAGTATTAATGACCATTATGCTCACGCTGATTATACTTGTCGCGGCTTTTAATATGCTCGGCAGCCTGATAATGCTGGTTATGAGAAAAACGAAGGAGATAGGGATACTCCGAAGCATCGGCGCCTCCCAGGGAAGCATAATGAAAGTATTCGTCTGGCAGGGCATGATATTGGGACTGCTAGGGACGGGCGCGGGAGTCGCCCTCGGGACGCTCACGGCGTTTCTTCTGAAAAAATATCAGTTCATAAAACTTGCCAGCGACGTCTATTACCTGGATTACCTGCCGGTGGAGATTAAAGCGGTGGATATCGCCGTGGTCGTGGCGGCTTCGCTGCTCCTGAGTTTCTTTTCCACTCTTTACCCGGCGTACAAAGCGTCGCGCCTGGATCCCGTGGAGGCTATAAGATATGAATAACATCGTCCTCCGGGCTGAAACCATTCACAAGTCCTTCAATCTCGGGCCTTCTCCGGTGAATATCCTGAAGGGCATTTCCCTGTCGGCAGAACAGGGAGAACTTCTCAGTATCTGCGGGCCTTCCGGCGCCGGCAAGTCAACTTTGCTTAATGTGCTCGGAGGTTTAAGCAAACCGAGTTTCGGGAAAGTTTTCATGGACGGCATTGATATTTACGCCCTCTCCGACAGGGATCTTTCGAAACTGCGCGGGAAAAAGATTGGCACGGTCTTCCAGTTCTATAACCTGCTCTCGGATTTTACGGCATTGGAAAATGTCATTATTCCGGCGATGATACAGGGGGTAAACGGCAGGGGAAAAGCGAAAGAACTGCTTTCAGATCTGGGTTTGAAAGACAGGTTCAACCACAAGCCGGGGGAGCTTTCCGGGGGAGAGCAACAGCGGGTAGCGCTGGCAAGGGCGCTTGTCAACGAGCCGGACATTCTGCTGGCCGATGAGCCGACAGGCAATCTTGACATGGAAAATACGGATATTCTTTTCAGGCTGATTGAGAATATAAATAGGACGCGCGGGCAGGCTATCATAATCGTAACCCACAATATGGAGCTTGCGAGGCGCACCAAAAGAGTGGTTGAAATAGTGGACGGCTGCGTAGTAAAATCATAATCAACGGTAATATGAACTATTCGGAGGCATTATGCTTATCTGTTTGAACGGTAAATTTGTTCCCAAAGAAAAAGCGGTCGTTTCGGTCTTTGACCACGGCCTGCTTTACGGCGACGGGGTTTTTGAGGGCATCAGGTCCTACAAAGGACGCCTCTTTAAGCTTGATGAGCATGTTGACAGGCTCTATGATTCCGCAAAAGCGCTGACCTTGAAGATACCCGTGACGAAAGAAAAAATGAAGGCGGAGATAATCCTGTCAGTCAGGAAAAATAAACTCAAGGATGCCTATGTCCGTGTTGTCGTGACGCGCGGGCCGGGAGACCTGGGATTGAACCCGACGAAGTGCCCCAGGGCCTTCTACTTTATCATTGCGGCCAGCATCAGCCTGTATCCGGAGAAGTTTTACGCCAAAGGCCTTCCGGTAATCGTGACTTCAACAAGAAGGAACACGCCGGACGCTTTAAGCCCGAGGGTGAAATCTTTGAATTACCTCAACAACATCCTGGGAAAACTAGAAGCTAATAATTACGGAGTGCTTGAAGCCGTGATGCTCAACCGCGAGGGCTATGTGGCGGAGTGTACCGCGGACAACATCTTCATTGTCAGCAAAGGGGTCTTGATCACGCCGCCGACTTATTGCGGCGCGCTTGACGGAATCACCAGGGCGATAGTTTTGGAACTGGCCGACGGCATGGGGATTAAGACGAAGGAAGTTCCGTTTACGGCCTGCGACCTGTATGTCGCTGACGAAGTATTCCTGACGGGTACGGCCGCGGAGATAATGCCTATCAGCAGTGTTGATGAAAGAAAAATAGGAACCGGCAAGCCCGGCCCGGTAACGGTTGCTCTTTTGGAGAAGTACAAGCAGATTACCAGGACGGAAGGAACTGAAGTTTACTAAAAAGGGAAGAAACTCTAAGCGGGAGGCGATTGCCTCCCGCTTTTCTTTTTCACTCGCGCCGGCCACTTGACAAAGCAGGAAAGAGTGTTATACTTTTTGTGAGGGTAACCGAGTCACGAGCTGCGCGGACGCGCAGAGAAGACCGAGAAGAAGTATGGAAGGAAGCAAGAGCAGTTGAAACAGAAACACTGTTCGAAGTTACCTATCATACTCGGATTACCCTCAATAAAAACAATTGCTGATTACTTATTACTGATTACTGATTTCAGAGGCGGCGGGAGCCGCCTTTTTGTATTTAAAAAGGCATTAGCCTGGTCTATAATGGTAAAAAAGTATTACGTTATGAACGTTAAGAACGCAACGAGAGGAAAATATGGGTTTATTCGGTATCAGCCCGGAAAAAGAGAGTAAATTGCGCGAAAAAATGGCCCGTTTTAACATAAATGAGGCTGATATTCTCGAGCGTTTTATCTGTTCCGGCGGAAAGGGTGGTCAGAATGTAAATAAGACTTCTACCTGTGTCTATTTAAAGCACATCCCAACGGGCACGGAAGTCAAGTGCCAGTCAGAGCGCTCGCAGGCCTTAAACCGCTATATAGCCAGAAAGATTCTTGTCGGGAAAATAGAAGAAGCGGTTTTGGGTAAGCTCTCAGCCGAGCAGCAGCGGGTTGAAAAGATCAGAAGGCAGAAAAGGAGAAGATCGAGAAGGGCGAAGAATAAGATGTTGGAAAATAAACATTTTAATTCGGAAAAAAAAGAGAATCGAAGGAAAATATTATAAAAGTCAAAAGTTAGTAAGGTTTGTAAGGTTCATAAGGTTTATAAGGTAAGAATATAAAGTGAAAATATGGTTTGTAACGTTAGT
>CAITPB010000268.1 GCA_903894145.1 Candidatus Firestoneibacteriota bacterium | reverse complement strand
GCTCAAAGGCGTTATGTACACCGACGCTTTCCAGGGCGTGTTGATGTTCATCGGCATGGCTCTTCTTCTAATATACGCCTACACTTCCGTAGGAGGCGTGATGGCCGGCCATACCGCTCTTTCAAAACTCGCGCCCGAAGCAAAGATACTCTTCGGAAAAGGCGGGCATATGGGCTGGACCTCAATGCCGGCCTTCGGTTCCGCGATGTGGATGCAATTGGTTACGACAATTGTAATGGGAGTCGGGATCGGCGTTCTCGCGCAGCCGCAGTTGATTGTGCGGTTCATGACGGTCAAGAGCAATAAAGAAATAAACAGGGCTGTGCTTGTCGGCGGCGTCTTTATTCTGTTTATGACCGGGGTTGCTTTCACGGTCGGCGCGCTCTCCAATGTTTATTTCTGGAACAACCCGAAATACCAGACAGTGGCCATCGAAGCGGTAAAGATGGCCCAGGCGGAGAAAGAAGGCAAGGTTTATAAACCGGTTGTGTCAGTTGAATTGACGAAGAAGCGCGAAGCGGACGCAGCAGCGGCGCTGCTCAATCCTGCTCCAGCAAAAGCGGCTGAGGCGGTTAAAGAACCTGTGAAACCAGCGGCGGCGGCAGCTCAACCGGCAGCCCCGGCGCCTAAAACCGGCGCGGCGGCACCCGTGCCGGCTAAACCAAAATCTTCAGGAGCGCTGACGGACGCAATCATTCCGCTCTTTATCAATGAGGCGATGCCAAAGTGGTTCATTCCCATATTCCTAATCACCCTGCTTGCGGCGGCAATGTCCACTCTCTCCTCGCAGTTTCATACTATGGGAACCGCGCTCGCGAGGGATGTCTATGAGAAAGGGCTGAACATAAAGAGCAAAAATACTGTGCTGGTAAACAGGATGGGCACGCTCTTTACAATCATTCTCAGCCTCGGAGTCGCAATCTATTTGCCGAGATTCTTTGAAACAGGCTCGGCGATAATAGCGAAAGGCACGGCGATTTTCTTCGGGCTCTGCGCTTGTGCGATCATTCCCATGTATGTCGGCGCCCTTTACTCGAAGCGGTTCACAAAAGCCGCGGCAAAATGGGGATTTGTCGCAGGAGTGGCCGTCAGCCTGCTTTGGATGGCTTTTGTCCATTCGGCTGAAGCAGCGCCTCTCGGAATATGCCTTGCTCTTACGGGAAAAACTTCACTGCTTGACCCAAAGTCCTGGATATCAAACCTGGACCCGCTCATCGCGGCGCTTCCTGTGTCCATTATTGTATCTTTGCTGGTCTCGGCATTAACCTCACCGATGGATAAGGAACATTTACAAAAATGTTTTAACGGTATCGAAAAAGCATAAAATGATTATGCGGATTACAGAACGAGATTGCGCGGATTAAAGCGATTGAACCAATCTGCGTAATCATACCAAAGGAGGAAAGCATGAAAAAGATAGTGGTTGTAATCGCTCTTTTGTGCGCCGTCTTCACGGCGGCATCGGCAGAACCTATAGCCGGAAGGATGTGGGAGAATCTGAACTTTACGGTGTTGTGCTCTCCCGACCTTGCTTTCACCGTAATGCCGGGGCACAGGTGGGAATTCGCCAATAACACCGCCTCAACTGCCGACACATATTTTGAAGAACTCTTCGTCGGCCCGACCTGGACTTTCAAACTGTCGGATTCGCTAAAAATCAAACTTCCGATATGGTACTACTACATGGGATTCCCGACAAAGTCCAGCGGCGCCTATCCTTTCAGCCACAACCTTGAGATACTTCCTATCGTTGAATATAAATTAGCTCCGGCGCTTATGCTTTCGAGCAGGTCTATATTCCACAACACCTTCTTCGCGAGCATTAACGGTTCTTCAAGCAACGGCGGTTTCGGATGGTCAACATTGCTTCGCGAAATGGTGCTCGTAAACTATTCCCTTGATGCTTCCTTAACGGTCTTCGCCGGAGACGAGCTTTTTGTCGGACTTCTTACCGACGCGAATTGCGCCGGAGTCTACGGCCCCGGTTTCTCCCCGTCAGGCATAGACGAGAACAGGATTATTGCGGGGTTCACCTATAAGATATCGCCGGAGCTGTCAATAACGCCGCAGTACATCTACTCAACCACTTACCTTGCTTCGGCCGGAGTAGGAAATGCGGCAAACGGATCGCCTAAACTTTCAGCGCATAACTTCTACCTGACGGTTACCTATCTGTTTAAAGCTTTCTAAATTAAGCCTTTCCGGGGGCGGCGGGGAAACCTGCCGCCCCTTTTTGTTGCCCTGTTGAATTGCCGCTCTCGATATGGTATTGTTATCCATTATGACACATTTGGTTAACAATACCAGGCTCTCATTGATTACCGCGTTATTGCTCCTCTCCGGCGCGCCGCTTTTTTCCGCGCCCGCCGTTTACGAACTTTTGCCTGCGCAAATCACCGGCTCCAGGCTTAATAAACCTGAGAACGCGCGCCCTGCTTTCATAAATACGGAGGCCGGACCTTCAGCGGCGCCGCAGGAATTATTCAACAACACCGGAAGCGTTGACCTGATGTCAAGGGGCCCCGGCGGAGTAACTTCCGATATAAGCATCCGGGGCGCGAACTACCAGCAAGTTCTTGTGCTTCTTGACGGATTTAAAGTCACGGACCCTCAGACCGCCCACCATAACATGGACATTCCGGCGCCGTCCTCTGGACTCAGTGCCGCGGTCGTCACGCCCGGTCAAGGCTCCTCTATATACGGCTCTGGAGCCTTCGGCGGCACCGTAAACGCTATACTAAAACACCCGGTCTCGGAGGAACTTGGACTTTCTGCCGATTATTCTTCGTTTAACACTCTTAACTTCTCCGCATCCTACGGCAACCCTCTGCCGGGCGGTTCGTTTTCTGTTTCTGCAGGCAACTGCCGCTCGGACGGCTTCCGCCCGGATACAGACTACAACATAAGTTCTTTCTGTTCCTCATTGACGCTTGGCTGGAGCGAGCTTGTCCTCGGAGTTACAGATAAACAATTCGGCGCCTATGATTTTTATACTCCGGGGCTCAACCTTCCCTCGCGTGAGCGAACTACCGCGTATTTCGCCGGGTTCAAGGGTGTCATATTTCCGGCTGATTTCGCGGATATATCAGGAAAGGCCTCCGTCAGAAGACATGACGATGCTTTTATTCTGGATCAGACACGGCCGGCATACTTCTCTTCACATCATATTTCATGCAACCTGGACACGGAAGTCAATTTTTCCTTCAAAAACCTTCCGCTTTCGGCGGGAATCGAGTTCCAGCTGGGAACGATAGACAGCAATGCAATAGGCAGCCATCAGGTCTCCGATCTCGCGGTATTTACCGAGGCAGGCTTTAAGGACGACGCAGGGAGAGAATACTCTCTTTCCGCAAGAGCCGACTCAAATGACAGAGGCACAAGGATGACTGCTTCGGCGGCCTCAAAAACCCAGCTTGCAGGCGGATTAAAACTTTCAATTTCGGCCGGTTCTTCCTTCCGCGATCCTTCCTTCACGGAACTTTACTACAAAGACCCTGCAAACACAGGCAATGCCTCGCTCTCGCCGGAAACGGCGGTCTCCGGCGACATATCTCTCCTTTTTGACGGAGGCGCGGGAGGCAAGGGC
>CAITPB010000267.1 GCA_903894145.1 Candidatus Firestoneibacteriota bacterium | reverse complement strand
TTCTTGGCGGTATTGAAGTATTCCACCCAAAAATAGTCGTATCCGTCCCAAACGCCTTTTCTTGGATTATATTCTCCGACAATACCCAGGGTGGGATATTTTTCGGCTTCTACCTTAAGAGAAACTCCGCCTTTTGAGAAGGTGTGTTCTTCCGACAGATTGCATATAAATTTCGCTATATCACTCGGCAGTTCGCCCTTCTCAATATTAACAACGGTCAATTTCTTTGCGGAAACAAAAAAAGCCACAAAAACCAGCGCGAGCATTATTGCCATAGACCTTCTCATACTTTCCTCCGGCCGGCCTTGCCATAAACAAAACCGTAAAGGGGCGTAAATTATCTTGCCTCTGCTGCCAGTATGTTTTATAATTTGACCGGTGTCAATTTAGCGCTGTTGTATAAAATCATCCGAGAATTGCATTATTTCACGGGGTTAAAATGGCAAGAAATCAGGATTTGGATTTGGAGCTTATTAACAGGCCAAAATATTCCCTTTCCGCCGAGAACCCCGTGCGGCTAAGCCTGAACTGCCACAAAGAAAAGATTACCGCGCGTTTCGACATGCATTTCGAGATGGAACTCGGCATTGTGGTCTCCGGAAGAATGAAAAGATTTTATCAGAACCGCGAAGTGACCTTAAATCATGGAGATGTTTGGGCCTGCGGGATGTGGGAACCTCACGGATTCAGCATTTTAAAACTGCCCTGCAAAGTAATCGTGTTTACAGTATACCCGCAACTTATTCTCGGGACGCATTTCGAGGAGTTAAAGGATTTCAAACCTGCTTCTTTCTTCGCTTCGCCTTCCGATAAAAAGCTCCGGTTGAAAAAAGAAGAGCGGATTAGAACGCTGGAACTGGCCAAACGCCTCGAGCGGGCCCATAATTGCAAAGGCGGCGAAAGGGCGGCCCTGCTCCGTGTATGCCTGTACGAACTGCTGCTCCTCATGTACGCGGCGCGGTCCGCTGGTAAACAAAACCTTGACGCCGCCGATTCCGGCTCAATAACGCTCGTAACAGGCGCCATACAGCTGGTATTGGATTCAAAGAAGCTCGTTACCGAAGAGAAAGCCGCGGGAAAATGCGGTTTAGGCAAGAACAGATTTAACGCGCTCTTCAAGAGCGCCACGGGCATGAGTTTTTATAAATTTGGGCTGAAGTACAGGCT
This sequence comes from Candidatus Firestoneibacteriota bacterium, assembly GCA_903894145.1. Lineage (GTDB taxonomy): Bacteria > Oederibacteriota > D2-FULL-39-29 > D2-FULL-39-29 > CAIOVX01 > CAIOVX01. Next base: position 1,141 of record CAITPB010000267.1, on the reverse strand, counting down.
TAGCAATGTCGCCGGCCGCCTGCGGAGAACCAACGACCCTCTGAAAGCGGTAGCGGCTGACTGGGGCTTCTTTGACGCGAGCCATTTGCACCGGCTCTTCGTGCAGAATTACGGCTGTTCCCCGGGAGAGTACAAGAAACTTCATTCCAGGTAGGTTCTTCCTGAAGGCCTTCTTTGCCTGATTGACACCCTTCCGAAAACTTACGCGCGCCTTCCGCTCATTTTTTCCTTTTTTTCCCCGGCTTCAACGGCACATTCTTGTGAATATCAAAAAGCGGCTGCATGCTCGCAAAGCTGATGAAATCCTGCGCAGGTTTCGGCTCAACCTTTACTTTATTAACCTTCTTCTTCATAGCGCACCGCCCCTATGAGAGTTTCCGGTTCTTATTGGTATTATATAACAATATTTCAAATATGCAAAGAAGACGCTTCTTTAAGCTCGGCGAAGGGCTAACCTTTGCCAACGCCTTTTTGGAATGTTTTTGAATATGCTTCCCCGTACTTTACAATTTTCCTATAAAGCTTTTCAAAACCATAGTTAACGCCTTCACAGTACTTGTATCCGTGCGTGCAATTGACGTATTTTTGAATTTCTCTATTTTCCCAGACTTTCCTTATGTAGTACTGGTTATCAACATAGATGCTTTTTATATCCAGTAAACGCTTCTCTTCATACTTGTTAAGCTCGTCGAAATAATCAAGCAGGTTATCAATTTCATAGCCGGAATATGCGCTCTTTACTTCTGTTGCTTTTTTGTCCGAATCAAACACTGTCAGGTATTTCCCGGCTTTTTTCATATCAACCACGAAATACGGATTATCCCCGTCAATCATTTCCATTTTCAGACAGTCATTATCAATAAGCAGCAATAGCCTGGTGTTTTTCTCCGTGAAAAGAGCTCTGTTGAAATTCCAGCTAAAAGTCTCTTTGTTTGTTTCGGCCACGATATTTAATTGTGTAAAACCTACGATTAAAAGTATGCAAGTTGTCAGGGCAAGAACTATAATAGTCCAAAGAAACTAGACCACTTTGTATCATGGTTTAAGGTGTAAAAGCAAACAAACTTTCTGACTCGTTTTTGGTTCTGAAAGTCTTCTCACGTTTCGTTTAAGCGAACGATCCCTCCCACCATCGATCTCT
>CAITPB010000266.1 GCA_903894145.1 Candidatus Firestoneibacteriota bacterium | reverse complement strand
CTTGAGCGTGTTTTCATAGCCGAAGAAAGCTAGCGGAATAACCGTAAAACAGGCCAGGACAGTCAGCAGGCACCAGGGAAGGAATTTCCGATAGCCCTTAATCAGGAAGAATAATATCATAAGTGCAGGCGTGACTTTTATAGCTATGGCTATTCCTAGGGACACACCGCTAATAATGTGTTTTTCTTTAAGAGCGGCATAAATTGAGAGCACTGAGAGGAAAAAAGTAAGCGGATTTACCTGCCCCAGGTTTAGATTGTCCGCGACGATTCCCAACATTACCATAAACGGGAGAATTACGATTGCCTTTCTTTTTAAAGAAGCATCCTGCACTAAACGGGTATTTGCAGGTTCAAAAAAAGCAACAATCTTTACAATAAGCATATAAGCTGAAGTAATGAGACATATATTAAATATCGTCCAGAACAATAAGGCAATCTTCTCCGTGAAAACGGCAAAAAACGAAACTATACAGTAAAAGAATGGCGGATACGAAAAGGCCGGATTTGGACCGTATAGATCTTTCCCGAGATAAAGGATATTTCTGGCAATATTGTAGAAAGGGTAAAAATCAACGGATCTCCGGGTGAGCAAGTAGGCCGTAATGCCAATAAAAAAAAGACCAAGGAAAAGGGAAGACTTCCGGGACAAATGTCTTTTAATATCCATAAACATATTTATATTATACCAGAAGCGGCTTTCAAACTCCAGATTTGAAATCCCGGGCGCAAATCAGGGGTTTGGAGCGCTTCCGCCGCCGGGATTATTGTTTATATATTTCTTGATTGCTTCAAGATAGGCCTTCATTTTAGCTTCATAGCCCTGAGTGGTAGGCTTGTAGTAGGTTTTGTCTTCGGGAATGTATTCCTGCTCGACACAATGCCCTTCGTGGTCATGTGCATACTTGTACCCATCTCCGTGTCCCAATGCTTTTGCACCGGAATAGCCGGTGCTTCTAAGATGGCGGGGAATCTCGAGTGTTTTCTTTTTTTCCATTTCGGTCATTGCCGCATCAATAGCCGCGTATGAAGCGTTGCTTTTAGGTGCGCAGGCTATATAAACTACTGCCTGGGCAAGAGGTATTCTTGCTTCCGGCATACCAACAAACTCTGAAACGGAGAGCGCTGCACTGGCAAGTATCAGCGCCTGCGGGTCCGCGTTACCAACGTCTTCGGATGCGCAGATTACTATTCGTCTCGCGATAAAACGCGGGTCTTCTCCCGCGTATAACATTTTTGCCAGATAGTAGATGGCCGCATCAGGGTCAGAACCGCGCATGCTCTTGATGAACGCTGAAATGGTATTGTAATGCTCGTCGCCGTCTTTGTCATACACTATTTTTTTCTTCCGGATTGATTCCTCGGCTACCGCGAGGTCGTAAACTATGAATCCGTCAGCGCCGGGCTTGGAGGTCAACACGCCAAGCTCAAGCGCGTTTAAAGCCGATCTGGCGTCGCCATCCGAGGTGTTGGCAAGATGGTCAAGAGCATCTTCCTTAAGGACAATGTTCAGGTAGCCGAAGCCTCTTTCCTTGTCAGTAACAGCGCGTTTAACTACTGATTTTATGTCTGAAATATTTAGAGGCTCCAGCTGGACTACTATAGATCTTGAGATAAGCGCAGAGTTAATATAAAAAAAGGGATTCTGTGTGGTAGCGCCGACGAGTATGATTACGCCGTTTTCCACGTCAGGCAGAAGGGCGTCCTGCTGAGCCTTATTAAACCGGTGTATTTCGTCTATGAATACTATTGTTTTATTTCCTGAAAGCAGGCGTCTTTCTTTTGCCTCGTGAATCACCCTCCTAATATCATCCACGCCGGAAAGGACTGCGTTTATTTCTGTAAAAGCAGCAGCAGTTTTCTTTGCTATTATCCCGGCAAGCGCGTTTTTTCCGCAGCCGGGAGGGCCGTAAAGAATTAATGAAGATATACGGTCGGCGTCTATGGCTCTCCTCAAAATCTTGCCTTCTCCGAGGACATGGTCCTGACCGGCATAATCATCAAGCTTCTCGGGGCGCATACGTCTCGCAAGCGGAACGCTCCCCGGGGCTATGTTGTCTCTATCAAAAAGTCCCGGCATCATTTCTCCCAAAAAAAAACCCGCTCTACCGTTAAGCCAGGGATTTTGAACCTTTCTGCAAAGTGGGTGCCCTGCTTCAGCTTAGGCTTCCCGCGAACGGGCGTGCGCACCGCATGAAGACCCGGGCTCCCGACAAAAAGGCGTTGGCTCAAAATATACCTAACCCCCACGAGTAGAGCAGGATATTTACATTGAATACAATGAATGATTGCACAGTTTAAATTATTTGTCAAGTAATTATGCTTGCGCGGTTGTTTCGGAAATGAAAACGCGGGGCGTATCGTAAAGATAGCGCCCCGCGCGGAAAAACAGTTTAGAAGTAGTACATTACTCCCAGCGAACTGGTTGTGTTAACACAGTGCGAGAAGGTGAAAGCTGATGCCGGTCTCAACTGCCAGAATATCAGCGCGCCGGAACCGGCCGTAAGCGAAAGGTTCTTAGTCACGAAATATTCTATATTCAGCATTATCGGAACCGAGAGATTGGTTGTCACGCCGACATCAAACCCGAGCGCCGGTCTGAACTCAAGCACCACCGGATATTTGTTCGAGACAACAAAATCAGCGCCAAGCTGTATTCCGAAGTTCTGCACCGCAGCTGCAGTATTGAAGCCAACTGAAGCGTCAAGCGCCATTCCGTCCGACATCCACATCTTAAGCCCGAGCGGAGTTCCTGAGTTTGTATAGCCAAAGCCTGTCTTTCCTTTCAACCCGGCGGATTCCTGCGCGCCGGCCGCCGATGAGAGACATACTGCCGCCATAATCAGCGCTGCAACTAAAACAAATTTTTTCATTTTTCCTCCTTTGCTTTCTAGTTTATGTTTAGAGTTCCAATTCCGACTGTTATCACGGTCGCGGTGTTGCGGTCAGTCCCGTCATAAGCATGCACCAGCACGCTGTAGTTCCCTTAGGTAAGCGTTATCGGCGCATTTGTCACCAGCGACCCTCCCGGCGCAACGCCATAAACAACCGACGAAGGCGTGCTGCACGGGAAGTATATATCCCATGCCGGCGTATAGTTGGGTGATTGGGGATTGGAAACAAGAACCTCTATCATCTTCACGCCGGATATTCCTGAAAAGGTCCAGGCAATTGTCGGCCTTGATCCCGAAGTAAGATTAAGACTCGGGAACACAACTTGATTGGCAGAAGAGAGAACTACACTGATCGTCCCTCCGCTTGAAGTATTTGAGCCTCCTCCCTGCGCGCCGCTGATGCCGGAGCTTACACCTGTCGAACCTTCAGCGCTTGATACGCCGGTATCACCTGTCTGAGTTGATACAGTGTTTGTCGGCGTTGTGTCAACGCCCGTATTGCCGCTGTTTGACGTATTTGTGTTGCCTCCGGCAGCGCTGGTGTTTGTATTTGCCGTGGTACCTGAACTGGCGTTAGAGCCGAGAGAAAGCATCGAAGAAGGACCAACCGGGTTTTTACTTCCGCATCCACACAGAACAAATACCGCCGAGCAAAGAATGAAAGAAAACAAGAGAAACTTTTTCATATTCTCACCCCCTCCTTGTATATAGAATCATCTTCAAGAACAGTAAAACAAGGCGGCTTATTGGACCACGAAGTTGCCGCCTCCGTACGTGTTGTTATTGTTAGTTTCATTGTCGTATACAGAGATATAAATACTGTAACTACCTCTGTCCAGTGGAACGGCGGCTGTTACAACTGTACCTGCCTTGGCGTCACCATAGATTACGCTGCCTTTATTCCTGGCAACGTCCTTAATCTCCCAATAACCCTTAATAGGGTCCATCTTACTTATTGTGATACGAACCTTCTGGTAAGATTGATTGACTCCCGAAGCATCCCAGTATATGTGCGGGTTTCCAAACACAGAAGGGATATAAAAATGTGTAATATTGTTATTTATAGCGAAAGTCATGCTGGAAGCGCTGCCGGCATCCTGAGACGATCCATTTGAACTGAAGGTAGCGGCGCTTACGCCGGTTGAAGCCTCCGCGGCGGAGACTCCCGTTCCTGCAGACGCCGAGCTTACCGTATTGTTTTCACTGATGCCCACGCCGGAAGCGCCGCCGTTGCCGGACGTATTTGACGCGTTAGTGGTAACTGCTGCTGAACTGCTTGAAGACGACGCAGAATTGACTCCTGATGAGAGTGAACTCAAGGCAGGCCCTACAGGGTTCTTGCCGCAAGAAGTGAGCAACAGTGTAAAAAAAAGCAATCATCAAAACAAAATAAATATTTTTCATATGCCCCCTACAATGTTTTGAACTTCTTGAGTTCACCAATCACATCTTCTGCGTTAATATTCAAGAGGCATTCATATTTGTTTCTTTTACGCGGGCAGACCCTCTGGAAGCAGGGGCTGCATTCCGTTTTTTTGTATAGCACACGTGATTTTGACCCAAGAGGACCTGTCCATACCGGGTTTGTAGAACCAAATATTCCTATAACAGGAACATTAAGAGCAGCCGCGATGTGCATAGGTCCGGTGTCATTCGAGATGAAAAGACTGCATCTTTCAATAAGAGCGGCGCTTTCAGTGATCGTAAGTTCCCCTCCTGCTGAAAGTATATCACTCTTTTTCAAACCCTGCAATATTATTTTAGCGCAGGCTGTTTCTCCCTTACCTGCAAACAAGGCAATGCGCGCCCCGTATTTGGCGGTAAGATACTTGACAACTTCCGAATAGCGTTCAGGCGGCCAGGCCTTGGCTTTGCCGAAAGAAGCACCCGGGCATATTCCGATGATGGGCCTTCCTTCATTACATCCCTGCTTGCTGATAAGCCTGGCGATTTTATTCCTTGCCTTGGCCGGAACTTCATAAAATAGAGTTTTAGTTCGGATTTTGAGTCCGAGGTGCCTTAAGATGTCAAAATACTCCTCTATCAGGTGTATTGAACGGAATTTTCGCCTTTTGGGGACACGGTGGGTAATAAGCAGTCCGCGCAACTCAGTTGAATAACCGGCTCTATTCTTAACACCGGCCCTAAGCATTGTGTAAGCGGATGAGAACGAGTTCGGGAAGATTATGCCCAAATCATAACCTCTCCTGCCGTTGAGTTTCTGTTCGCTATCGGACACAACCTCGTCGGCGCAAATAAAACCATCCCAAAGTTCCTTTACCCTGTCTTTTACAGACACGGTAATGAAGGCTTTTGGGAAATTCTCCCTGATAGTCCTCACTACCGGCATGGAGATTACTGAATCTCCAATCCAGCCGGGAGCCCGGACCAATACTGAGCTTATTTTTTTCTTGTCAATTCCCATAGTTTGGCGTATTTAATGAAGTTGTAAAAAGAACTTAGAAGGCAAACAAATAATCCCGGCAAACCGTCAAGGAAACCAAGCCTAAAAAGGTACATTCTGATAAATGTGTATGGCGGGTTAAACAAAATGTCGCCAAGCCGGCCTCTCCGCCCTCTCTCCTTCATTGAAATTGCGGCGAGTTCCGTATATCTGTTCAGCGTGGAAAAGTACTGTCCAAGGTTTTCATAGGAGTAGTGGAACAGATCATTTTTTAACGTGCCAGCTTTACCGTTCAGCAGAACGCTTTCATGAACCTGCCTGCTTTCATCAAATCTGCCTGAATTTTTCCGGAAAAGCCGCAGTTGCAGGTCAGGATACCACCCGCAATGGTTTATCCAGCTCCCCAGGAAAAACGCCCTCCTCGGCATAAGATAACCTTCATAGGGACTGATAACAATCCCTGCAATCTCGTCCGCAAGTTCCCGGCTCACTTCTTCGTCCGCGTCAAGGCTCAATACCCATTCATTCTTCGCCTTGCCTATCGCAAAATTCTTTTGGCGGGAGAAACCCTGCCAACCGCGCGTGAATATCTTTGTTTTCAGAGCCGTTGCAATCTTCACTGTGTTGTCGCGGCTGCCTGAGTCAACCACAATAATCTCATCCGCGAATGCGAGGGATTTTATGCATCTCCCGATATTTGCTTCTTCGTTAAATGTTATTATGACTGCCGATACTTTCATCAGTTTGATGTTATCAAACCTCGAGCAACCTTTCAATTTAATAATTGACTTACAACAGGTTGTGAGTTAACATTAGTGCAGCGATTACCCGGAGGTCCTATGTACAAGTTCTTTCTTATTCTTGTTCTTCTGCTCTCATTTCAACTCTTCGCCAGTGAAAAAATTTCAATGGCGGTATATGATTTTGACGCAAGGTCAGTCCTTCCCGCGATTGGGGAATCTGTTACTGACTTCGTCCAGACCAGCCTATACGAAACCGGCAAATTCAACATGATGGACAGGAAAAACGTTCAAAAGATACTTAAGGAACAGATGTTCCAGAAAACAGGCTGTTCTTCCACGGATTGCGCTGTTGAGGCAGGCCGGATACTGAATGTGAGCAGCATGGTGCTTGGGAGCGTTTCAAAACTCGGCACACGGTATGTTATATCGCTCCAGCTGGTTGATGTCGAGCAGGGCAAAATCTCAATCTCAGATAAAGTTGAAACCGATTCCGAAGACATGCTCAATGTGGCTTCTACCGCCCTTGCCGAACATTTCGCAAAGCAGGTAGGCATTAAAGGAAAAGTGCTAAAAGTTTTTAACGAGTACGAGATTGTAATAAATCTTGGGTCTCAGGACAAGCTTGACAAAGACCAGGAATTGAACATAGAAAGGCTCGGCGAAGCGGTAAAGGACGATACCGGAAAAGTCGTATATCAGATGAAAGAATCTATTGCGAAAGCGAAACCTGTGGAAATAAACGAGCAAGGCACCCGCTGTGAAATCGTTTCAAAAACAGGCATTGTCAAGGCCGGCGACATTGTGGAGATAAAAGGTGAATCAGCCAAACCGCTAAGCCCGATACTTAAGCAATCGGTGCAGTACACTCAGCCTCTGGAGCGGACAACACATGCAAGAACTGTAAAAACTTCTTCTCCCCCGCAATTAGGCAATGAAGAAGGAGGGCTTACTCTTGGCGTTGTACTGGACAGTCAGACGAAACTAATTATAGTCAACAAAAACACGACAGGCACTACGGTGTCCACAGGGCAAGTCGGGTATATCGGCCCGGGAACGACATTTGAGTTCATGGGGGGCGGCCCAATTTCCTGGCTCGCAGACATTGAAGGCGGCGGCGGAATCAAGCTGATGACATTCAAAGACCTCACTAAAACAGAGTGGAGCAACTACGATGTTTTTGTTCTTCCTCTGCGAATTGGGGTAAGATTCTATCCGTTCACGCCCCTCTTCAACCCTGACTATGCAAAACAAAAGAAGGCCGATGATCAAAGGGGTATGTTCGCGCCATATTTAAGCCTTGGCGGCAGCCTGTATTTTGGCTTTGCAGACATAGATACATCGGATAAATATTCATACACGCAAATAGTTTTGGGTTTTGGCGGCGACACGAGATTCGGAATTGAACTATTTAATGTCCTTTACGCCGAATACGTTATTCATTTCGCCTCTTCCGCGAATGTTGATTGGACCTGGCATAATTCCAGCGGGACAAAGCTCGGATCAAGCACATATACTATGGATTTTAACTCTTCCGGCCTTGGTTTCGGTCTAAGAGCGCGTTTCTAATAGCAGCAAGAGTCCTGAAATACAAATACCGCGGAGAGTTTCCGCGGTATTTTTTTTGTTTAGATGGTGCCGAGGGACGGACTTGAACCGCCGACGCCAGGATTTTCAGTCCTGCGCTCTACCGACTGAGCTACCTCGGCTTTTCTGAATACTGCAAAAATATTCAGGCCTCCAGTTGCCCGGAGGCCTCAAACTAAGACTACAAATTATAACACAACCGGCTTTCCTTTTTCAACCGATTTAACTTCTGCAAGAACCAGTTCCACTGAGTCACGCGCGTCTTTCGGCGTAACAATGGAAGGATACTTTCCGTCTTTTACGCACTTAAGGAAATACGCTATTTCGTTGGTGTAACCGTCCGAGGTAAGAAGTTTAGGTTTAAACGGCTCCTTCCCGTATGGGGTAACCGTCATCGGATAATTCAACGAAGAAAATTCCGCCGCGCCTTTTTCAAAGAGCGCCCAGAAAGCCATCCTGAAAGAATACTTCGGAGCATACGCCCAACCGCCTTCCGCGGTTACCTTAGGTCCGTTTTTGTAAAAGAACTGGGTAGACAAGTGATCAACCCCCTTAGTAGCATAGCCTTTGACACCTACTGACGATACGGATTTAGGCATACCGCAAAGATAAAGGACATAATCCGTGTCGTGGACATGCAGGTCAAGAGCCGCAGCGCCGCTGTTCTTTGCTTCAAGTATCCAGTTCTTCCAGGTCCATGTCGGAGTCGGAGAATGTCTCTGGAGATTGAGCGCCAGGAGTTTGCCGAGCGATTTACCGTCAATTAGTTCTTTGAGCGCGACATATTCCGGCCAGAAACGGATGACATGAGCGACCATGAATTTAACGCCCGCTTTCTTTACCGCTTTTATCATTTCTTTGCAATCCTTGCTGTCAAGTGCCATAGGTTTTTCGCAAATGACATGTTTCCCTGCCTTTGCCGCCTTTATTACCGCTTCTTTGTGCATATATGTGGGCAGGCAAACATCAATAATCTCTATATCTTTGTTTTTAAGCATCTTGTCGTAATCAGAGTAATATTCAATTTTGGCAGGATCGAAGCCAATCGGTTTGGATTTCTCAACAGCCAGATTGCCGCCCGAAGCTTCTCCCCTCACGGTTTTCTTTGCTTTTTCGACATCTATATCGCATATTGCAATGACCTGTGAATCAGAAAGTTTGGAGTGTGATCCGTAATGTACCCCGCCTATGAAACCTGAACCTACTATTCCCACTTTTGGCATAAAGCCTCCTAAAACAACAAAAGTTTATAAAGTCACAAGTTCAATAAGGAAGTGCAACACTTAGGAGGTTATGATAACCTAAGTGTCTATGAAAAAGCAATATAAGCACTTCAGTATCGAAGATCGAGATTTGTTATGTG
>CAITPB010000265.1 GCA_903894145.1 Candidatus Firestoneibacteriota bacterium | reverse complement strand
GGAAACCTTCAAAAGTATTTTCAAGAAAGATGTAAAGATTCTCGTGGAGATGAGCAAGGCAGCGGTTACAGAACCCGCAGGCGGCCAGCGTTCCGCGGCGCCGGTAAAAGAGCAGCCGGTGGAACCTATCGTTAACGCGGCTAACAAACTCTTCGGCGGCAGGGTTCTAAGGAAAGATGAACATGGAAAGTTATAACAACGCTTCTCTTGTACGGCTTATCGGCGAACTTGAAAAAATGCCCGGTATCGGGCCTAAGACGGCTCAGCGCCTGGCGTTCTACCTTTTAAAGTCAGAGAAAATCGAAGTGGAAAAACTCGCCGGTTCAATTCTTGAAGCCAAAGAAAAAATTAAGTATTGCTCAGTCTGTTTTAATATGACCGAAGTAGATCCCTGCGCCATCTGCTCTTCGCCGCGGCGCGACAGGAGTTTGATTTGCGTTGTTGAAGAGCCTATGGACATAGTGGCGCTGGACAATACAGGAGCGTTCAAGGGATTATTCCATGTGCTGATGGGAAGTATCTCTCCTCTTGACGGCATCGGCCCGGAAGATTTGAAAATACGGGAGCTTCTCATCCGCATAGGGAAAGAGAACACGAAAGAGGTTGTTATAGCTACCAATCCGGACGTGGCGGGAGAAGCCACCGCCATTTATCTCAGCAAGCTCATCAAGCCTCTCGGCGTTAAGGTGTCACGGCTTGCCCAGGGAATGCCGATGGGGGGAAGTCTTGAATATGCAGACGAAGTTACTTTGGCGAGGGCGATAGAAGGGAGAAGAGAGCTATAAATATCAAAAGTTTATCTTTCAGATGCCGGAGAAAACCTCACCCTTTAGGGTGAGGATGAATCCGGCATGAATAATATTAACACACCTATAAAGAGAAACTCCGGCCTTCAGGCCGCAGAGTTTCATAAAGTTTATAAGGTTTATAAAGTTTGTAAGGTAATAGCAAAAGAGAAGCGAATCAAAGGTAGCCATGACTTCGCGGGTTAGATGCAAGGTGAGATCGTTATTCTGTTATGCCGGACGTACGAAGTGCGGCTTATAAACGATTATCTTTATGAGGCGGCCTCATGTTATCTATTGATAATATTAAAATAAATTCCACCCCCGACTTTAACCGCTTTGTCAAAGTCCTAAAACGTACGGGAAAACCCGACAGAGTCCCATTTTTTGAACTTTTCAGCAATATTCACGAAAAGGTGGCGGGACATCTTGTTAAGAAGAATGACTGCAAAGATGAGCAGGAGTATAAATACAGAATGCAGGCCATTTACAATAAGCGCCTCGGCTATGATTATTTTGAGATGTTCTCTCCCTGCTACCTTCCTTCCGCGGCCCACAAACACGGTGAAAGCGACAGGGCTTATGTGCAGGGCGGAGATTCATTGGTGGGCACCTGGGAAGAGATGGAAAAATACCCCTGGCCGGATACAAAACAGATTAGCTGGAGGAATTTTGAGAGAGTGAAGGATTTTCTTCCCGAAGGTATGAAATGTGTGGCAATGAGCCCGGGAGGCATTGAAGAAGCCGTCATTCTGAATATAATGGGTTACGAAAAGCTTTGTATGGCGTTCTACGATGACAGAAAACTGGTTCAAGAGGTCTTTGACCGTGTTGGAAACTTTATGGTATATCTGTTTGAACATTATGTGCAGTATGATTTTGTGGGCGCTGTTACCATCAGCGACGATCTGGGCTTTAAGACCTCTACCATGATACCCCCGGCGGAAATCAGGCAGTTTATTTTTCCCTGGTATAAGAAACTTGTGAAAATAGCGCATGATGCCGGCCGCCCGGTGATACTTCACTCCTGCGGGAATCTAAAAGAAATATATGAAGAGATTATAGGGATGGGGATAGACGCCAAACATTCCTACGAGAATGTCATCCTGCCGGTGTGGGAATTCAAAAAAATGTACGGCAAGAGAATAACTCCGCTCGGCGGATTTGACGTGGACAAGATTTGCAGGGAAACAGAAGCGCAGGTCCGGGAGCACACACGCTTCCTGATAGACAATTGCGCTCAGGATGGCGGCTATGCCATCGGCACTGGAAATTCGGTGGCCGATTATATCAATATCAATAATTTTCTGTCTATGCTGGAAGAGGCTTTCAATTACAGTAAATAGTAAAATGATTACGCGGATTAGAAAGAGAGATTACACAGATTAGAACTATATAGGTTTTTTCTGTGCTTTGTAAGGCTTTTTTCTTGGCGCGACTTTCCTGACATAATCCCAATAAGATGATTTGGTCATAGGCTTTCTTTTTACTTCCAGCTCGGCTGTTCCCGCGAGCGCTTCAATCTTTTTGGCCAGTATAAACTGCATGCAGTTGGGGACGTGATCGCCGAAGTACCTGTGCTGCATCACGCAATGAAAGCAGTCGCTGTGCCACTCGCACTTTTTCTTGGGGCAGGTGCACTTAGCGTACTTGCCGGAATCCATC
>CAITPB010000264.1 GCA_903894145.1 Candidatus Firestoneibacteriota bacterium | reverse complement strand
TAAGCCTTGCAGTAAGGACACCAGAGGGAATGATATATAAATTTCACAAAGCCATACCAGAAACTTCCCCGCTTCTCGCGGGCTTTCTTGCAGCACCAACAATCAACGCAGAAATCAGATATATTCATAATCAGGCAAAAACCTCAAACCGTTCTTTTCCGGCTTTACATATCGGGCATATTTCCGGCGGTTGTTCTCTGGCGCAAAGGTAGCCGCACACTTTGCAGCGCCAAATCGGCATTGATGGCAACTGCCTGTCCAAAACCGGTTTTGTCTTTACCCCGGCGCGAGCTTCTTTGGGAGGCCTTCTGTCAGGAATTGCTTTCGCCGTTCCCTTGCCGGCGCTTATTCCGCCGGACACATAAAGCGCGCAATAACAGGCTTCGTGCGCTGCCAGATCCGCATCCCTGTAATCACAGGGACAAATGATGTCGAGATCTTCCTTCTTGACGCCTGAAGCAAGCCTGCACGGACAGGCAGCGTAGCCATACCTCTTTTCATTAATGAGCAAACCGCGTACAAGGTCCCCTGCAAACTGCGCATCAGGGTTCAAATGATAGCCGTTTGCTTCAGCGTCTTTCTTTATTTTCGTATAAACTCTGCCTGCTTCAGCCTCAAGAGCCTTCTCTTCTTCTGTCATAGCCCCAGCTTCTCCTGTATTTCGTCAGGTTGGTAGCCAAGCACGGCGTCATGATTATCAATAACAAGTGTGGGAAAAGATACCGAGGGATTCCATTTCTTTATTGCTTTCTGCGCGGCCTCTTTCTCAGCGCCCTCTTCAAGATCCACATCACAGTAATCAAAAGCGACTTTCTTGTCCTTCAGAAGCTGTTTAGTCTTGCGGCACCAGATACAGGTGGAAAGAGCGTAAATCATCACCTTACCTTTATTCTCACCGGCAACGTGGACAATATTCATAAACAACCTCCGTTTTGCTATATAACAAAAGTATTACTTCCCGGCGCTAAAGTCAACCAAAAATATTGGGTTGCCTCTTCGGCAGATTTCCCGTTGACTTAGGAAAAGCCGTATGTTATAAGATTAACCTATGAGCCAATCAACCCTTGTAATAGTTAAACCCGACGGACTGAAGAAATCCCTGACCGGGAACATCCTCACCAGGCTTTCAGAAACAAAACTTGAGATCATAGCCGCGAAAGTGGTTAAGGTCAACAGGGAGCTCGCCGCGGAACACTACCGGCATCTCAAAGATAAACCTTTCTTCGATGATGTTATCAAATACCTCCTCGGCGAATATCACGACAGGCATAAAGTGCTCGCAATGGTCTATTGGGGCAAAGATGCCATCAAGAAAGTCAGAGAAATTGCGGGAGCGACCAATCCTGAAGAAGCCGACCCGGTATCAATCAGAGGCGCCTACGGCAGAATCACCACTAAAGGCGTTTACGAAAATGTCATTCACGCTTCCTCCGACGAAACAGACGCGGAACGCGAGATAAAACTCTGGTTTAAACCCGAAGACGTCATAGTTGATGTTTACCCCTCCAAAGTGGCTACCTTTAAGGATGTCACGATGAAGGTCTGGGCGTAGGCTTAACTTTTCTGTTCCTCAAACAGCGAACTAAAGCCTCCGTAAGGGGGCTTTTTTTTGGCCAAACAAAGGTATCTAAATTCTTTTTCAGGAGGCAAGTATGCCGTTAGTAAACAGTAAGGAATGGTTGCTCAAAGCGCAGGCGGAGAAATTCGCCATCGGCGCGTTTAACGCGAACAATATGGAGTTCGTGGAAGCTATCATAGAGACAGCGGAAGAAGAAAAAGCGCCTGTAATCATCCAGGTCAGCCAGGGCGCGATTAAGTACGCCGGGCTTGAAATGTCGACCGCCATAGTTAAAGCGGCCGCGGAACTTGCTTCTGTTCCGGTAATCCTTCACCTTGACCACGGCACGGACTATCTCCAGAATGTAAGGTGTTTAAGGGCCGGCTTCACCTCGCTTATGTTCGACGGCTCGGCACTCTCTTTCGAAGAGAATGTAAAGATGACGGCTAAGATCACGGAAATGTCCCACGCATGCGGTATCCCTGTAGAAGCGGAACTCGGCAAAGTGCTCCAGTCAGCCGACAAAGTCTCCCCTGAGCAGGTAGAGAAAGCCATGACCCAGCCGGATGAAGCGGTAAAGTTTATTGAGCTCACCAAGATAGACTCCCTCGCAGTCGCGATCGGCTCAGTCCATGCAATGAAGGACAGGACCGCGAAGCTTGACATACCGAGGCTTAAGAGAATCCGCGAGGTCGTAAATATACCCCTGGTGCTTCACGGCTCTTCAGGCGTTGACCCGAAATCCATAATCGAAGGCATCGCGAACGGACTCTGCAAGATCAATGTTGCTACCCAGCTTTCAGTTTCCTTCGTGGAAGCAGTCGGCGCGACCTATAACAAGAACCCGGCGGAAAAAGATATGAGAAAGATCCTCCTCCCGGGCAAGAACGCTGTGAAAGACAGAGTAAGGGAATACATCAGCTACTTCGGCTGCAAAGGCAAGGGAATCATAGCAGGGGCGAAGAGCGGGATAACGGCTTCGGAGATTAAACACCACGAGTAATCTGGAACGTTTATAACGTTCTTAACGTTTGTAACGTAAACAGGAAGGCCCCGGGAGACCGGGGCCTTTTCATTAAGCAAAGTGCTGTTTTTTTGCAAGGAAACGCTAATCACCGGCAGGCTTTTCACCGCCGACAATTCCGGTAAGAATAATTCCCCCAAGTATTGCAACCATTCCGAAAAACGTAAAGACAGTGAAAGTTTCTTTGAGGAATATGACTCCAATAATGGTTGTTAAAAGCGGCACGAGGAATTGATAAAGCCCGAGCGTGCCGGCTTCAACATGCTCCAGCGCGTAATACCAAATAGTAAAACCAAAAGCCGTGGGTATCAGGCCTATGTAAAGAAGCGTTAAGAATGGCACCGGCTGAAAGATGCCCGTCGCGGGTATTCCCAGAATAAAGGTAAGCGCCAGGATCATCAGAGAGCCAAAGAAGAAGTTCAAAGCGGAAATGTGCGCGGGATTCACGTTCTTTACCCTTGCCTTGCCGACAACCGTATAGATTGCCCAGCAAACCGCGGCTCCCAGCGCGAGCAGGTCCCCTTTCAAGGTTGCGCTGGAAAACAGCTTGAGGCCAAAACCATTATTAATTATCAGGTAACAGCCGAAAGCCCCGAGCAGCGCGCCGATTCCTTTGGCCGGCGTAATCTTCTCCCCTATGAAGACAGAGAATACTATTATGAACATGGCGTTAGAATTCATCAGCAGGGCGGAATTGACCGAACTTGTAAATTTAATGGAGAAGAATACGAGAGAACCCATGCCAAAAATGCCAAAAAAACCGAGAAGCAGGGCAAGGCGCCAATGGTTTTTTACTGTTGCAAGGAAGGCTTTATCTCTCTTTATCAGAAAGATACAGAATACCGCGAGGGCCGCGGAAAAAAACCTGACGAACGCTATGAAAAACGGATCTATTGAAGGGTAATCTCTGGTTATTATCTTCGAAAGGGGCCATATAGTGACCCACGTTAAGGCCGCAATAACGCCATACAGCTTCCCTTTTCTTATGTTTTTTTCCGTTTGCGGCACTTTAGCGGCTCCGTGTATCTTTGGTTTGGTATTTAGTGTTTATCTCCACTTTCTTTAAATAATTTCCTCCGGTATTTACGCCGGGCTATGCTTCTTCGTTAAAAGAATATGCCTTGAAGAATGGCTTATGCAGGTCGTCCTGTACAAGCACGGGCACTTCTCTCATCACATTGAGTCTCGCCGCAATGCCTCAATTGTCATTACTGTCTCAATAATGTATAATATCACAATGACACTTCCAAATGAATGAGGATTGCCGCATGCGAGTCAGAAAAATGACCATCAAAGACCATTCACAGGTTCTCTCGCTCTGGCGCAATTCCGAGGGAATCGGAACCGGAGATGGCGACAGCAAGAAAGATATTAACTCCTATCTAAAAAGAAACCCCGGCCTTTCATTTGTGGCCGTGGCGGACAAAAAAATAATAGGCGCGGTGCTGTGCGGGCATGACGGCAGAAGAGGCTACCTTCATCATCTCGCGGTGGCCCCGGCGCATAGAGGCATGCATCTCGGAACAAGCCTGGTTAAAGCCTGCCTTTCCGGTTTACAGGCGCTGGGAATACCAAAATGCAATATCTTCGTCTATAAAACAAATACAAACGGATTAGAATTTTGGAAAAAGGCTGGCTGGAACACAAGAATAGATCTGCTGGTAATGCAGAAGAAACCCGGTTCTTAAACCGCGCCCGACAGCATATTAAAGAAACCCGGAAGGTCGCGGTAATCGTTGACCCAGTACTTCACCCCTTTCTGTTCAAGCACCTGCTTGTTTCCGACTCCGATGAAAGGCATGCCGATGTTTGAGGCAGTTTTCAGATCCCAGATTCCGTCGCCGACGCTGATGACGGCGTTGAAGTTTGAGACGCCGTAAACAGACTTCGCTTTTGTAACCGCGATGTCTATCAGCTCTTCCCTTGTAAAACATTCCGCGCCCGAAGCGATACAATATTTCTTGTAAGGTATTTTCGCGAATTCAAGTTTGAAAGCCGCGCCGTCCGCAAAACTTCCGGTAGCTATTGCAGAGGCAAATTCGCTCTTCCTGAGAAGTTCCGTCATCATATTCGAGGCGCCGGGCACTTCGGAGAACTCTCCCGGCCGTTTCTTTGATCTTTCTTTCAGGTTTGACAGGAACGCGTCGCGCATATCCGAAATTTCCCTCTTCCTGGGCACTTTCCCGGTCTTAGCGCGGAGTATCTGATCCAGAATTGATATTGCGGTGACATTCTTGTAGTGGGACCAGTCAGTATCTATGTCTTTTATGTTGAAAACATAGTTTACTGCCTGGAGGAAGCAATCCTGATCGGCCCTGCCTGTATTGGTAAGGGTGTTATCAACATCAAAGATCACTAGTTTCATCTGAGGTTATTTTTCCTTTTTAAGTATTTCGAGAGCCGCAAGGGCCGCCGCAAGGTTCATCGTTATGTCGTTCTTATCGAAATTAACGCCGAACGCCTTATGGATGGCTTCTATCTGCTTTTTTCTCCAGATGGTCTTGCCGAACTTCTTCAGGAGCTGCTCATTGGCCTCGATATTTGTCGTGGTTCCGTAACGCTCCACCGCTTTCAGCGTTGCAAGCTTTACGTATGGGTGGTCAAATTGAATTTTCATCGGTTAAGTATAGCACACTCCCGCAGCTACTTAGTGTTGATTTTTGAAAAATCGCCGAACTTGAGAAACATCGCCCTGATGAAAGCGAGAAGCGCGAGGCGGTTCTCTTTTATCTCGGGGTCTTTATCCATTACCATTACCCCCGTAAAAAATCCGTCAATCTTGCCGGTAAGTCCGTTAAGAAGTTGAAAAGCTTCGTTGAACTTCTGAGCCGAGAGCAGCGCGTCAAATTCTGCTTCGATTCCCTTGGCCGATTCAGAAAGCGCCTTCTCCGAAGCGTCTTTGAAAAGTTCAGGACGTACAGCCGGAAGTTTGCCTTCTTTGGGTATGATGTTTATGACCCGCGAGAAAGTGACCATAGTGCTGTTGAAACCGTCAGCCTTTGCCAGGCCGTTCAGAACTTCGGCGCGCTTAAAAGCTTCCGCGATATTGCTGCAGTCTACAGCCAAAACAGCGTTCACAAGGTCATATCGCAGGCCTTTCTCGCGCAATATCACATCCATTCTCCCTTTGAAGAACTCCAGTATATCGTTTTGAATCTTCCCTGCGTCTCCTTTGACCTTCGCTCCGTAGGTCCCCAGCGAGCAGCGTACAAGCGCTTTCAAGGAAAGATCCAGGTTAAATTTTAGTATTTGGTTAATGACGCCGAGCGTGCTCCTTCTGAGCCCATAAGGATCCTGGGAGCCGGTCGGCACCAGCCCTATTGCAAAACACCCGCTTATGGTATCGACGCGGTCTAAAATGCTTAGTACCCTGCCGGTAACCGTTTGAGGGAGAGCGTCCCCGGCGAATTTCGGCAGATAGTGTTCCGCTATAGCAGAGGCCACTTCAGGGTCCTCGCCGTCAACTTTGGCATATTCCCTGCCCATGATGCCCTGAAGCTCGGGGAATTCCCGTATCATATCGGTCACCAGGTCAGTTTTGCAGAGTTCAAGCGCCCTGTTTACCTTTAATGCCTCTGAACCAGGAAATGAGGCCGCGGTCTTTCCGTAGAGAGACTTAATACGTTCAATCTTTTCGTAGAGGCTTCCAAGTTCTACCTGGAAAACCACATTCTTAAGTTTTTCAACTCTGTCTCCAAGGCGGGTTTTTTTATCTTCGTTGAAGAAGAAAGCAGCGTCCTCAAACCTGGCCCGCAGCACTCTTTCGTTGCCCTCTTTAACTATCTCGTTATGCGTTTTTGAACCGTTTCTTATGCAGACAAAATACGGCAGCAGCCGCCCTGAGGAGTCAAGAACCGGGAAATACTTCTGATTCTTTTTCATGACTTCAATCAGCAGCTCGCCTGGCAGTTCAAGGTATTTCTTGTCGAAGGTGCCGAGTATTCCGGAAGGAAACTCAACAAGGTTTGTTATCTCTTCAACCAGGTCCTCGTCAAGGAGAGCTCTTCCCGGAACGCCTGCCAGCGCCTGCTTTACTTCCTCAAGCACCTGCTCTTTCCTTTCCTCAAAAGACGCCGTTACCGAGAGCTTCTTCAGGAGGTCTTTGTATTTCGCCGGACAGGAAACCGCTTCAGGGTTGGGGCTAAGAATCCTGTGCCCAAAAACCTGGTTGGAAGAAATAACATCAGAGTACTCGACCTTAAGGACATTTTCCCCAAAGAGACAGACAAGCGAGCGTACAGGGCGGACAAATCTTGAATCGCCTGACCATTTCATAGTCTTTGCCCAGTTAATCGCGGCAATCTGTCTTGCGATGATTTCAGGGAGCAGCTCTTCAGTCTTCCTGCCTTTTTCAACCTTCATAACACAGAGATACTCTCCTTTCGGGAGGGTTTTTATTTTCACTTCCGAGATTTCAACTCCGTTCGTCTTCGCGAACCCAAGCGCCGCCTGGGTCGGATTTCCGTCCGCGTCATAAGCGATGCGTTTCGGAGGGCCCATGACTTCGGCCGCGGCTTCCTTCTGTGCCTCGGAGACGGACTTGAAGAGGACTCCAATCCTTCTCGGGGTGGCAAATATTTCAACAGAACCGCTTTCTATCCTTGCGTCATCAAGCGACTTTCTTATACCCGCAGCAAATTGCTCCGAGGCGCCTTTCAGCTGCCCCGCAGGAATCTCCTCAACACCAATTTCAACTAACAGGTCTTTCATTATCGCTCCGTTTTTTGTTTCGCTTAAAGTTATGAACGCCTTATTAACTCTTCTCTTCCTTTACTTCTATACTATTCGCATACGCTACCGCGCACTTTCTCGCAATATTCCTGACCCGCCCGATATAATTCACCCTCTCTGTTACGCTTATGGCTCCCCTGGCGTCCAGGAGGTTGAATGTATGAGAACATTTTAGCACATAGTCATAGGCCGCGAGCGGAAGATTAACTTTCACCAGTTCGTTCGCCTCTTTCTCGTACATGTTGAACAGGTTAAGAAGCATTTCCACATTGGCGTGCTTGAAGTTATGGTTCGAGAACTCGACTTCATCCCTGAAATGAATGTCGCCGTATTTCACGCCCTTCACCCAGTCAATGTCATAGATGCTGTTCTTCTTCTGGATGAACATCGCAATTCTTTCAAGACCGTAGGTTATCTCGCAGGTCATCGGCGAGAGGTCAACGCCGCCCATCTGCTGGAAATAGGTAAACTGTGTAATCTCGAGACCATCGAGCCGGACTTCCCAGCCCAAGCCCCAGGCTCCGAGCGTCGGCGATTCCCAGTCATCTTCAAGGAACCGGATGTCATGTTCTTTCTGTATAATTCCTAGCTCCGCGAGGCTTTTGATATAGATGTCCTGTATGTCCGCGGGAGACGGTTTTACGATTACCTGGTACTGGTAGAATTTCTGGAGGCGGTTCGGGTTCTCGCCGTACCTGCCGTCCGTCGGCCTTCTGGAAGGCTCAACATAAGCAAATTTAGCCGGCTGTTTTCCCAGAACTCTGAAAAATGTGGCCGGATTCGACGTGCCTGCGCCTTTCTCCAGATCATATGGCTGCACTATTACGCATCCGTAATCCGACCAGAACTTGTTAAGTTTGAAGATTATCTCCTGAAAGTTCATCTTTTGGCAAACTCCCCTTGTAATTGATTTCATGCGATTATATTACAACCGCCGGTTACTTTCCATTAACATTTTGCCGGATTACTGAGCGTCTTCCGTGGTAAACACCGCGGTAAACGTAGCGTTCAATGCTTTACCCCACAAATCAAGCGCCGTATTATCAACGCTTAATACATATTTTGTGTTCGGTTTGAACGGTTCAGCGTGCTTGAGGACGCAGTAGGGAACCCCGTTAGTGTCTTCGCGCCAGACCGGTTCAAACTTCAACTCCGGATTGATTTTTATGGCCTTCTCGGCGGAGGGCTTGTCAGCAGCCGCGTTGAAGAAAATGTAGGGATACGCTTTCGGCAAAACATTTCTTTCCCCGTCCTTGGGCCAGCTTGCCGCAACCTTGAAGGGAGATGTCTTGAAATGCAGCGTAAAACTGGATCCAAGTTCAGCCCCGCTCCGGTTCTTTACGGATTTTGCCACGATCATGGAAACATCCGCCGAGGCAGGTATTGCTCCAAGGAAAGTTATCACAGCCTGAGTGCTCTTATCCTCGCCTATAACAACGTTAAATTTTGAGGCAAGACTCGCGCTCACCGCACCCTCAAAACTTTCCCGGTCAAGCGGCTCGCTGAAATTAATCACCACGCTTTTCTCAAGCGGCGAATGGTCTTTAATATTTTGAGACGGTTTTGTGCTGACAACCCTAAAGGGATTCTTTCCCTCTTTGCCGGGCAGTCCGGACGGAGGCTCCCCTTCTTTCTTTGCCACCGGAGCAGCTGACGGCTGCGCGGGGGCGTCGATTACCGCGCCTGCGGGCGTTTTGGTCCCGGTCAATTCCTGCTGTTCATCCGCGCTCTCTGCGTGCCGATTTATCGTTAAAATGCCGAACATTGCCAGTGACAGGGCAAAAAGCGAGACGCTTATTATTTTTCCAAGGTTTTTCACAGGTTAAGAATTATACCAGAACGGCGCCGGGTTTGCCATTAAAGAAACGGCGGCAGAAAAATGCTGTTTGATTACACAGATTAAAGAGCAAAACCGATATTCATCAAACAAGGGCGAGGTCCAGCTGGCGTTTATCGAGGTCGGCTTTGATTACTTTCACTTTAACAGTATCGCCGAGCCTGTATTTCTTCTTTTTGTTCCTGCCTACGAGGCACCAGTTCTTCTCGTCAAACGAGTAATAATCATCGCCTAAGGAACTGATATGAACGAGGCCTTCCAGCATAAAATCATTTATCTCCACGAACATGCCGTAACCCTGCACGCCGCTTATGACTCCTGCGTAAGCTTTCGGCGGGAAATTCCGAATCAGTTGAATCTTTTTTATCTTAACAACATCTTCCTCTGCTCTCTCAGCTTTCCTTTCCGTCTCGGAACAATGCTTGGCAATGTTTACCAGGCGGTTAACATCTACTTTCTCTTTATTTATGGCGTTCTTTATCAGCCGGTGGACCGCCAGGTCGGGATAGCGGCGGATCGGAGATGTGAAATGCGAGTAGAACTTCTTCGCGAGCGCGAAGTGCCCTTTGGCTTCCGTTGAATAAACAGCCAGTTTAAGAGAGCGCAAAGCCAGTTTGTTTACTATAGCTTCCTCGGGTGTGCCTTTGACCTTTGCGAGCAGGGCCTGAATGACTTTTGGCGGCAAATCCTCAGGCGGCTTGAACGCGTAGCCGAGCTTGTTTACAAATCCAGCCAGCTCCGTGATATCCTCAAACTCCGGGACTTCGTGGATCCTGTAAATATTTTTCATCCCTTTTCTAAAAATATGCAAAGAGACCACTTCGTTCGTAAGAAGCATGAACTCTTCTATAAGCCTGTGAGCCCAGTTCCGCTCAACTCTTATAACCCGGAGCGGCACATCTTTTTCGTCAACAACGACTTTTGATTCAGGAAAATTAAAATCAATGCTCCCGTCGGCATAGCGCCTGTCATTCAGGAGCTTCGCGAGGACCAGCATCATATCAAGGTCGCGCGAGATATCTTTGTACTCCGTACGAAGAGCAGGGTCTTTCGCTTCGACAATCGCAGAAACCTTGGTATAAGTCATCCTGCGTTTAGACTTGATGACGCTCCTAAAGATTCTATGAGATTTTACCGAACCGTCAATGCCGATGCGCATCGAGACAGAGACTGCAAGCCTGTCTACATCCGGCTTCAAGCTGCACATTTCGTTGCTAAGCGCCTCCGGAAGCATCGGAATAACTGTTCCGGGAAGATAAACGCTGTTGCCGCGTATAAAAGCCTCTTTATCAAGCGCAGTACCTTCCTTAACGTAATGCGAAACATCTGCTATGTGCACGCCGAGTTCGTACTCGCCGTTATTCTTCATTTGCACGGAGACCGCGTCGTCAAAATCCTTCGCGTCTTCGCCGTCTATGGTGAAAATTGTTTCTTTGCGGAGGTCCTCTCTTTCCCTGTATTCTTCTTCAGGAATCGGAACAGCGGACTCTTCCGCCTGTTCCAGGGCCGAGGAAGAGAATATTTCAGGCAGGCCGTACTGCCTGATTACCGCCTTCACATCAACTTCCGGATCGTTCTTGTAGCCTAGGATTTCCGTAATCCTGCCTTCCGGATTTCTTCCTTTGCCAGGCCATTCGGTTATTTCTACTACCACCTTCTGCCCGCCTTTTACGCCCATTGACAATTCTTTAGGGATATAGATATGATGCCAGATCTTCTTCTCATCAGGCACAACAAAACCGAAGAACTTGTCTTCTTCGAAGGTGCCTACAATTGCCGCGTTGGCGTGTTCAAGCACCCTCACTACATCGCCTTCGTTGCCTCTATGCCCGCGGGACATTCTCACAATAACCTTGTCGCCGTGCATAGCGCCGTTCATATTATTGCCGTGCACGTAGATATCTTCGTCTTCCTTGTCTTCCTGGCGTACAAAACCGAAACCCGCGGTATTGCCGAGCATTTTACCGGTAACGAGGTTCATTTTGGCGGGAAGGCCGAAGAGATCATCCTGCAGGCGTATTACGGAACCCTCTTTTATAAGAGTATCAAGAAATTTTTTAAATCTGCTGCGGTCGGATTTTTTGATGTCGAAATGCCGGCGCAGCGCGTGAATATCAACGGGCGTCTTTTTTGTGGAAAGGTACTTTAGGAAAGATTCTTCGTTGGTTATCATATTTTTTGGTGCGGAAGGGGGGATTTGAACCCCCACTCCCGTGAAGGAACTAGAACCTGAATCTAGCGCGTCTGCCAGCTCCGCCACTTCCGCACGGTTTTGGTATTATAGCAAATAAACGACGGCCGTTCTACCTGTAAAATATTGTAATTGCAGACAATGAGGACGAATCATATATTCAGGACTGTACAACAATTGTTCCTGTGATTCTATCATGAAAGGCCGGCTTGTTTTTTCCAAGCGCCGCCAGAAACCCGGCAAATAAAGGCAGGGCGCTTATCCAGTAAGAGAACGCCCGCGCAAGAGCAACTCCGGCGCCCGCTCTTGAACCGGATATACCCGTGACTTTTATTCCAAGAAGCGACTTGCCAATTGTCTGGCCGCTTGAAGCCGTAAAGTACCAAAAATATATTATAAAAAGCATGAAGAACGTGATGAAATTATTTCCGGGAATTCCGTACAGGCAATAATTCAGAAGAATGTCGGCAATCAGCAAAATAATAATGTCTGTCAGAAACGCCAGAGCCCTTGAAGCAAAAGCCGCCCTGGCTAAAACTGGCTTTATCTCTAAGTACTGCAGAACCACTATTTCACTTCCGCAGGCGCCGCAGAATTTTGAGCCGGTGGGATTAATAGCGCCGCAATTATTGCAATTCATTGGATTACCTCATAATAACCGGTTTGGAAATAGAGAAACGAAAGTACACCGCGATTGAGCCTTCCTGTTTTCTAATTTCTATTGCTCAATTGCTCTGTTTTTTTGCCGAAGGCAAACTAAATTCTTTAGCACCGCATTTTCAAAAACACAAGCACACTTCACATCACATAAAAAGCGCTCTGTTTGATAATAGAAAATGGAGATTTGACCGCAATTGAGCCTTTCTATTTTCTAATTTCTATTGCTCAATTGCTCTGTTTTTTTGCCGAAGGCAAAAAAACTTGGGGTGGCTGACGGGATTTGAACCCGCGACATTCAGATCCACAATCTGACACTCTAACCAACTGAGCTACAGCCACCATAAATGCGATTGCTAATTGC
>CAITPB010000263.1 GCA_903894145.1 Candidatus Firestoneibacteriota bacterium | reverse complement strand
AATAAACGGCGTGCTCTATGTAAGGCACGGCGGCAACCTTTTTGCTTATTCCGTGAAAAAGTAAAATACTGCGGCATGAAAACCTGAAAGATTTTTTTATATGTGATTCCGCAGATTCAGGAAGTGCGATTACGCGGATTGGAGCTTGATTTAATCTGCGTAATCTGTTTTTCTAATCCGTGCAATCATTCGTCAGTATAGAATAACAGTCACCAAAGGATACCTTATGAAAAAAGCCGCAATCTTCATCCTCGCCTTATCCTTCTCAACCCTGCTTTTTTCCGGAGACTGGCCAAATTTTCGGGGCCCTGACCTGGACAACAAATGCAAAGAGACCGGTTTACTTTCCAAATGGCCAAAAGAAGGACTGAAACTTAAATGGAAATTCGAGGATTGCGGCAACGGCTTTTCTTCGGTCTCGGTGAAAGACGGAATGATATACACGGCCGGCGATTTCGGGTCCTACTGCAAAGTTATCGCGCTCGATATCAATGGCAACAAGAAATGGGAGGCCAAAAACAGCCAGGCCTGGAGTTCAAGCTGGGAAGGCTCGCGATCCACTCCGACCGTAAGCGA
Source organism: Candidatus Firestoneibacteriota bacterium (assembly GCA_903894145.1). GTDB lineage: Bacteria > Oederibacteriota > D2-FULL-39-29 > D2-FULL-39-29 > CAIOVX01 > CAIOVX01. The sequence goes on along the minus strand of CAITPB010000263.1, from coordinate 3,112 downwards.
CGGGATTGTCTATCATATGAACGCGGTCGGCGTCGTCTCCGCCTATAAAGTTTCTGACGGGTCTCCTGTCTGGTCAGTCAATGTGGAAGACACCTACGACGGTAAGATTGGCAAATGGGGATATTCCGAGAGCGTCATTGTGGCGGACAACAAAGTCATCTGCGAGCCGGGCGGGGCGCTCGGCGTTATCGTGGCACTGGACAAAAAGACAGGAGCCCAAATCTGGGCTTGCACCGGGCTAAAAGATATTCCAAGCTACTCTTCCGCGACAATCGCGACCATTGCGGGAATCAGGCAGGTTGTTGCTTTCACCGGAAACAACGCCGTCGGTGTAGATCTTGAGAACGGGAAACTCCTCTGGTCTTTCAAGCACGAGACCAAGCCCACGGTAAACGCCGCGGTGCCGCTCGTTTATGAGGATTTGGTCGTTGTCTCAAGCGGCTACAGCAGGGGAACCGAATGCTATAAAGTCGATCCCAAAGCCGGCTCGGCGGTGAAGGTTTGGGACTCGACCTTTGACAACCATCACGGCGGCATCGTGGAAGCGAATGGCTGCATTTACGGCGCGGGCGACCGGGCGGCGGGCTGGTGGTGCGTAGACATTAAGACCGGCGCGCTAAATTATGTTGAAAGGGGCGTCGGCAAAGGTTCGGTGCTTTTGGCTGACGGGATGCTCTACACCTTGAGCGAGAACGGAAAATTGGCGTTGGTTCCGGTTGACACTAAAGAACACAAAGCGGCAAGCCATTTCACCCTGCCGAAGGAAGGCAAGGGCAGCTTCTGGGCCTATCCGGTAATTTCAAACGGCGTGCTCTATATTCGCCATGATAATTTTCTCTACGCCTACAGCGTGGTCGGAGGATGAAGATGAAGAAACTGTTAATGACTGCCGTTGCCGCGGGCCTGCTTATGATTCTGGGAGGCTGCTCCCCGGCGCCCGAAAAGTACACGGCGGAGGATTTTGAGAAGGTAAAGATAACCCTAAATAAGCCCACCGTCTCCGAAATAGAGAAGGCTTACAGCCGGCTTCCCGCGCGCGGCATGGTGATGGTCAACACCCCTTTTATCTACCTTTCGGGCGTGCTCTTTAAGCTTGAGGGCGCGGGTTTTATAGGAATGACCGTTGATGTTTCAGCCAACAACGCCTCTATCATCGCCTACAAGGGAAAAGAAGGCGATTGCTACGAAACCGGAAGAAGCGCCACTCCAAAACTGAATTTTGCGGTTGCCGCGCTGGATGACGCGGACCATTTGCTTTATAAATCCACCAGAATTTGCGAAAAGACCGCCATTATCTATTCCACAAGCCTTTACAGAAATTTTGCCGGTGTGACCGGGCAGGACCCGGCGCTTGCGGCAAAGAACGAGAAGGCTCCCTTCCTCTGCACCACAGCCGAAGACAAGGCGGCGGAACTATCAAAGGGCGTGACCGGCAAAGCAGAAAAACCGGAGCAGGGAATATTTTACAAGGGCCCGTTTAAACTTCTGATAACCAAAGACGGCACGGTAATCAGGCGGGGAAAAGGTTTGATGGTCTCAAAAAAAACCGCGGAAGGGCTCCTCAAGGACAACTGTGTGAAAGTGGTGATAAAGCAGGAGAAGAAATCTCCGTTGAAATTCACTCCGCTAAACTACGCGGACAAATACAAGACGATGGGAAAGGATTTTTTAGTGTCAAATATGCAGATTGGGAGCTTTGAGGGAACGTTTTAGCAAGAAGGTTGGAAGGTTAGAGGGTTGGATGGTCAGAAGGATGTAGCCCCTATATCGCATCCAACGTCCGAGCTTCTGAACATCCAATCCTCTGAGCCTCAGTTTTAACAGCGGAGGCGCAAGAGCTGTAGAGCAAAAAGGCAAATACTAAACACTAAATTCTAAACAAAAAGCAATAAAACAAGAAGTAAGGCAAAAAGAAAAACTCGTCTAAGACGGATTTAGTAAACCTGCTTAAGCTTATGGAGTGAATCGACCACGTCGATTCGCCTGGCGCGCCGACACGGTCGGCGCACTCCATAATCCATGAGTTCTTAATTAGTAATCCACGGAGCGGCGGGCAGATGGCAGAGGAGCGGATGCGCGGAGGCGCAAAAGCGGCAGACCAAAAAGGCAAGCACTAATAAATATAGGGGCTACATCCTTCTGCGCATCTGCGCATCTGAACTTCTGAGCATCATATTTGCACTTTCCTGTAAACCTCGATATTCATTTCCGTCATCTTCTTAACGCTGTATCGGCTCTTTACGCTTTCCCTTCCGGCTTCGCCCAAAGAATCGGCAAGCGCGGGTTCATCGTTGAACTTCTTAAGAATTGCGGAAAGGCCCCTGATGTCCCCCGGCTTGTAGAGCAGCCCGCCTCCGGTGTTTTTGACTATATCGCTGTACGCGCCGTGGCCGGGAAGCGCGACCGGGATTCCCGCGGCAAGGGCTTCAAGAGCGGCAATGCCTTTTGATTCGGGGAATAAACTCGGGACGGAGAAGACGGAGCACCCCGCGAAGAATTCTTTTTTAGCGGCAAACTCAAGGCGGCCGAGATATTTAAACCTGTCCTCAATTCCCGCCGCTTTGGCTTTTCTCCGGACCGCTTCAAAGTACGCCTTTGATTCGCCGTCCAGTATCTCTCCCCCCGCCAGAAGCTTCGCGTCCGCCTTATGCTCTTTTACCAGGATGATAAAGGCGCTGAGAAGCTCGTCAAAACCCTTTGCCTTGTTCAGTTTGGAGAGAAACCCGACGGTAAAGGGGGTTTTCCTCCTCTTTATGCCTTCATAAAGCGCGGAATTAACAGAGGGATTAACAGCAATAATATCTTCGGCTTTACGCCCCAGGAAATCAGACATTATCTTCGAGTATTCACCGGAGTGGGAAATAAAAGCGTCCACGGCAAGCACATTTTTCCTCAAGGCTTCTATTGAGCCGGTCCTGTAAGGCTCGCCGAGCAGCGAGATAAAGGCCTCTTCCCCCATCAGCTGGCAGATTACAGGCGCCTTTAATTCCCTTTTTATCTCCGGCGCCAGCGCCGAGAGCATTGAGTTTGAAAGCACGCAGACGTCATAGGGCGCTGACTTTTTCAATTCTTCCATAACGCCCGCGAGATCAAGCGCCTGGTTGCCTCCCTT
>CAITPB010000262.1 GCA_903894145.1 Candidatus Firestoneibacteriota bacterium | reverse complement strand
CAGACTTCGTCTGGCATAGCAGTTTAAGCCGCACTTCGTGCGTCTTGTTCTGTAAGGAAAGATATCTTTCATGCCAGACTTCGTCTGGCATAGCAGAATAACGTTCACAAAGTAAAACCTGTTTTGCTCTTACATTACAAACCTTATGAACCTTATTAACTTTACAAACCTTATAAACTTTTTTTTATTTACCTTCTATTTCTATACCCTTTATCCTATCCCTAAACTGCGCCGCGTCCTCGTAACGCTCTTCCTTAACTGCCGCTTCAAGCTGCGCTTTCAAACTCAACAGCTCGTCCAGTTTGCCAGGAAGGTTCTGTGCCTGCGGTTCCCGTTGAACCTCTTCCGGAAAAGACCGGTCAATTATTATGTGTTCGTTAAAGGTTACCTTGGATGGCTTTTTGCCTATGTGCTTGTTGTTTCCGTGAATTCTGCGCAGCAGCGGAGAGAGCGCCTTGCTGAAAGTCTTATAGCACATCGGGCAGCCGAGATATCCCGTCTTCTTCAGGTTTTCGCTTGTCCATCCGCATTTGCATTTAAGTTTTAGCTTCCTTCCCTTGCCTGTCCCAGAACCCGACTCCTCTTCATCCATAAAACCGGCTATCAGATTCCCGAAAGGAGACTGGTTTGAAGCGCTGAATGAAACCATGCCTTTTTCACTCGCGCATTTTCCGCACAGATGCATCTCGGACATCTTGCCGTTCACTACCTGCTGATAGTGGACGGAAGCGTCATTTTCACCGCAATTTTCACAGGTCATTTCATTATCCTTTCCTCCCCCTCATCTAGGGGGAGGACCAAGGAGGGGGTCAAAAAATCTTTCCAACTTCCCAAAAGGGAAACAATATATTTTACCCCTCTCCGTCTCTCCCCTTATAAAAAGGGGAGAGGGAATAGTTGTTATATAGATCTACCCACCGCCCTTGCTATCGGCTTCAATTCCTTTATCAGTTTAGCAAATTTATCCGGCAAGAGTGACTGATCTCCGTCAGACAAGGCTTCTTCCGGCTTTTCGTGCACCTCCAGCATCAGGCCGTCGGCCCCGCCTGCAACAGCCGCCTTTGACATCGGTATTGCCCAGCGCCATTTTCCGGTGCCGTGGGACGGATCCACGATAACAGGCAGGTGACTTAAGTGCTTAATCACAGAGACAGCGGAGAGATCCAATGTGTTCCTGGTGGAATCCTCAAAAGTACGGATGCCCCTTTCGCACATAATTACCTGGTGGTTGCCGCGCGACATTATGTATTCGGCAGACATCAGCCACTCTTTAATGGTGCTTGAAAGCCCGCGCTTAAGCAGGACCGGTATCTTGTATTCTCCAATCTCTTTTAACAGTTCAAAGTTCTGCATGTTGCGGGCGCCGACTTGAAGGATGTCGGCGTACTTTGAGATAAGCGCGATAGTCCGGGTGTCCATAACTTCCGTAACGATAGGGAGTCCCGTGGCCTCTCTTGCCGCAGAAAGTATCTTTAACCCTTCTTCCCCCATTCCCTGGAACGCATAAGGAGAGGTCCTGGGTTTAAACGCCCCTCCGCGGAGAATGTTGGCGCCGGCTTTCTTGACTTTTTTTGCAACGCTAATCAACTGCTTTTCGCTCTCAACCGAACAGGGGCCTGCCATTACGCAGAGTTGCTTCCCGCCGATGGACACTCCCCTGACTTTTATGACAGTGTCTTTAGGTTCAAAATCCCTGCTCGCAAGCTTATAGGGCGGAAGAACAGACATCACGCGGTCCACGCCCGGCATCGTTTCCATTACCGCCTGGTCAAGCACGCGCTCGTCACCTACAACCATCATAATGGTCCGCTCCACGCCCTTTGAAATGTGCGGCGTTAAACCTGCGCCCGCAATCTTTGCGCGTATGCGGGTTATCTGTTTTTCGGTAGCATCGGTTCTAAGAACAATAATCATTTGGCTCTCCTGTCAAAATTCGAAATAAGTCTAAAAGTTCATAAGGTTTGTAAAGTCACAAGTTCAATAAGGAAGTGCAACACTTAGGAGGTTATGATAACCTAAGTGTCTATGAAAAAGCAATATAAGCACTTCAGTATCGAAGATCGAGATTTGTTATGTGCGTATCACAATCAAGGCCTAAGT
>CAITPB010000261.1 GCA_903894145.1 Candidatus Firestoneibacteriota bacterium | reverse complement strand
GGTAATAGGCGCCATGCTTATGGAGCAGGAAGCTATTACCAGGGCAATAGAGATGCTCCGCGAGGAACTTTTCTATAAAGACAGCCACAGGAAGATCTACGGCGTGATAGTCGCTCTGTTCGAAACAAACCAGGCGGTTGACATTATAACCGTTTCCGAAGAGCTTAAAAAGCGTTCACAACTGGAAGCGGTGGGCGGCAGCGAATACCTTGTAGAGCTGATGAACGCTGTCCCCACCGCAGCCAATGTAGAGTACTACGCGAACATAGTCCGGGAGAAAGGCGCCCTGCGCGACCTGATTAATGTCGCAACGAATATAGTCACCCAGGCCTACCAGGAAGGCTCAAATGTTGATGAGCTGCTTGATAAGGCTGAGCATTCTGTTTTTTCCGTCTCTGAAAAAAGGATAAAACCGGGATTCATCGCCCTTAAAGACCTTGTCCATCCCACGATGGCAAAGATCGACGAGCTCTCCCAGCGCCAAACCCTCGTGACCGGCATCTCCACCGGGTTTGACAAACTTGATGAGATGACTACAGGTTTCCACGGCGGAGAACTGATAATTATCGGCGCCCGTCCCGGAATGGGAAAGACTTCCCTTATGCTTACCATAGCGCAGAACGCGGCCATAAAACATCAGGTTCCGGTTGCAATCTTCTCGCTGGAAATGGCCAAGGAACAGATAGTCCTAAGGATGATCTGTTCCGAAGCAAAGGTTGACTTGCACCGCTTAAGAGCGGGTAAGCTTTACACGGAAGACTGGCCTAAACTGACCCAGGCGGCGAGCCGGCTTGCCTCAGCCCCTATCTACATAGATGATTCCTCTACAATAAATTCTCTGGAAATTAAGGCCAAGACAAGAAGGCTCAAAGCGGACAAAGGCATCGGAATGGTGGTTGTCGACTATCTCCAGATGATGGAAGGCGTGAAGCAAACCGAAAACCGCGTTCAGGAAATATCGCAGATATCACGAAGCCTAAAATCGCTTGCCAAGGAAATGGATGTCCCTGTGATTGTCGCTTCACAGCTCGCAAGGACAACAGAGCGCCAGGAAAAATCTGAAAAGAGGCCTCAGCTTTCCCACTTGAGGGAATCCGGTTCTATCGAGCAGGATGCTGACGCGGTGCTCTTGCTCTACAGGGAATCGTATTACAATAGAGAGGAGTCAGACCCGGAAAAGAGGGCTCTGACGGAGCTTATCATCGGGAAACAGAGGAACGGCCCGACCGGAACAGTAAAAATAGCCTTCCTTGAGCAGTACGCCAAATTTGACAATATTGCCCCGAATTTCCAGTCACTGCCGCAGCAGCTGCCGCCCCAGGAAGGAATGGAAGAGCAGCCGGAGATTTAGCGGCAGCCGGCCAAAATGCAATACCCGCTATCCTGATTATTCACTATCATTATTAAGCCGCGCGCGCGTTTCCACTCGGGATTGTCAGTTGTATTTTTTGGTGTTATAATTATTGTGGTAGAACAGTAAAGTATCGGTCTTGGAGTTGACGGAAGTTTAGCCAGTCCCCGGGATATAATAGATTCTTCGGGGATGCCGCGGAAAAGATGAGAACGCGGGTCTCTCCCGGACAGTCCGGACAAAGTGAGTTGGTGCTTTGCCCGGATTCTTTGTGTTATAATGCTTCAATGGATATCATTCGCATTGAAAATCTTACCAAGAAATACGGCGGACTCACCGCCGTTGATGGTATCAGCTTTTCCGTGAAAGAGGGAGAAATCTTCGGCCTCCTTGGCCCGAACGGCGCGGGAAAGACCACCACCCTGATGATGCTCTCCACGCTGCTTAAGCCTACTTCCGGGACTGCCGGCGTTGACGGATATGATGTAGTTAAGCAGCAGGGCCTTGTCAGGAACTCCATAGGCATGGTATTTCAGGACCCGAGTTCAGACACTCTCCTTTCCGGCTACGAGAATCTCAAACTGCATGCCCTTATGTATAATCTCCCGCTTCGGGAGATTGACTCCCGGATAGACAAAGTCCTTGAGCTTGTTGACCTGCAGAAAAGAAAACACGATGTTGTCAAAAAATACTCGGGAGGAATGAGAAGGCGGCTGGAGATAGCGCGCGGACTGCTCCATGCTCCGAAAGTTTTCTTCCTTGACGAACCTACCCTGGGTCTTGACCCTCAAACCAGGGATCACATCTGGGAGTATATCCAAAACCTCGCTAAGCAG
>CAITPB010000260.1 GCA_903894145.1 Candidatus Firestoneibacteriota bacterium | reverse complement strand
TGCTTTCCCAAAAGAGCGCCCTGACCGAAAAGGAAATGTACGATTTCATCTATATGTCAAAGATGGATACAAAGTTTGACACGGGCAGGCTTACTCCAAAAGCGCTTTATGAACATATCCGCCGGAGCACGGGGTTAAAGATGCCTTTTGCTGAATTTAAGCGGGTTTTCTCGGATATCTTTTCGTTGAAAAAGGATACAGCGGAACTTTATGCTTCCCTGAAAAAGAAAGGACTCCGGTTCTGCCTGCTCTCTAACACAAATGTACTTCACTATGAATGGTGCAAAAAGCGCTTTCCTTTCCTGAGTTTCTTTGAACACACCGTGCTTTCCTACAAAACCGGCGTGATGAAACCGCATCCCCGCATATATATGGAAGCCGTAAAGAAATTGGGCCTGAAGAAAGAGGAATGCGTATATGTTGATGATTTTCCGGAACTCGCGGAGGCCGCGGAACTGCTCGGCCTTCACGCGGTGCATTTCAGGAATGCAGGACAGTTGAAGAAAGAGTTGAACAGACTGCTGACAATATAGGTTGATGGCACCGATAAACCATTCGGGTTCATCGGTGTAATCAAACCTATTTTAGTTCTCTTCTTATTATGCTCTTCACTTGCGGCAGGAGTTTCCTCTTTGCCCCCGTGTTGAATATCACGTATTTCGACCTCAGCATCTTTTCCGGAAGGGGCATTTGCGCCTCTATCCGGGCGACAGCGTCTTCGCGGCTGTAGCCTTTCGCTGCCAGCCGCTTTAGCTGGCTACTCCTGTAGGCGTAGACGGTCACAACGGCGCCTGCAAGTTTCTCCAGCTTCGCCTCAAACAAAAGCGGCGCTTCAAGGACAATGAACTTCCTGCCCCTCGCGCCTTTTTTAATCTCTCTCTTTATATGCCTGATTATCTCGGGATGTGTTATTGCGTTGAGTTTCTTCACCCTTGACGCGCGTCCGAAGACGACCTTCCCGAGTTCCCGCCTGATTATTTCGCCGTGCCCGTCAAGAAAAGACCTGCCGAACGCTTTTATTATCTTCCGGTAAGCCGGCTTTTCTTTCTTAATAACCTCGTGTCCGACTTCGTCCGCGGAAATCACGAAGCCGCTGAGCTTTTCAAAAATACCGGTGACGGTGGACTTACCTGTCGCGGTCCCGCCGGTTATGGCAATGACTTTTCTATTCACCCCAGTTGTCTCCCGATTCAATGTCAACTTTAAGCGGCACCTTAAGGGCGACAACATTTTCCATCTCGCGCTTAACGGCCGCCGTCAGCTGCTTTTCTTCCGCTGCCGGGCATTCAAATACGAGTTCGTCGTGCACCTGCAGGAGCATTCTCCCTTCAAACTTTTCCTTTGCCAGGCGTTCCGCGACCCGAAGCATCGCCAGTTTTATTATATCAGAAGCCGAACCCTGGACCGGCATGTTTATGGCAACCCTGGCCGCGCCTTCCGCGATAGTCTTGTTTTTACTGTTGATATCGGGGATATACCTGCGGCGGCCGAGCAGCGTATCGGCGTAGCCCAGTTTTCTCGCCTTCTCGGCGGCATCCGCCATAAATTGTTTTACCTGCGGGTACTTTGTGAAATAACTGTCTATGTACTTCTTCGCCTGCCCGGCGGGTATCTTTAACTGCCTTGAAAGCCCGAAGGGCGTTATGCCGTAAATTATTCCGAAGTTTACCGTCTTAGCCACTCTTCTCTCGTCGGAAGTGACCATTTCCTCCGCCATATCAAAGATTTCCATGGCGGTCCTGGTGTGGATATCGGCGTCTTCCTTGAAAGCCCGGATAAGGTTTTTGTCTTCGGAAAAATGCGCGAGTATTCGGAGTTCTATCTGGGAATAATCCGCCGCCACTATCCTCCAGCCTTTCTCCGACGGGATAAAGGCCTTGCGTATTTCCCTGCCCAGTTCCGACCGGATAGGAATGTTTTGCAGGTTGGGATTCAAACTTGAAAGCCTTCCGGTGCCTGTCCCCGCCTGGTTGTAATGAGTGTGGACCTTGTGCGTTTTTTTATCCGCGAGTTCCGGCAGGGCGTCGATGTAGGTGTTCTTAAGTTTTGAGATCTGCCTGTAATCCAGCAGGGCCGCGGGAAGTTCGGATTTCGCGGAGAGTTCTTCAAGCACTTCGACATCGGTTGAAGCGCCGGTCTTAGTCTTTTTAACCACCGGAAGCTTCAGTTTTTCAAAAAGTATTTTTGATAACTGCTGTGGCGAGTTGATGTTGAACTCTTCGCCCGCGAGCAGGTAGATGCGCTTGACCAGTTCTTCAAGCTTCACATCCAGCTTTTCGGAGATCTTCTTCAGAAGCGGAAGGTCGAGCTTGATGCCCGCGGCTTCCATCCCGCCCAGCACCGGAATCAGCGGAAGTTCCACCTCGCGCAAGAGTTTGTCCAGCCCCCTCTTTTCTATCTCTCCCGAAAGGGCGGCCTGAAGCCTTCCGAGGAAACACACCGAAGACGGTTCGTCCGGCTCAATATTCAGCATGGCGTTGATTATCTGCGGGGCGCCGTAATTTGCCTTGTCGGGATTAAGCAGATAGGCGGCTATATAGCAGTCGTACTCCAGCGGCGGGGGAACAATTCCCTGCCTGTGAAGCTCCAGCCAGCAGTCCTTGTAGCCGAAACTTACCGCC
>CAITPB010000259.1 GCA_903894145.1 Candidatus Firestoneibacteriota bacterium | reverse complement strand
CGGCGGGAAACTGGCCGTAATTTCTTTTCATTCGCTTGAAGACAGAATCGTCAAAAGGTTCTTCGTGGAAAAGGCAAAGTGCGAAACGCCTTCCCTGAAAATACTGACGAAAAAACCGGTAACAGCGGGCGACGCTGAAAGAGAGAGTAACCCGAGAAGCCGGAGCGCAAAACTAAGAGTTGCGGAGAAACTATGAAGAAATGGGCGGTAATTGTCATAGTTGTCGGACTCATAACCTACGTTTGGATTTCAACCCAGTGCGTTTCGACCGGCATTGAAATAGGCAAGCTGAAAGCCCGCCGGGCCGAATTGCTAAATATTAACAGAATGACCGGGGTTGAGATTTCAGGGCTCCGTTCCGCGGAAAGAGTGGAAAAAATAGCGAGGAATGATCTCGGGTTTGTGCTTCCCGAGAAGTACGAGAATCTCACGGTTCCGGAAAAAAATGACAAAGACAAAAGTGCTCTGTCCGGGGTTAAGGACTGGTTAGCCAAAACCATAGGGTACGTGTTTTAACAGTCCCAAAGATTGGGGGGATGTTATCAATTCCAGGATAAAATTCATAGGTCTCTTATTCGCCGGTTTTGCCGCGGCTATCTTCGCGCGCGCGGTTTATCTCCAGGTTTTTGACAAGTCGCGTCTTACAAATTACGCCGACAGGCAGAACCGCGAGGTGCTGGAGACGCCAGGCATCCGCGGGAATATCTATGACTGCAAGGGAAGGGAACTTGCCATAAGCATAGTCCTTCCGTCCGTCTACGCGATAACCGGCAAGGTCAAGGACAAGGAAGACGCCGCGGAAAAACTTTCCCGCGAGCTTCCGGAAACTAGGGAAAACATCCTGGCAAAACTTAACTCGGGAAAGTCTTTCGTCTGGCTCGGAAGAAAAATAAAAGACGAGGCCGGAAGAAATATCAAGTCCATGAAAATTCCCGGCATTACCGTGGAAAGGGAGAGCAAAAGGGTTTACCCGAGGGGCAGGCTTCTGGCTCATGTCCTTGGCGCCGTGAGTACCGACAACAAGGGGCTTGAAGGCGTTGAGCTGTCCATGAACGACCGACTCAGCGGCGAGAACGGCAGGGTGGAAGCGGTAAAGGACGCGAAGGGCAGAATAGTAAGTTCGGATGACATTGTAACCAAACCCGCGAAAGACGGGGACAGCATTTACCTGACCATTGACGAGATGGTCCAGTATATTACCGAGAAAGAGCTGGACCGGACCTGCCAGGATTTTAAGGCAAAGGGCGCTGTTGCTGTTGTGATGAATACCGCGACCGGCGAAATACTCTCGATGGCGGTGCGCCCCGGATATGATCCCAACGACTTAAAGTCCGCCAACCAGGCCTCCATGAAAAACCAGGCAGTGGCTTCAGCCTATGAGCCGGGTTCGATTTTTAAAATCGTGGCGCTCGCGGCCGGGCTTTCCGAGAAGGTCACGAACGAGAGCGAGGTCATTTATTGTGAGAACGGGAAATGGGAAGTCTATAAGCGCAATATAAACGACCACATAAAATACGGCAATCTTACTTTCAGGCAGATAATAGAGCTTTCCAGCAACATCGGCACCGCAAAGATCGGCCAGCGTTTGGGGCCTGACAGGTTCTACGCGTACGCCAGGTCCTTCGGTTTCGGCGAGAAGACCGGGGTGCAGCTGGCGGGGGAAGTGCGCGGGACGCTCCGCGAACCGGCAAACTGGTCCGGCATTTCCTCCTACATCGTGCCGATCGGGCAGGAGATAGCGGCCACTCCTATGCAGCTTATCTGCGCGCTCAATGTGGTCGCCAATGAAGGGAAACTTTTGAAACCCGTGCTGGTGAAGTCGGTCATGGACTGTGAGAACAAGCTTGTTCAAGAGAACACTTCAAAGCAGGTCAGGCAGGTTGTGGATCCGCTTATAGCGAAAAGGATGGTTTCGGTATTGAAGGGCGTGGTCGAGGAAGGCACCGGAAAGGAAGCGGTGGTGGAAGGTTACAGCGCCGCCGGAAAGACAGGCACGGCACAGAAATTCGATAACGCGACAAGGAAATACTCGTCTGACAAATATGTTTCTTCTTTCATGGGTTTTGTGCCGGCAGACAAGCCCAAGATCGCGATACTTGTTTCCATAGACGAACCGAACAAGGTTTACTGGGGCGGTTCCGTGGCAGCCCCGTGTTTTTCAAGGATAGCGAAACAGACGCTCAGGTATCTGGAGAAGGAGCACTATGATCTTGTCAAAAATAATTAAAGCCGTCAAAGCGGAACAGGTTGCCGGCAGGCAGGATCTTGAAATTTCTTCGATAGCTTTTGATTCAAGGCAGGTGAAACCGGGGTCTCTCTTTGTGGCGGTTCCGGGGTTCAAAACCGACGGGAGCGCTTTCATGGTTTCAGCGGTCAAGTCAGGCGCGGTTGCCGTTATAGCCGGGAAGGCAGCAGCGGCCCCGGCGGGCGTTACTTTGGTAAAGGTAAATGACCCGAGGTCTGCACTGGCGGCGGCTTCGGCGGAATTCTTTGACAATCCGTCCGGGAAGCTCAGGATGGCCGGTATAACCGGGACGAGCGGCAAAACGACCACTACCTATTTGCTCCGGTCAATATTCAGGAAGAACGGGGAGAAGACCGGCCTGGTAGGAACCATTGAGTACGACCTTGACGGAGAGAAGGTAGAGTCAAAAAACACTACGCCTGAATCACTGACGCTTCAGGAGCTGTTGGACCGGATGGTGAAAAAGGGGTTCAATGCCTGCGTGATGGAAGTTTCCTCGCACTCGCTGGAGCTGCACAGGGTGGACGGCATTGAGTTTGACGCGGCGGTCTTTCTCAACCTGACCCAGGATCACATGGATTTTCACGGAACGTTTGAGGGATACCTGGCAGCGAAGCTTAAACTCTTCGGGATGATGCAGGGGAAAAAACCCGGCCCGAAAGTTTGCGCGGTAAACGCGGATGATCTGCGCGCGGCGGAATTCATAAAGGCAGCGAAAGTTCCGGTGTTGACATTTGGTTTCAATGAAGGTTCTGATCTTCGGGCGGTAAATGTGTCCAACACTCAGACCGGGCTTAAGTTTGATATCGCGCGGGCGGGAGGTTTCTGCCCGCTGGATCTTAAACTCAAAGGGTCTTACAACGCTTACAACGCGATGGCCGCGGCCGCGGTGGCCGCGGGTTTAAATATCGGCTGGGAGACCATCAAGGCCGGCCTTGAAGCAGTTGAGAATGTCCCCGGCAGATTCGAAACCTATAAAAGCCCGGCCGGCTTTACGGCTGTCGTGGATTACGCCCACAAACCGGATGCGCTGCAACGCCTGCTGGAAGCGGCCCGCGGAATGGGAGCGAAACGGATAATCACGGTCTTTGGCTGCGGCGGCGAGCGTGACCGCGCGAAGAGGCCGATGATGGGCGGCATCTCCGCCCGTCTCTCGGATTTTACGGTCGTCACTTCCGACAACCCGAGAAGCGAGAATCCTGCGGAGATCATTTCGGAGATAACCGGCAGTATGAACAAAGCAAAGTTTTGCGTCGTGCCGGACAGAAAGCGGGCTATCTTCGAAGCGGTAAACATGGCAAAAGAAGGAGACATCGTGGTGATTGCCGGCAAAGGCCACGAAGAGTACCAGCTGATAGGCGGCAAAGTAAATCACTTCTCCGATAAAGAGGCTGTGCTTGAGGCCATTTCAGCCGGGGGAAAATGGAAAGAATGACAGCGGCTGAAATAGCCGCCCTCACGGGCGGGAAATTGACCGGTCCGGCGGACACCGCTTTTACCTCGGTTTCCACGGACACCAGAAGTATTGCCCCGGACTCGCTTTTCATAGCGCTAAAAGGAGTTAATTTCGACGGTAATCATTTTGCGGCCGAGGCCGCTGCAAAGGGAGCGGCCGGCGTGCTGGTCGCGGAAGCTAAGCGGATTCCGGGGAATGTTTCGGTAATCACCGTGAACGACACCGGAGAGGCCCTGAAAGCGCTCGCCCGGGGATACCTGAAGAAATTCCCCGCGTTAAAGATTGCGGGAGTCACGGGGAGCAACGGCAAGACCACCGTGAAAGACATGGCGGGGCAGCTGCTCTCCATGAAATACAAGACCCTAAAGCCCGAGGGCAGTTTCAATAACGCGATAGGCCTGCCTTTGACGGTCTTGAAATTGGACGCCAGTTACGGCGCGCTGGTGCTTGAATACGGAACGAACCACAAAGGCGAGATTCAGGACCTTTGCGGCATAGTTTCTCCGGAAGCGGCTGTGGTGACCGGCATTGGCACGGCGCACATAGAGAATTTTTTGACTAGGGAAGGCATCCTCCTGGAGAAACTTGAGCTTATCAGGAGTATCCGTAACGGCGGGGCGGCAGTCTTCAACGCCGATGACCCGCTGCTCTTGAAAGCCTCTGTTTCTTTTAAAAATGTCCTTCTTTTCGGAACTGCCGCCGGAAACGATATCAGCGCGGAAGATGCGGTATCTGGCATCGCGGGATCGGTATTTACGCTTTCCATGCGTGGGAAGAAAGAGAAGGTCAGTCTGCCGGTTCCGGGAGCGCACAACATTTCAAACGCCCTGGCCGCGGCCGGCCTCGCCTATACTTTTGGGCTTGATGTGACGATGATAGCTTCCGGGCTTTCAGTTTACAGCCCGGAAGCCAAGCACAGGCTCTCGGCGGTAAAGACAGGCGGGATCTTTTTCATAGATGACGCTTATAACGCGAACCCGGAATCAATGAAAGGCGCTTTTTCGGTCCTAAGTTCAGCGGGAGCGGGCAGGAAGATTGCTGTGCTCGGTGATATGGCTGAGCTCGGCAGGGAGAGCGCGAACCTGCACTTTGAGACCGGCAGGGCCGCGGGCGCCGCGGGACTTGACCTTCTTGTGACTGTGGGGAACGTGAGCAGGAATATCGGTTTCGGCGCGATTGAAGCCGGGATGGAAAGCGGCAGAACTATCCACTTTATGGACAAAGAAGAAACCGCGGGCTTTCTTCTGAAGAATCTGAAGGCCGGCGATACGGTGCTTATCAAAGGCAGCAGGCGCATGAAAATGGAAGACATTATCGGGCAATTTTCCGGGAGGGCATAGGAATGCTTTATCAACTTCTGTTTCCGTTAAACAAGATATTCTTTGTTCTCAAATACTCCACGTTCCGCGCCATCTGGGCCGCGGTCACGGCCATGGCCATAACTTTCCTGATAGGGAATCTGGTAATAGCTATCCTTAAGAAGATGAAGGCCGGCCAGCCCATAAGGACTGACGGGCCAAAGACGCACCACGTAAAATCAGGCACGCCTACGATGGGCGGCATTATGATTATCATCGCTGTGCTGGTTTCTACTCTTCTTTGGGCCAGGCTTGACAACAACTTTATCTGGCTGACGCTCTTCGTCTTTACTTGGTTTGCCGGGCTCGGAGGCATTGACGACTATCTCAAACTCTCAAAAAAAGATCCCAAAGGTATTTCCATCAAAGTGAAGCTGATAGGCCAGCTGTTAGGCGCGTGCCTGGTCGTGTTCTATCTTGCCGGGCATCCCGTCCTTCAAGGCTATGATACTTTTATAAAAATACCCCTGATGAAGTTTCCGACGGACTTAGGCATCTTTTATTTTGCGTTCGTGGCCCTGGTTATAGTAAGTTTCTCCAACGCCGTGAATTTTACGGACGGGCTCGACGGGTTGGCTACCGGTTCGCTCATCTTCTCGGTCCTCTCGGTCGCGGTCGTAGCCTATGTCGTAGGCAACGTCAAATTCTCGGACTACCTCCGCATTCTTTATGTCAAAGAGGCGAGCGAGCTTGTAATTTTCTGCGCGGCCGTTGTCGGGGCCTGCCTCGGCTTCCTCTGGTTCAACTGCCATCCCGCGCAGGTCTTCATGGGAGACACCGGATCGCTGGCTCTCGGAGCGTCCATCGGGATGATAGCGGTCCTTGTTAAGCAGGAACTGCTGATGGTACTGATCGGCGGTATTTTTGTGGTGGAGGCTCTTTCGGTGCTGCTCCAGATTCTCTCGTTTAAACTCTTCAAAAAAAGAATATTCAAGATGGCGCCTCTGCACCATCATTTTGAGCTCGCGGGAATGCACGAGACCAAGATTGTCGTAAGGTTTTGGATAGTGACAATTATCATCGCGCTGGTGTCCCTGAGCTTCCTTAAACTGAGGTAAAAATGAACGAATTTGAAGGAAAGAAAATAACCATAGCCGGGCTCGCGAGGAGCGGCGCGCACTCCGTGAAGATTCTTGCGGGGCGCGGCGCGCTCGTGACCGTGAGCGACATAAAACCGGCAAAGGACCTCTCCGAGTTTACGGAAATGCTGTCCGGCGTAAACTACAAGCTTGAAGCGGGTGGGCATACCGAAGAGTCTTTTCTGGGCGCTGACCTGCTGGTGGTCTCCCCGGGGGTTCCTCTCAACACACCGCTCTTTGAGAAGGTCAGGGCGAAGGGAATACCGGTGATCGGAGAGATAGAACTTGCCTATAGCCTGCTCAAAGGCACCTTTATCGGCATAACCGGGACCAAGGGAAAGACTACCACGACCACGCTGGCAGGGCTCATCCTTTCCCGCGGGAGTACCAAGGTCAGGACCGCCGGAAACATCGGCAACCCGCTGGCGTCTCTGGTTGACGGCGAGCCGGACATGCTCTATGTGCTGGAGCTCTCAAGCTTCCAGCTGGAGACCATCAAGACATTCAAGCCCTATATCGCGGCCATCACCAACGTCAGCGAAGACCATATGGACCGCTACAAGAGTCTCCAGGAGTACATAGAGGCCAAGGCGATGATCTTTCGCAATCAGACCAGGAATGAATACCTGATACTCAACGCTAACGACAAGTACACTCCGCTTTACACGTCCATGGCGGCGAGCAACATCATCTACTTTAGCAGCAAGACGGAACTTGAAGAAGGCGCCTTCCTGAAAGACGGCTATATCACCGTGCGCTTCCGCGGCGGCGAGTACCGCATTATCAAAGCGTCCGAACTGCTCATCAAAGGCATGCACAATGTGGAGAATGCCATGATTGCCTCCCTAATCGGCGTGCTGATGAGGGTAACGCCTTCCGTGATAGGCGAGGTGCTGGCGAAGTTTGAAGGAGTTGAACACAGGCAGGAATTTGTGGCCGAGGTCAACGGGGTTAAATTCATAAACAACTCTCAGGGCACCAATATTGACGCCGTGGAAAAATCGTTCTTAAGCTACGCGAATCCGGTGATAGCCATTATGGGCGGCAGGAATAAGGGCTCGGATTTCGCGAAGCTTGCCGGGACAGTGAAAGAAAAAGTTAAAAAGATCGTGCTCATAGGCGAGGCGAAAAAAGAAATACGGGCGGCTCTTGCCGGCAGCACGAAACTCGCGGATGCGGCAACCATGGAAGAGGCCATAAGAAAGGCCTACAAATCCGCGGAACCCGGGGATGTGGTCATGCTGTCTCCGGCCTGCGCGAGTTTTGACATGTTCAAGGATTACAGGGACCGCGGCATAGTCTTCAAGGAAGCGGTGCTTAAGCTCCGGAAAGAGGAGGCTTCAGTTTGGAATTAGTGGACGTAAAGAAATCGGGGGTTGACGGCGCGCTGATGGCAGTGCTGGTCATACTTGTGCTCTCGGGAGTGGTGATGGTCTTTTCCTCCAGCGCCCTATTCGCGGACTACAACTATCACGATTCTTTCTATTTTATAAAAAAACAGCTCTTCTGGCTCTCGCTGGGAGCGCTTGCTTTTATATTCTGCAGGAATTACCCTTACGAGAACTACAGAAAGTACGCTAAACCCCTGCTTTTCGTTTCGGGATTTCTGCTGCTCCTGACCTTTGTGCCGCATCTCGGAAGGTCCGTGAACCACGCGAAAAGATGGATAGGCGTTTCCTTCTTTAATATTGAGCCGAGCGAAATTTTGAAGCTCTGCTTCATTATCTACATGGCTGATTCCGTGGCCAAGAGGCAGGACCTGATAAAGAGTTTTAAGAAAGGCATGGTCCCCTATCTTGTTATCGTCGGCATACTTTCCTTCGTGCTCCTGCGGCAGCCGGATTTTGGTTCCGCGGTTATGATCGGCCTGCTCTGCATGTCCATGTTTTTTGTCGGCGGCGGCAAGCCGGCCCATATAGGCGCGGTCGGCCTGCTCTGCGCCCCGGCAGTCTATTATTTCTTGATTGTTAAATCCGTCTACAGAAACAACAGGCTGCTTGGTTTTCTGGATCCCTGGAATGATCCGTCAAACAAGACTTATCAGATAGTGCAGTCCTTCGTGGCCTTCGGATCGGGAGGCGTAAGCGGGACTGGCCTTGGCAAAGGGGTGCAGAAATTGCTCCACCTTCCGGAAGCCCACACGGATTTTATCTTCGCGATAATAGGGGAGGAACTCGGGCTTATCGGCGCGACGATACTCCTCGGGCTCTTCTGCTTTTTCATCTACAAGGGAATCCAGACGGCGCTAAAGACCGAAAATCTCTTCGGCCGCCTCCTGGCGGTCGGGATAACGGGATATATCGGACTCCAGGCTTTCCTCAACATGAGCGTAGTCCTCGGGATGGCGCCTACCAAAGGCATGACGCTTCCTTTTATCAGCTACGGAGGCTCCTCTCTTATTATAAACCTGGCCGCGGCCGGGATACTTATGAACATCGCGTCACGGGTGAAAAATGAAAAAAGCCGTTATAACTAGCGGAGGCACCGGCGGGCACGTTTACCCGGCGGTCGCGGTAGCGAAGCTTCTGGCCCAAGAGGGCTGGGAAACGGTATTTGTCGGAACCGCGGAAGGGATTGAGAAAAGCATAGCGGAAAGGGAAGGCCTGCGGTTTCTGGCGGTTGAGAGCGGTAAGCTCTACCGTAGGCTGACGCTTAAAAACTTTGTCAGCGTAATTAAAGTGTTGAAGGGCCTCTCCGGCTCTTTAAAACTTTTGAAGTCGGAAAAACCGGATGTAGTGATAGGGTTCGGGGGGTATGTTTGCGCTCCCGCGGTCCTTGCGGCAAAAATGCTCGGCATAAAGACCGCGCTTCATGAGCAGAACGCCTATCCCGGTCTCGCAAACAGGATATTGTCAGGGCTGGTTGACGCGACCTTTATGACCTTCGCTGGCGCGGAGAAGAAATTACGCGGCAGGAAGGTCCTTACCGGTCTTCCCGTGCGCGCCGTGATAGGAAGCAAAAGCAAGGCGGAAGCGGTTAAGACGCTGGGGCTTAAACCCGGCGTAAAAACTGTCGCGGTTATCGGCGGAAGCCAGGGCGGCAGAGGGCTCAATCAAGCTGTCTATGAAGCGCTCCGCTATCTCCGGGAAGGCGTTCAGGTTGTGTGGATGACCGGAAGGAACGAATACGGGCAGTACTCATCTTGTCCTGGGATAAACGGAAATCCGGCGGTCATGGCTCCCTACTTCAGCAACATTGAGGATGTTTACGCGGCAGCGGATCTTGCTGTCATCAGGGCGGGCGCTTCGACGGTATTCGAGGTCTTAAAGTGCGGGCTTCCTTCCGTGCTGGTCCCGTTTCCTTATTCGGCGGCAGACCACCAGAGGGCGAACGCAAAGTTCGTGAGCAACGGCGGCGCGGGAATTTATCTGGATGAAGAAGGCCTCAGCGGCAGGTCGCTCGCGGAGACCGTAAACGGAGCGCTTTCCGATGAAAAGAAAATGGAAGAAATGTCAGCCTCGGCCAGGAAGATGTTCGGGAAGGACGCCGGGTTTGAAATAGTAAAGGAGCTAAAAAAGATAATATGCTGAAAAAAACCTATAAAGTGCATTTTGTCGGGATCGGCGGCATCGGCATGAGCGGAATCGCCGAGGTGCTCTTAAATCTCGGTTACAAGGTCTCCGGTTCAGACCTTAAGGCGGGGGATCTCACGGACCGCCTCGCGAAGAAGGGAGCGAAGATACACCTGGGCCACGCGGCAGCCAACCTGGGAGCGGCGGATGTGGTGGTAATCTCCAGCGCGGTGCTTCCGGACAATCCTGAGGTCGTTGAAGCGAAAAAAAGAAAAATACCCGTCATCCCAAGGGCGGAAATCCTCGCGGAACTTATGCGCCTGAAGAAAGGCATAGCGGTCGCAGGCACGCACGGCAAGACCACAACCACCTCCATGGCGGCGATATTGATGAGCGAAGCCGGGTTTGATCCCACCGTGGTTATAGGCGGAAAACTCAATGTAATAGGTTCTAACGCGAAACTTGGCAGGGGCGAGTACCTCGTCGCCGAAGCCGACGAGAGCGACGGTTCTTTTCTTCACCTGTCACCGACCGTGAACATCGTGACCAATATCGACGATGACCACCTGGATTTCCACGGCAATATGGAGAACCTGAAGGGCATGTTTATCAGTTTCATAAACAAGATACCGTTCTACGGTTTTTCCATGCTCTGTTCCGACGACGCGAACCTCATGAGTATCATCGGAAGCGTGACGAAAAAGTACCTGACCTACGGGATAAAGACGGCCGCGGATGTCAGGGGCTCAAGGGTAAAATTCCACAAATTCGGCAGCTCCTACGAACTGTCTTTCAAAGGGAAGAAGTACGGCAAGATTTCTCTGAATGTACCCGGCACTCATAATGTGCTGAACTCCCTCGCGGTGGCCGGAATGGCGCTGGAACTCGGCGTCAAGTGGCCTGTCGTGAAGAAGGCCCTCGCGAAGTTTACCGGTGTTCACAGGAGATTTGAACGCATTGGCCAGAGCAAGGGCATCCTGGTCGTTGACGACTACGGGCACCATCCGACCGAGATCGCTGCCAGCCTCAAAGCGGCCAGAAACCTTAAGATGAAACGCACTATCGCGGTCTTCCAGCCGCACAGGTATACAAGAAGCAAGCTGCTCTATCCCAAGTTCGGGACCGCTTTTGTCGACGCGGACCTCGTGATAGTCACCGATATTTATGCGGCGGGGGAGAAACCTTTGGCAAACGTCTCCGCCGAACTGATAGCGAACAGCATCAGGGCAAACGGAAACGAAGTGATTTTCATTAAAAATAAAGAAGCCATCCCGGCTTATCTTTCCGGAACCGCGAAGAGCGGCGACCTGGTCATGACTCTCGGGGCGGGCGATATCAGGAAGTTTGGCGAGGAATATTTTAAGCGGCTCAGTTCCAATTTTTAGCGGAGGGGCGTTGGGCGAGGCAGGCTATTCCATAAGGCTTTTGGAACCGCTCGCGGGGCATACCTCCTTCGGGCTCGGCGGCCCGGCTGATATTTACGCCGAGTGCAACTCGCTGCCGGAGCTGAAAGCGGTGTTGGCGCAGTGCAGAAAAGACAAGTTTACGTTCTTTATCATAGGAGGGGGAACCAATCTCCTCGTGAAAGACGGCGGCTACAAAGGCGCCTGCATAAAACTCGCGGGGGATTTTGCCGGGATTGAGCTTTCCGGCGGCCTTCTTTCCTGCGGCGCGGGAGCGCTCCTTTCCAAGGCGCTCTCTTTCGCGGCGGAGTCAGGGCTTTCCGGACTTGAAAAGCTGGCGGGTATCCCCGGTACGGTCGGGGGCGCGGTCTGCGGGAACGCCGGAACCAGGCAGGGAGAGATAAGGGACGCCGTTGATTCGGTCTCGGTCCTTGACGGGGACTTCGAAGAGAAAGTGATACCGGTTTCCGCGGTAAAGTTCGGATACAGAAATTCTGACCTTCCGGACAGCGGGAAAATAATCACCGGGGTAAAACTTAAACTGGTTCCCGGAAAACCCGAAGAGATAAAGGCGGTCTCCGCGGCAATAATCGCGGAAAGGAACAAGACCCAGCCCAAGGGAAAAAGCGCCGGCAGCGTCTTTAAGAATCCGGAGGGAAAATCGGCAGGAAGAATTATTGATGAATGCGGGCTGAAGGGTCTAAAATCCGGGGGCGCGGAAGTCTCAACGCTCCACGCGAACTACATAATCAACAGCGGCACGGCGGCTTCTGATGTACTGGAACTCATAAAAACCATAAAGCGCGTTGTCCTGGAGAAGACCGGTATAGCGCTTCAGGAAGAGATAAAGATAGTCGGAGAGGAGCGTTGATGGACGCGGGATTTCTTAAAAATAAGAGGGTTGCCCTGGTTTACGGCGGGTTTTCCAGCGAGCGCAAAGTAGCCTTGATGGGTTTTGCCGCGGTGGACCGCGCCTTGAAAGATCTGAAGTTAAAGTATTTCAAGTTCGACCTGAACGAAAGAAGCAGAAAGAAAGTGTTTACGTTTATTGAAAAGAACAGGATAGATGTTGTCTTCCTGATGCTTCACGGAAAGTTCGGCGAGGACGGCACCATACAGGGCGGGCTGGATCTTATGGGCGTTCCCTATATCGGCTCCGGAACTCTGGCAAGCGCGGTCGCAATTGACAAGGCCGTTTCAAAGCTGATCATTATGCAAAAGGGAATACCCACGCCGGCTTTTGAAACTCTTAGGCGCGGGGAAAGCCCCAAGATGAAGCCTCCACTGGTTATCAAGCCCGTGGACGGCGGTTCAACGATAGGGATTGCCATCGTAAAGAAGCAGGGCGCGCTGAAGAAGGCGCTCAAAGACGCGTTCAAGTATTCGGAGACGGTTATAGCGGAAAAATATGTGAGCGGTGTCGAGATCACTGTCCCGGTTTTTGAGGATAAGGCTCTGGAGATAATAGAGATAATCCCTAAGACGGCGTTTTACGACTACAAAGCGAAATACGCCAAGGGCATGTCTGAACATATACTCCCTGCTCGTCTTGACAAAAAGACCTACAGAAAGGCGCAAGAACTGGCGGAAAGAGTGCACATAGCCCTCGGGCTTAAGTCTTTCTCCCGCGTGGACATAATAGTCGGAAAAAACGGGCGGCTCGACGTGCTTGAGGCGAACACGCTTCCCGGTCTGACAGGAACATCGCTTTTGCCGGAAGCGGCAAAGGCCGCGGGTTACGATTTTAAGACTATGGTAGCAAAAATGCTTTACGGAGCGTTCAGGAATAATGGATAGGATACTTTACACGAAATATAAGGGGCCTGCCGGCAAGAAACTGAGGACCTCAGTCTCGTCGGTGTTGCCGCGCCCGCTGTTTGGCGCGGGAAAGTTCCTGGGACGCGTCTTCCTGCTGTTGGTTGTGTTGGCGGCGGCGACCGGCGCGTACTACGCGTACAAATCGCTTTCCGCCGCGGACTCGTTCTTGCTTAAAAGGGTTGCTGTCTCCGGGACTAAATATGTGAGCAAAAACGAAGTGCTGGCCCTTGCCAGGATAGAGACAGGCAGAAGCCTTTTCCAGGCAGGGCTTGAGGACGCGAAAGAAAGATTGCAGAGCAACCCGCAGTTTGAGAGCGTCGCGGTAAACAAGGTCCTGCCGGAAACTGTCGAGATAACGGTGAAGGAAAGGTTTCCGGCGGCTTTTGTAGGCGCCGACAGGAAGTTTCAGATAAGCGCCGCCGGGTTTCTCTTCCCCAGCTTTAAATGCCAGATTGTCGGGAAGAAGTTGTATGTGATAACAGGAGTTAAACTTTGCTCGGCGGATTTCGGCAGGAAAACCGGTTCAAAGGAACTGCAGGCGGCTCTGGCAATGGCGGCCCTGCTTGAAAGCGTTAAGCCGGCTTTTCTCGCTGAAGTTTCAATAATTGACGTGCCGGAGACAGAGGAACTGAAGCTGGTCACCGACGATGGAAGGGCTTTCAAGATAGGCGAAGGCAACTGGGACGAGAAACTCGAAAAACTAACGCTGCTCCTGAAGTCGCTGAACGAAAGATGCAGCAAGATAGATTATGTTGATATGAGGTTCAGGGATGAAGCGGCGGTGATGTTTAAGAAGTAAAAAGTAAAAGAAAAAGTTTATAAGGTTTATAAGGTTCGTAACGTTTATAACGAAAACACAAAAATGCCGGGGTGAGGAGAGAAGCGATGGCTAAAGAAGAAAAAGACAATATAGTGGTGGGTCTTGATATCGGAACCACCAAGACCTGCTGTATCATCGGAGAAATGAATTCCGATAATACGATAAATGTCATCGGAATAGGTCAGACTCCCTCCAAGGGCGTTCGGAAAGGGATAATAAGCGACATTGAGGTTACCATTGAGGGCATAAAAAAAGCCGTCTATGACGCTTCTCGCATGGCCGGAGTGGAAGTGGCAGCCGTGTACGCCGGGATAACCGGCGAGCATGTAAAGGGCATAAACTTGGAATCCATGGTAGCCATCGCGGGCAAGAACAAACAGGTTGAGCAGAGCGATATTGATCGTGTGAGAGAAGCCATAAGACTAAATGCGGCCACACACAATGACCGCGAGGTTTTGCACATAATCCCTCAGGAGTACATAGTTGACGACCAGAACGAAATAAAAAACCCGCTCGGAATGTACGGGAGCCGGCTCCGGTCCAGGGTCCATTTTATTACTGCCAGCGTTCCGAGAGTGCAGGATATAGTCAGGAGCATAGAAAAGGCCGGTTTCTTTTTCCAGGGGCTGGTGCTTCAGCCTCTCGCGTCGGCTGAGGCCTGTCTGACCTATGACGAGAAAGAACTTGGCGTCGTGCTGGTGGATATCGGCGGTGGAACAACTGACATGATCGTCTACATTGACGGCGGCGTCAGGCATACGGCGATTTTTCCTCTCGGCGGCATACAGGTGACCAATGACCTTGCGATAGGCCTGCGCGCTCCCATAGAGCAGGTGGAAGAGATAAAGAAGAATGACGGCTGCGCTTTCGCCCCCATGGTCAACGAGCTCGAAGAAGTGAAAGTAAATCTCATCGGCAAGAAAACGGAAAGAGTTGTTCCGAAGCGGGTTGTAGCCGAGATAATACAGCCCAGGATGGAGGAAATCTTCGGGTTTGTGCAAAAAGAACTGAAGGCTTCCGGCATGGAAGGGAGAGTTGCCGCCGGATGCGTGGTGACAGGCGGGGGGGCGCTTATCAGCGGCATAGAGGAAGTAGCGGATAAAGTTTTAAGGCTTCACGCGCGCGTCGGTTATCCGTCGGGCATATCGGGGCTTCTGGAAGTCGTGAACAGCCCGGTTTACTCGACAGCCATAGGGCTTATGGTCTATGGCGCAAGGAACAGGGTTTCAGTAAAGAGTTCAAGGCAGTCAAGCGGAGGAAACGGGCTTGAAGGGATTATAAAGAAATTCAAGGGCTGGATGGACATTGGCTTCTAAAAATTCAACAGTGGAATCTATTATCAATAATCGCGCCCGCAAGGCGCAAATAACAGGGAGGCAACTATGATAGAATTCGCAAACGAACCGAGTTTTTCCGCCAACATTAAAGTAGTAGGCGTGGGCGGAGCGGGAAACAATGCGCTCAACCGGATGATCCGGGCTCAGATAAGCAATGTAGAATTCATAGCGGTGAACACCGACATGCAGCAGCTCAAACGGAATAACGCGGGTTCAAAGCTCCAGATCGGCACGAAGCTGACAAAGGGGCTCGGCTCCGGCGCCCGTCCGGATATCGGGAAAAGGGCCGCGGAAGAAGACCGTGAGCACCTGAAGGAATTGCTTGCCGGCGCGGACATGGTGTTCGTTGCGGCGGGCATGGGCGGCGGCACCGGCACCGGCGCGGCTCCCATAGTTGCGGAGATAGCGAAAGAGATGGGGGCTCTGACGGTAGGCGTGGTAACGAAGCCCTTTAATTTTGAAGGCAAGAGAAGGAAAGCGAATTCCGATGCCGGCATAGAAGAACTCAAGTCGCGCGTTGACACGCTCATTACCGTTCCGAACGAAAAACTGCTCTCAATCGTTGAGAAGAACACGCCGCTCGGGGAGGCCTTCAATATCGCGGACGACGTGCTTCGGCAGGCCATTCAGGGCATCTCGGACATCATCACGGTCCCGGGCCTTGTGAATGTTGACTTTGCGGACGTAAGGACGATAATGGCCGAGATGGGCGGCGCCCTGATGGGCACCGGAATAGGAAGCGGCGAGAACAGGGCGCAGAAAGCGGCCGAGATGGCAATCTCCAGCCCGCTCCTTGAGAGCGTGGCTGTTGACGGGGCAAAGGGCATACTCATAAACATCACCGGCGGCAGCGATATGAGCCTGGTGGAAGTCGGAGAAGCGGCGACCCTTATTCAGGAAAGGGCGCATCCGGACGCCAACATCATAGTCGGCGCGGTAATAGACGAGAACATGAGCAACGAGATCAGGATAACGGTAATCGCCACGGGTTTTATCCAGGGCGCTTCGGTCGAGACGAAACAGGCGGAAGCGCCGAAACGGGCCGCCATGCCGGTACAGGAAGAAGTGAAGGTTGAGGCAGCCGCGATAGTTCATGTTCAGGAAGTCCAGTCAGTGGAACTCCCGGCTCCAGCCCCTGTCATGGAGGCCGAACCGGTGATGGCTGAACCGGCGCCTGCAGTGGCAGCGCAGCCCGCGGTTCCCCAGGGCATAACCATTCAGGACATTAGGTCAGAGGTACTTGGAGAAGAGAACAGGATTAGGGGCTATTTGGAAGCGCAGGATATTGATATCCCCGCTTTTCTAAGGAAAAGACCCGAAAACCTGGTAGAATAGGACAAAAGGGGAGGCCTTCGGGCCTCCCCTTCAGATTTCGCAAAGGAAAAAACATGCTGAAAATACTTCTCGCGGCGCTTTTTCTCGGCCTCACTCTTAATGCCTCGGACCCGTGGATAAATATTATTCTCTACCACCGAGTGCTTCCCAAGCCGGAAGCCGCCTATGACGTTGCTGTAGAGGATTTTGAAAAACAGATGGAGTATCTTAAGGAAAGTTATGATGTTATCAGCATGTCTGACGCGGTTGATTACATCAGGCAGGTGAAGCCGCTCGTAAATAATGCTGTTGTTATCACTTTTGACGACGGGGATGTCAGCATCTACAATAACGCTTTTCCAATTCTGAAGAAGTACCGTTTTCCATTCGCCGTATTCATATATACTAACATCGTAAAAGAAGGCCCGCACGCCATGAAATGGACTCATATGAAGAATCTACTTGATTACGGCGCAGAGATCGGCTCTCATTCCGTATCGCACGGCTACCTGCACAAAAGGCTTAAAGAGGAGAGCGAAGAACAGTACCTGGCAAGGCTGCGGCACGAACTTGTCGATTCCAAAAACTTGCTTGAGAGCAGTCTCGGAGTTCCGGTGCGTTATTTCGCCTACCCTTACGGCAGGTACAACGAGACCGTAAAAGAAGAGGCTTGCAAGGCAGGTTATGAAGCTATACTCACCGTCAGAGGGTATGAAAACTTCCCGGGGGATGATCTTATGCGCCTTAACCGCAGGGTCGTCCAGAGGAGCACCACCCCGGATAGTTTTATTAAGACCTTTACGGTTCAGCAGAGGAAATCACTCAAAGATGGCGACAAAGATTTTTAAGGGCATAACGGCATTTATACTCTGCCTTTTTTTCTGCCGGGCTCTTGCCGCGGGAACCGGCACAGCGACCGCTAACTTTAACATCAAGGTCACTGACAACAATGGAACGACGGCAATCATGGCCTCCGGTTTTACAAGGGGGTTTGACGACTATTACCATCTAAAAACTATCTGCCAGGTCCTCAAGTTTGACTATGAGTACAGCTCCAAAAATAAGAGAGTAGTTCTCTCGTCCGGAAAAAGGTCCTGCACCGTCTACCTGAATAACACAAACAAGCTCCTCCCGGAAAACCCTGTAATGCGCGAGAGCAAACTTTATGTCTCCAGGAACGGCATCGTTGTCATCCTTCATAAACTTTTCAACGCCGACGTCAGGTATGTAACCCCGAAAAAAGAGTTTATCGTTAAGGGAAACATTTTTACCGCGTCTCCGAAAAGCAAACCTGAGCCGCCTCCTGCGCCGCTCTCTGATTCCCGCAAGAAGGTTGTTAAGGAGATTAAAGGGGAGAAATTTGCCCTAAAAAAGATAATTATTGACGCCGGTCACGGCGGGAAGGACTCCGGTGCGGTAGGCCAGAACGGGCTTCAGGAAAAGGACGTTACTTTGGATATCGCGAAACGCCTGGGAGAGCTCGTCCTCGACAGGATGGAAAAGGAAATTGTCTTTACGAGGTCTTCCGACAAATACATCAGCCTTCCGGAAAGATGCTACATAGCGAATAATACCGGCGGAGACATTTTCGTCAGCATCCATATGAACGCTTCGGTCTCAAAGAGTGTTTCAGGCACCGAGATCTACATTTTCGGCACTCAGGCCTCCGATGAAGGGGCAAAGCGCCAGGCCATCAGAGAAAATCTGGATACGCCGGGGTTCTACGACAAAGCGATAAATCTGATACTCGGGGATATAGGGAAGAAATCAAACGAGAACGCGAGCATCCTGCTCGCGGGTTTCGTTGAGGACGAGGTTATTAAGAACATCGGCACGGAAGGCAGGGATAACAAGAAGATAATGCGGGCTCCCTTCTATGTGCTTGCCAACACGAGCATGCCCTCGGTGCTCGTTGAATCCGCGTTCATAACAAACGGGAATGAAGAACAAAAATTGAAGGATCCCGAGTTCCGGCAAAAGATAGCGGAAGGCATCTGCACCGGCCTGCAGAAATTCAGCGAAGCCCTGGAAAACAATGAAGGCGAAATCGCAAAAAATACAGCGTCTGCGCAGTCCAAGTAATTTCACGGCTTTCACTACTCTCAAACCCTATGATATGAGTGTTGAGAAATTTGAGAAAGGTGTGGGCGGGCTGCTTAATAACCTAAGGATATCCGCCCGCAAACTCGTCTGCGCAAGGCAGGTTCACGGCGCCAAAGTACTCGCGGTTAAGTCGCCTGTTTTCAAAAACCTTCAGGAAGCCGACGGGTTTGTCACAAATAAACAGGGGTATCTGCTATCCATTTTTACAGCCGATTGCCTTCCTGTTGCGCTCTTTGACTCAAAAAAGAACTGCGTTGGAGCTGTCCATTGCGGCTGGAAAAGCACCTATAAGGGCATTGCAAAGAACGCGGTTCTCAGAATGAAGAGGCTCTATGGTTCCAACCCGAGGGATATTCAGGTCCGCTTCGGGCCTTCAATTCAAAAATGCTGCTATGAGGTGAGCCCTGTACTTGGCGCGAAGTTTGTGAAGCGCTTTGGCAAATCCTGCGTTCAAAAGAGAGACGGCAAGGTTTTTCTTGACCTTGAGTTGGCTAACGAAACCCTGCTCGTCAGGTGCGGCATTCCCAAAAAAAACATTATCAAAAACCCTCATTGCACAATGTGCCGGAAAGACCTGTTTTTTTCCTACAGAAGGGATGGGAAGGGGACGGGAAGGATGGTTACATCAATAATGCTTAAAAAAAGTTTGTAAGCCGCACTTCGTGCGGCTTGTTCTGTAGGGTAAGATATTTATCATGCCGTACTCCGTCCGGCATAGCAGAATAACGTTCTTAACGTTTGTAACGTTTGTAACGTAAAGCAAAAGTTTGTAACGTTCGTAACGTTCTTAACGTTTATAACGTAAAGAAAAAGTTTGTAAAGTAAATGCTAAACAAAATCTTTTAACAACTCTCCTGTTTTGCCGACCATCCGAGCATCTAACCTTCTGCCTTCTGTCTTCCGTCCACAGTCCACAGTCCTCTGTCCGCCGCTCCGCGGATTGCTAATCGATGATTACTAATCGCTAAAAAGGATTCACGGATTATTGCGGGAACTACCAATCATCCACACCTTGCATCTATGTAAGTCTTTAAGCATCAAACCCTCTAACCTTCCAATCCTCCAAAATCCTGTCCATAGAATTTGCCATCTCTATATAGTATAATGTCGGTGTATGAAATTACTGTATTATCGGAGGCTTTATGGACCTTTATCTTTCAGATGCCGGAGAAAACCTCACCCTTTAGGGTGAGGATGAATCCGGCATGAATAATATTAACACACCTATAAAGAGAAACTCCGGCCTTCAGGCCGCAGAGTTTCATAAAATAATCTCCGAGAGAAGAAGCGTCAGGAAGTACGATCTGAGCAGGGCGGTCCCGGAAGAAGTTTTGAAAAGGGTTCTTGATGCCGCCCGTCTTGCGCCTTCTGCGGTCAATTTTCAACCCTGGCATTTCATAGTGGTAAAAGACGCTGCCGTAAAAGAGAAGATAAAGGAAGCCTATCCAAGGGACTGGTTCTGGACTGCTCCGATATTGGTTGTCGGCTGCGTTGATACGAAGGCCTCGTGGAAGAGGAAGGATGGGGCTGATTTCGCCGAGATAGAC
This sequence comes from Candidatus Firestoneibacteriota bacterium, assembly GCA_903894145.1. Taxonomy (GTDB): domain Bacteria; phylum Oederibacteriota; class D2-FULL-39-29; order D2-FULL-39-29; family CAIOVX01; genus CAIOVX01. Next base: position 4,080 of record CAITPB010000259.1, on the reverse strand, counting down.
CTTACTATTGCGATGGACCATCTTATACTCGCGGCGACCGGCGAAGGACTCGGTACCTGCTGGGTCGGAGCTTTTGATGTGCTAAAGATAAGTGAGATATTTAAGCTCCCTGAAAATGTTAAACCCGTCCTGATGACGCCGCTCGGTTACCCGGCTGACAAGGCGCCGGTCAAGAACAGAAAAAGGCTGGAAGATATAATTCACATAGATAAGTTCTAAAGGATAAAGGATGAAATATCTGCTTGCCATGTTCCTTCTTATTCCGCTTGCCTGCCACCCGGCTTCGGCCTCTCAGCGCAACTGGGTGAAAATCCTCAATTACCACGAGGTTGAGCCGGAAGCCGAGATAAAGAACAAAGAATATCTGAGCCTTGACGATAAAAAAAAGTCCACCCGGGCGATTTATCTCGCCGTGACGCCGGACAAATTTGACGAGCAGATGCTTTTCCTTAAAGAAAGCTACGCCACTCCGAGCATGGAAGAAATCGCCGACAAGATGGACAAGAACGAACCCTTCAAAGAGAACGGTGTGATAGTCTCTCTTGACGGCTGGGCGGACTGCATCTATAAGTACGCGTTCCCAATTTTAAAGAAGTATTCCATTCCGGCCACGATTTACGTCCAGACCGGCAATCTCAAGGCAAAAGGCGCTTTGAGCTGGGCTCAGATTAAAGAGATGTCTGACGCCGGTATGACAATCGGCTCGCACACCATAAATCACCCTCACCTTTCCAGAAAGCAGAAAAACGAGAGCCCGGAAGATTACGAGAAGCGGGTCTCGCGTGAATTAGAAGCGTCGAAAGAAGAGATAGAGTCGCATATCGGCAAGAAAGTACAGTTTTTTGCGTATCCGTACGGCAGTTTTAACGAGGATGTAATCCGTCTTCTCAAAAAAGCCGGTTACAGGAACGCCACGACAGTTCTATGGGATAAGAACTTCGAGGACACGGATAAATTCAAAATGAGAAGAAGGCCGGTGACAAATTTTATGAAGCTGCCGGACTTTGTGAAGATATTCAGATGGGACGCGGAGGATTCACATGCAGAGTTCGCAGACTGAGAAAAAGATACGGCCTTTAGAAAATGAGGTTGACCCCTGGAGGGCTGCTTTCCTCTCCTTTATCCTTACCGGAATGGGGCAGATTTATTCCGGAAAAGAGATAAAAGGTTTTATATTGCTGGCCGCGAACGTCTGTATCGCAGCCCTTCTAGTTCTGAAGTTTTCGAAGGAAGGAATTAACTTTGTCACATTTTATTCCGCCATCTTTGTAGTCTTCGGTTTCTGGCTCTATTCCATACTTGACGCGTTCTATTCCGCGAGAAAATCGCTTGATCCGAAAAAGGCTCACGCTTTTGCCGGCAGAAGAAACCCCAACGTTTCGGCCTTCGTTTCCTTTATCTTGCCGGGCGTCGGCCAGGCCTACAACGGCTCCATTCTTACGGCGCTGCTCTTTATCATTGCCTCATCCGCAGCCTCTTACTTCTCGGATGTTTTCGTTCTTGGCCCTTTCATTCCGCCTCTGATAAAAATTCTGTCGGCGGTCCATGCCTATGAGGATTCCCTGAAGAAGAACGGAGATAAAATAAACTATCCCAAATTCAGCGGCTGGTTCACCGGGCTTCTTCTTGCCGGTCTCCTGTTTCTTCATGTGCTCCCCTGGCAGAATATGTTTGAAAAATATATCTTCACGAGCGGAATGGAGAGCGGCGAATACATGTCGCCTGCCATAAACCCTAATGATTTTATCTCGGTTGACAGGGCGTATTATGGTGTCAGCGTTCCCGAGCTTGGTCTTGAATTGAAGAAAGGAAAGGAAGTCTCTCGAGGAGATGTGGTTGTTTCAAGGCAGCTCGGCGAAAAAGCCGGTCCCATGATCCTCCGCGTTATCGGAATTCCCGGCGACAAGGTCGCCATAAAAGACAAGAAGGTTTTTGTCAACGGCGTAAAACTGGATGAGCCCTACGTCGTATTCAGGGAGACTCTCATAATACCCGCAAAGCAGGGCAAAAAAAGCGTTTTCGGCGACAGGGATAATTTTGGTCCTGCCGATATACCTATTGATTCATATTTCCTGCTCGGCGACAATCGCGATATCAGCATCGACAGCCGCTTTGATGGGTTTGTCCTCCGGGAGAACATTTTGGGGAAGGTGACGGAGAAGAGTAATACTAAAGAACTAAGCGTAATTATAAAGTAAATTCAAAAGTTTATAAGCCGCACTTCGTGCGTCTTGTTCTGTAGGGTAAGAAATTTATCATGCCGTACTCCGTCCGGCATAGCAGAATAACGTTTGTAACGTAAAGAAAAAGTTTGTAAGGTTTGTAAAGTTTGTAACGTAAAAACAAATACTTCAGGCAAAGCAAGAAGAAATGCTTGTTTGGTTGGATTTAATCTAGAAATTCATGAATTTGGAGCAGGTTGTTCTGAGGGCTTTTGCTAGTTTCTCTAGAGTGTCAGTTCTTATGGCAGGTGGGTTCTTTCCTTCCAGTAACTGAAGATGCTTGTAGTCAACACCGGATAATTCCGCCAATTGTTCCTGTGTGAATCCTCGGCCTTTCCTCAAAGCCCTAAGTCTCTTGCTGAACCGCAATTTGATGTCTGTTGTGCTAGGCTAATTTACTCCAGTGCCAGTTACTTAATTCCGGTACAGGACCAAATATGGTCGATTCACTCCATAAAGCTAAATTCGGTATTGAATTGCCTGCCTTTTTGAATTACATTGAAATATTCGGCGCATTCCCGTATAATTTGCATGACTGCGCGCTTTTACGAAATTCAGGCCAAAACGGCACACAGGAGGCATAAATGCTTGACCCAAAAATATTTGTGGATTTTGAGAGCATAAATACGGATGACTATGTTATCGGACTTTATCTTCTGGAGTGCGAGACCACAGATATATTGAAGAAAGTTGAGGCCATCGCGCTTGAGCAGTCAACCGGCACCTGGGTTGAGCTTCCCGGAGAGACGGAAGAGATACGGGAAAGGTCTGTCGCCCGCGTGCTCGGAGTTTATGAAATACCTCATTATGAAGATGCAATACCGAAAGACGTAAAAGAAAGGAAATTCATCTTCTTTATCGGTTTCCCCGCGGTAAACATTAACCAGCAGATACCCCAGGCGCTCACCGCGCTATACGGCAACATATCAATGTCAGGCAAGCTCAAACTGCTGGATGTCATACTTCCAAAATCATTCGTGAAAAGATACAAAGGGCCGAAGTTCGGCGTTGAAGGCATCAGAAAGCTCCTTGATGTGAACGGCAGGCCTCTGATGGTCGCGATGTTTAAGCCCTGCATCGGCATGGACGCTAAATCCCTCGGCAAGATGCTCTTTGACCTCGGTTCTTCCGGGGTGGATGTAATAAAGGACGACGAGCTTCTCGCTGACCCTAACTTCTGCACCGTTGAAGACCGCGTTGAAGAGTGTATGAAAGCCGTCGCGAAGATAAAGAAAGAGACCGGAAGGAAGGTCCTCTATTCCGTAAACATTACGGATGAGTTTGACAAGATGTTCAAGAAGGCGAAGGCCGCGGTCAAAGCCGGCGCGAACTGCCTGATGGTGAATGTTTATACCGTCAGTTTCTCGGCGCTCTCGGTGCTTGCGGAAGACCCTGAGATTAATGTGCCCATCCTTGCCCATCCTGATTTTGCCGGGGCGTTTTTCGGTTCGCCGAACTACGGCGTGGCTTCAAATGTAATCCTTGGCAAGCTGGTCCGTGTTTCAGGAGCGGATATGGTCATCTACCCGTCCTATTTCGGCAAGGTGCCAATGGTGAAGGAAAGGGTAATCCGCATCGCGCAGGAATTGACCTCGCCGTACTACCATATAAAGAGAGCGTGGCCGGGCCCTTCAGCGGGAATGCACGCGGGGCTTGTTCCGCAGATAATTTCTGATTTCGGGAACGATGTGATAATAGGCGCGGGCGGCGGCATTCACGCCCATCCTATGGGGCTTAAGGCCGGAGTTAAGGCCTTCCACCAGGCGATTGAAGCGACACACAAGAAAATCCCTCTCCGCGAGTACGCCAAGACAAAGAAGGAACTCCAGGCGGCGATAGATCGTTTCGGGGTTTATGG
>CAITPB010000258.1 GCA_903894145.1 Candidatus Firestoneibacteriota bacterium | reverse complement strand
TTAAAAGGGAGGACTATCTCGTTCTCAACAAACCTGACAAGCGAAACATTGCCGCCCGAGAGCGCGGCTTCGGTCCCCTCCGCGGGTGAAAGCCTGAGGCATTCGCGAAGAATATGTTTGGCGTCTTTTTCGCTGAGCATGACTATTCTATTACTCCGTTTTTCTGCCTGAAAATTGAACTTCTGTGAAAAGTTACCACCGACTGGTGAGGCTGTCCTTTTCCGCAGCGCACTATGTCAAGCGTCGATACTTCTTCGTCGCACACCGCGTCAACCGATTTCCAGAGCTGCAGCGGTTCATAACTTCTTATTCCGCCTTTTACGGGCCTTATAATTTTACCATTCTTAATCTCCCAGCTTAGTCCCAGCGGAGCCACAGATTTTGATCTGTCGCGCGATTGAGTAACTTCCCACACCGCCCCCATGCCGGGGATTGGAGGCCCGATAATCAGGCCTCTTTCCGTGCTCTCTATCAATTTTCTGACAGACGTGGTTCCGGGAACGATATGCATATTATGCATCCTGATAATAGGCGGGCGGTTCCACCCGTGGGCGCGCATTGAGGCTGTCAAATACTCCTGCCCTGCCTCCTGCGCGGTCTCGCGGGAATTAAGACACCTTAACAACACGCCTTTCTGTATTATATCAAGACGTTTTGCCGGAACTCCCTCGTCATCATAGCCGTAGTTTGCAGGGCTGTAAATATCCCCCTTGTTCTGAATAATCTCAAAATATTTCCAGTATTTCCCAAAATCCTTTTTCGGCCGGTGGCGCACCACAGTATTCCCGTTTACCTCTAAGTTAATCAGCTTGGATCCAATCTTCAATTTCCCCAGGTCGTCTGTTTTAATAAAGGTCGTTCCTGCAAAATTAGTCTCAGCGCCGTTTATCCGGTCAAGCTCTATGGGGTGGCCGGCAAAATGATGGATATCCAGCCCTCCGATACAATCAATTATTCCGGTAGGACACGTCGTTGCCTCTTTCATATCTGAGAGAAGAGAAAGGCCTTTCTCGACAGAAGCGGCTATACCCGATTTCAACTGACGTTCATTCACGGTCTCATAACCCATTCCGTGATAATTGCCGTTCCAGCCCCAGGGAGGATATTCTGAATTGAAAGTAATTGGAATCGCGCCGTCGCCGTTATCAACATTCAGCAGGTAGCCGACGGCCGAATAGAGCAGGTCCTGAACAATGAAACTTCCCTCGCTGCTGGCGAAGACCTTATGCTCGGATTCAAAATCCATGCCCCCGTGGAGATTTTTTACCTGCGGAAAGGAGAAGGCCTTTGCGCTCAACCCGCGCAAAAAGTCCAGTTTCTGCTTCAGGGGAACCTTGAAAGGGTCAATCTTAACTTTTGCCGCCCAGTAGGCCCTGACGGGCTTTACCGGAAGGAGTTTTATTTTTTTCTTTGTGAGTTTTGAACAGGCTTTTGCAAGCAGGGCGGCGTTTCTTCCTATCTTTTTTGCTTCACTTTCGTTAAGCAGAGGGCTGCAGTCAAAACCCCAAACTCCGCCACAAAGGACTCTAACCCCGAAACCGCTGCTTCTCGTATTATCAAATATCTGAACGGCTCCGTTATCCAGTTCAAGCATCTCGAAACGGCGTGAGACAATCCGCACATCGGCATATTCAGCGCCTTCCCGGAGCGCCGCGGCAATAGCTGTGTTTGCGAGTTTCTCTGATTTTTCCATTATGAAAGAACTCTAACATTTATGCCTAATAAAGTCATCTTTAAAAAATGGCCGGGGTTTCCCGGCCATTTTGTTTTATGTTTACGTTACAAACGTTAAGAACGTTATGAACGTTATTCTGCTATGCCGGACGTAGTCCGGCATGATTAATATCCTACTTCACAGAACAAGACGAGCGAAGCGCGGCTTATTTTGCTATGCCGGACGGAGTCCGGCTTGAACAATATCCTTCCCAACAAAACAGGACACACGAAGTGTGGCCTATAAACGCTACAAACTTTTTACTTATTACTTCGCCGGAGCCGCTGTCTGGTCTGCTGCAGGAACTGTTACCGCGGGCGCCGGAGTTGTCGCAGTCTGATCTGCCGGTGCCGCAGTCACTGCAGGTGTTGCCGCCGGGGCTGCCGCGGGCTGGTCAACAACCGGAGCGGGAGCCGCTGCGGGTTGGGAAGCCGTTACCGAAGGTTGAACGGGAGTTGCCGGCTGATCAGCCGGGGCAGCCGCAGTATTCATCGTGGAACAACCAACGCATGCTATTCCTGCCAAAATGACAAGAAACGCTATTTTCTTCATATTGCCTCCATGTGTACTTATTAGGATTTAAATTAAAAGTGCATGAAATTGTGCTATCTACGGGATGAAAAGGTTTAGGCTTTCAAGAGAGAGGCGGAGCCTGGCTGGAAAAGACAAAGGGACTCGCAGCTAAGCGGACACTTTCGGATTTAATACCGACGGAAAAAAATACCAGGGCTAAAAAGAGCAGCAGAACGGCTTGAATACCCGCGGCGGAATTGCCCAGAGCCGTTATTAAACTGCAGAGGGGGCATTCCCCGTTCACATTCGCCTGTATCCGGTCCTCAAAAATAAAATGCAGAGAGACAAAAAGAATAAAGACTGCCAGAAGAACTGTTGTCAGCCAGATCAACTTCCTGTAGAAAATGAGTCTCATTAATAGGCGCCTCTATGGAAAGTATATGCCAGATACCAACGGGTGTCAAATGAATGATTTCTAATATTTTGTTGCCAAAGGCAAATGCCCAAAAAGATAAAGGGCGGGATTGCTCCCGCCCTCAATTACATCATATTGCATTTACAACTTCATGATCCCCTCTCCGGCTCTCCCCTTATCTGTAAGGGGAGAGGGATATATGGTTATTTCTTATCATCCTCAACCTTAAAATCCGCGTCCACGACATTATCGTCAGGCTTCTTGCCGCCGGCTTCTGGACCCGCTCCGGGCGCACCCTGCGGGCCGCCCTGGGGATTTCCCTGTCCGGGCTGCTGCCCGGTCTGCTTGTAAACCGCTTCTCCCATCTTGGAGCGCGATTTATTGAGCTTGTCGGTCGCAGCCTTTATCTTTTCTGCGTCGCCTGATTCAAGCGTCTTCTTGAGTTCCAGTATATCAGCGGAAATCTCGGATTTAAGGTTATCATCTATCTTCGGCCCGAAGTCCTGGAGCTCCTTCTCGCTTTGATATATGAGCTGGTCAGCCTGGTTCTTGGCTTCAATGGATTCTTTCTTCTTCTTGTCCGCCTCGGCAAACTCTTCCGCCTGCTTAACCATCCGGTCTATCTCTTCCTTTGAAAGCTTGGTCGGGGCCTGTATCTTCATCGACTGTTCCTTGCCCGTTCCCAGGTCTTTCGCGGAAACGTGGATGATGCCGTTCGCGTCGATATCAAAAGTAACATCTATCTGCGGAACGCCTCTCGGCGCCGGTGCTATTCCCACCAGCTGAAACCTGCCCAGCGTGGTGTTGTCGGCTGCCATAGGGCGCTCGCCCTGCAGAACGTGTATTTCAACGCTCGACTGATTATCCGCCGCGGTCGAGAAGGTCTGGCTCTTCTTTGTCGGTATAGTGGTATTTCTTTCTATGAGCTTTGTGAACACGCTGCCAAGCGTCTCAATCCCCAGAGAAAGAGGGGTCACGTCAAGGAGCAGAACATCTTTTACATCGCCCGTCATTACCGCGCCCTGAACCGCCGCGCCCATCGCGACGCACTCCATAGGATCCACCCCTTTTTCGACCTTCTTGCCTACTATATCCTCAACCAGCTTTTGTACTATAGGCATCCTGGTGGGGCCGCCGACAAATATAACACGGTCAATGTCTTTCGAGGTCATCTTTGCGTCTGATAAAGCCTGTTCAACCGGTTTGCGGCACTTGTTGATAGTAGGACCCACAAGATCTTCCAGCTTTGCCCTGGTAATCTTCAACACAAGATGTTTCGGGCCGGAAGAATCAGCCGAGATGAACGGAAGGTTTATCTCCGTCTCAAGCGTGGTGGAAAGCTCTATTTTCGCTTTCTCTCCCGCTTCGCGCAGCCTCTGCACTGCCATTTTGTCGTTTCTGATGTCTATGCCTTCGCTCTTCTTGAACTCTCCCGCGATGTAGTCGATCAGGGTGTTGTCCATGTCTGTTCCACCAAGCTGGGTGTCGCCGCTCGTGGAGATAACCTCAAAAACCCCTTCCGCCATGTGCATGATGGTGACGTCCAGGGTGCCGCCGCCGAGATCGAACACGAGAATCTTCTGTTCTTTCCCCGCTTTGTCAAGCCCGTAGGCCAGACAGGCCGCCGTCGGCTCGTTTATGATACGGACCACATCAAGACCCGCTATCTGTCCCGCGTCTTTCGTCGCCTGCCTCTGATTGTCGTTAAAATAGGCGGGAACCGTGATGACCGCCTTTTCCACTTTTTCTCCAAGGAACGCCTCGGCGTCCGCTTTTACTTTTTGAAGAATGAAAGCGGATATCTGCTGAGGAGTGTATTCTTTTCCGTAAGCTTTGAATTTAAAATCCGTGCCCATCTTTCTCTTTGCCGCGATTATTGTCCCTTCCGTATTTGATACCGCCTGACGCCTTGCCGGCTCGCCGACGAGTTTCTGCCCGTCTTTGGTAAAAGCGACAAAGGACGGGAAAGCCTTCCCGCCGATGGAGGTGCCTTCCGCGGAGGGTATTATGGTCGGCTTTCCGCCTATCATTGCCGCTGCCGCCGAGTTGCTGGTGCCCAGGTCTATTCCTATTATTTTACCCATTTAACTACCACCTTTAAACGCGCCGTTCACTCAAGCGCATCTATTTACGGTTCGGGGGCGGGCGTTAACCCGCCCCCGGTCCCGTCTTAAATATTGTTCTTCAACAATTAGTAATTAGCAATTAGCAATTAGTAATTGTTTTTTAGTACATTCCACCGCCCATTC
>CAITPB010000257.1 GCA_903894145.1 Candidatus Firestoneibacteriota bacterium | reverse complement strand
TGCCCCGTCGCCTTCCATAGGGTAATTCTCGGCGCCGTAATCGGCGAATCCCGGATACGGCTGGAGCAGTTCGAAGGCAAGACGCTGATAAAAGAATTTTTGGCATTTCTTGAACCCGTCATAACCCTCTGCCATCCGCGCCAGTTCAAGCGCCTGAGTCAGGTGCCAGACAGAATGCCTCTGGTACCAGCCGCACTCCGTCCAGCCCCCTCCCGCCCCGTATTTATTGAGGACGGGAATGAGCTTGCTCTCGTAAAGGTCTAAAATGGCTTTGTCCCTGAAAGTTTTTGCTTTCGGGTTGTCATTCCAGGTCGCGTAGGCAATCCTAAGATAGGTAAGCATTTTTGACATCGTAGAATTGTGGAATGCGTTCTCGTCATCGCGGTAAGTGTCGTAGGTGGCATTCATCCATTCAATTATTTTTTTCCGGTTTGAGTCGCCAAGCTCTTTGTAGAAGAAGTCATAGACAAAGGCCGCGTTGGTGAGTTCTATCCAGGTGTCCTGATGCTTGTTGGAAGGGCCTTTGTTTACTGTGTTCATCGTTTCGGCGATGGTCTTGTCTGTTTTTAGCTTGTCCAGTCCCTCAACCGCCTGCGTGATGCAGCGGAATTCAAGTTCTTTCGCGTTCCGTATCTCGTTGTAAACACCCGGATTTTCTTTCGCCAGCGCTTTCAACCGCTCCTGAGAACCATATAGAATAGGATGCTTTCCGAGATCCTTAGCCCACGCCCCGGTCGCCACAACCGGATTTCCGGCCGGAATTTCCTGGGCAAAGAGCGGTCCGCTGAGAAGGCAGGCAAACACGAGAAACTTAAGAACACTCTTAAATTTCAAAGGCATTGAACCCCCTGTTAATTGCTTACGGTCAAACCTGAGCGATACCGCAGGCAGGCCTTCCGAAAGGCAAAAGTTTCACGCCTGTAATCCGCAGGTCACTGCGTCCGCAGTTGTACTTTAGGCCTTGTTGATTGATACAACAACGATATCGGCATAGTCAGCGTCCGCAGCAAAAAAATATTGCGGCCGGTAAACGAAGTCCCTACTTTTCCGCCGCCTCGAGTTCCATTATCTTGTTGGCGACTTCCCTTTTAAACGCCTCCAGCTTTTCAAACGTTATAACATCAGGCTTTAAGGCCGCGAGCTTGGTCCTGGTATCGGGTATAAGCGCGCCAAAAGACTCGAGCAGTTTCTTTGCGGCTCCTGCCTTCCCTGCGAGATTGGGATAAGCCTTCGATTTCTCTATAAGCTGTTCAAGAGTTACAACATACCGCCTGTCGTCAACGCCCTTCCTCATCGCCTCATAATTCACGGACGGCATAATATCCTCAGGGTCATTCTCACATGGCCCGGTCAAGCACCAGTCCGGATCGCCTCCGTCAAGATCATTCAAGGGATCTCCGCTCGATGAATTGAAAGACCACATTTTCAAAGATGAATAATTGTTCTTCCAAGGAAACAACCCCGGCTCAAGCCTTGCGTGCAGAATACTTCCGCTGTCTATCCAGACATTGAGACTGAGTCGTTTTCCATTGCCCAAGAGAAAAGCCTTGTCCAATTCCGGCCACAACGCGTAACTCCAGTTCACATCGGTGTATTGCCCGTAAAGCTTGTAAACATCCGGCCCGTTAAGAGTTTCCACGACTGTAACTCCCTCAATGGTCTTTAGCCACTTGATGAGCGGAGTCAGCTCCCTGCGCCGTTCTTCGCTGTTTCCCGGTTCATCGATTCCAAAATAAAATATTTCCACTTTTTCTCCGTACTTATCCTTAACCTGCCTGTTAAAATGCTCTATCATCTTGCGCCCTTCGGAAACAAAGACCGGCGAATGTAATTTTGTTTTAAGCGCGTCAGCTATCGCGTGTGAAAGCGGCTGTGCATAGATTAAAAAGCTGCCATTCAGTCCTTTATTTAACGCAAGATCGGCATCTTCTTCAAACCCTTTGAAATCTATTCCCTGTGCTGACACCTGCAGGCCTCTTAAACCTATCGTGGTGCCATACACACCGTGCTCTCTGAAGCTATTTACGAAATTATCGTTCCTGATATTCGGGTCATCAAAAAACCACATATTGAAGTTTTTAGGGGACACGAGTTTTATCGGAAGGACTTCCACTTCTACAGGCACGCTTGCCGCCGCGCTGTTCGCCGGAGAAAACTCTATCGTACCCTTGTAAAGGCCCGGCTTGGCGTCTTCAGGAATCTTTACGGTTATCCACCACTGGCGCGTAGGACCGGCCTTTACCGCGCCCCAGAGTGTTTTCTCCCCGGCTAAAATATCCATAGTATCCTTCTTTTCCATAAGCCAGGGGTTCATGCGGAAGATATGCGGGCCTGTTCTTTTCGGCATATGCCACACAGTCCGCACTTCAAAGTTCTCCGGGCCAATACTATCCTTGCCGGAAGAAAGGCCGGAAGAGAAAACCTTTGCCGCTTTAAGATCTTTCAAAGGGTAAACCGAGAATGTGAGGGGGATATACTCTCCCGGGCTGCCGAAAGACGCGCACTTCAATCCGCTTTTTTCGGTAGGCACAGAGTTATGGAATATTTGCTCCGAATAATCACTCGAGAACAGGATATAACCTCTTTCTTTCTCCACGGCAGTTGCCGCTCTTATTGTGTCGTTCGCCTCGCGCACATCTTCTACAAATTTTCCCGTCTTCAGGATTATCCTCGTGGTTGTATCCCGGTCTTTTCTTTTCTTGTCTATCACTTCCTGTGACACGGCAGCAGAATAGGAAAAACCGGCAAATGCAAGCAGGAGACCGCAAATCAAGATCTTATTCATTTTTTCTCCTTTTTGGAAAGCAACACTTTTAATTTATCAGCATCTACAAGAACAGTTTCCTCGGAAAATAGCTTAGCTTCAATTAAACGCGAATCTTTTTTCCAGCTGGCTTCCTTAAACGAATCCCCGGACATTACCATCCTGCCCTCATATTCCTCGTCTTCCCCGTATTTTTTAAGCTCTCCGACCCAAAGCGGATTGGGAGCTCCGCCGTCAAGGCTGGCGTAGATTCCAAAGATGGTATTGCCATCGGAAGATATTCCTGACGAGATATAATACATAATCTTGTCCTGCGGCCCGAGGCTGTATTGTTTTATCTCCTTGTCGGCAGTATTTAGCAAGAAGAGCCGCCCTCTTTTTATGAAAAATACTTTGGAGAATGCGGCATCTGCTGTTACGCTCTTGATAAAATCTTCTTCCGTGCCGGCATAAAGGACCGCGGCCTTCCCGGTTGCATTATCCTTAAGTTCTATCCTGGATCCGCTCGTAATAAGCGTCTTACTGCCGCCTGTATCCTCCTTCGCCGCCACCGGCAGCGCCAAAACAGCAGAAAACGCGACAAACAGGAAAAAACATTTTATCATCCTTATTCTCCCGGCGGGACTGCCCCGCTTAATGAATTTCTTTACGCACAAAAGTATCTTTCTTTAATACTTCCGGAAACACACCTTC
>CAITPB010000256.1 GCA_903894145.1 Candidatus Firestoneibacteriota bacterium | reverse complement strand
CGCACGACGGAGGGCTGAAATGATAGCAGCCGTCTTTTCCGATTCGCATAAAGACCTCAAAACCCTCTCTTTGGCCGCGGAAGCCGCGAAGGGTTTTGGCGCGACAAAGATGATTCATCTGGGAGACGCTTTCCGCGACGGCCTGGCGCTTAAAAAATACTCCGGCGATGTAGTGGTGGTCCCCGGGCTCTGGTGCAACGAATACCATGACAGTATGGTGCCAAACAGGCTGATCATTGATATCGGCGGTTTTAAAACCCTGCTCACGCACTGCAATAAAGCAACGCCGGAAGATATGACTCAAGACGGGAATCCTGACGATATAATTAAAAATGAAGACATTGATATCCTGCTCCATGGCCACACCCATTATTTTGAAGCGGTAATCCGCGAAGGAAGGCTTGACCTAAACCCCGGTTCCTGCAGGGCGAATGATAAAAGGGCCGCTTCTGTCACCTACGGCTTAATTTTTACTGAGGGAAAAAAGGCGACCGGAAAGATAATGGATTTAGACGGAAAAGTAGTAGCGGAAACGACATTAATAAAATTGTAGTAGGTGCGGTTAATATGCCGTACTCCGTCCGGCATAGCAAAATAAGCCGCACTTCGTGCGTCTTGTTTTGTGCGGTAAGATATTTTTCATGCCGTACTCCGTCCGGCATAGCAAAATAGCGTTCATAACGTTCTTAACGTTTATAACGTTTGTAACGTAAAGCGCCACAGGCTGTACTAAAACGGCCCTCCACTGCAACTGTAATCCTCTCCTGCCCTTTCACCTCAATGTGTTATTTTACCCTTGTGAGTACGGCTGCAAGATCGGACCTTATCTTCGGAATCGTCATATTGATGGTCTTACCGGCGGTCTCTGCCTTCTCTTCCTGCAAAATATCACCGGTAAGCGGTTCTATCCACGCAATCTCCCATTTGCCGGGGTCGGCGTCAACGGTCAAGTTCAGGCCTTTTATCTCGTGCATATGCGAAGTGATATGGTTGAGGTATACATAAATTTTGTCCTCAGCCCTCAGGCCGTATCCTCTTATCTCGGATTCCTGGGCGCAATAAACGCTGACAGGCCTCGCGGTAACCGGAATATCCTCTACGAATTTGCTGAAAGACATGAAATCGCTTCTTTCTTCCGGCCCGAGAAAAGCGTTTGCCGGACGGGCAGGCAGCCCGCTTACATGCCTGAAATTTGTCTCGTCCCAGAAAAGCAAAGCGCCCTCGTTGAAAAACGAGGACCAGACCGCTACCCGCCATTTGTTGCGCCCCATGTTGCCGCAGACCGCCTGGTTGCCGAACTCCGTGTAAAAGACAGGTTTCTTGAAATGTTTGAAGCGGCAAAGTTCCTTCGACAAATAAATATCCACGCCGCATTCATCCCAGTACATATATTCGTGAGGCGTCACCAGATCGCACCAATCAAGATAGGGCCGCTCAAAATTTGTCGTCATTAAATGCGAGTACGGGTCTTTGGATTTAATGTAACCCGCCATTTCGTTGAGCCACTCATCAGGAGCAAAATCATCCTCATTGAATATTTCCCAGATGTCCGTATACGCGCCGTATCTTGCCGTAATATAGCTAAAATACTTCTTCACATACCCCGCGGCTTCTTTGTTCTTAAGGTCTTTATAGCCCGCAGTATCCCTGATTCCGCCGAACCCCTGCGCTCCGCTCCCCCACCTGCTCATATCCTGCATGAGTATTGTAATGGAATGAAACCCGTTTTTAAGAAGCACGGAATAGAGCTCATCCAACGCCTTTAAGGCTTCCAGGTTGTATTCGTCCTTCTTGCCGAAGGAAAGCACATCAATGGCGCAGCCTGATTTCTCGCCGGCCCCGAGCTGCACCCTGAAAACATTGGCTCCTCCGGAATGCAGCTTGAAGTATTTTTCTTTGCTGACCTGTTCGGTCTTGTTCCCCGCTACAAGCGTGGACGGCATGCCCTCCGCCCCGCAGGTCTGTATGCCGAGAGGATAGAAAGGCTTGTTGTCGTCGGTGACGAATCTGAAGCAGTTCTCCTTTGAGACCCGCAGGAAACCCCGGGACTCGGAACCGGCCGCGGTGAAACTGCCGGCAAAACGCTGCTCAAATTTGTCTTTCTTAAAGACAAGAGAGTAGGCATAGCTACCGGCTTCCGCAGGACAAAACCTTACGGTATAAACGCCGTCGCCGTTAAAGAAACCTTCGACAGGTATTTTCCTGCCTGAAGGGGCCATGAACTCCCCTGTCAGAGCTGCGTCCCAGAAAGGGTTTTTCGCCTCCCCGGAATATTTAACCGAAAAATCAGCGGGTTTAAACTTCGTGATTTCGGCAGGCGCGGCCAGCTGATTCAACGGTTCTCCCGCGAAAACGCAAGCTGACAAAAGTGTCATAACGACAAGGGCTTTGACCTTCATGTAAGGCCTCCACAACTTTTCGGATTATTTTGCCGTCGGCGTGCTGCCGCAGCTATTTCAACGCCAGGACGGCAAGCTGCAGTACAATGTTGGCGTAGACTCCGGCTAACACATCGTCAAGCATTATTCCCCACCCTCCCGGCAAGGCCTGCAAACCGTTTATCGGATAAGGTTTCCAGATGTCAAAAAGCCGGAAGAGAAAGAACCCTGCGATAATGTACGGAATCCCGAGAGGTACAAAAGCCATAGCAACAAGGTAACCGACCAGTTCGTCGATAACGACCTTGTGCGGATCTTTCTCCCCGAGAACTTTCTCCGCTTCGGTTGTAGCGAAAACGCCGGCGAAAAATAAAAAAATTGTTGCGGCGAGGTATAAAGCGGTATTGCCGCGAAGCAGAAGGTAAGGTATAACCGCAAAGGCGGTTCCGAAAGTTCCGCTGGCGAACGGGATATAGCCTACAAAAAACACGGAAGAGAAGCACGAAATAAAAAAAGACCTCACAAACCTATCTCCGTAAGAATATGCCTGTTGCGCTTAAAGAAATCCCAGCCGGAATAAACCGACCAGAGAACGCAAATGAAAGTCATCACCCAGGGAACCGAATGAACGAAAGCGACAAATTTCTCGCCGGCGTCGCCCTGCATGATGAAGAAATCTTCCCAGGGATGAATAAAGCGCGTGATGTAATCCTGGAAGGCTATGATGACGAGTACCGTGATAATCGTGGCAATGTGCCACGCGGTCTTGTGCTTGCCGGCCTGCTCGGCCGCGATGACCGTGCCCTTCTGCGCGCCGACCAGGCGCACGGAAGTTATGACAAGCTCCCTGGAAAAGATTATCAGCACCATCCAGAAAGGCACCAGATCCAGCTGGACAAAAGAGAAGAACGCCGAAAGAACCAGCAGCTTATCCGCGAGCGGGTCCATAAATTTTCCGAATTCCGTAACCTCCCCCCTCTGCCTTGCCAGGATGCCGTCATAGAGATCCGTAAGAGAAGCGACGATGAAGACCAACAGCGCGATGAGCTTTCCGTACTTGTAATTTGAAAAAAGGAAAATGATAAAATACGGAATAAATATTATCCGAAACACAGTCAGCACATTGGAGATGGTTATTTTTTCCTTTTGCATGCTTTACTCCTGTTTCCCGGAAAGGTCATACGCGGAAGCGCCGGTAATCTTTACCCTTATGAAAACGCCCGGAACCGCTTTCTTCCCTGCCGGAACAAGCACCCTGCCGTCAACATCCGGGGCGTCCGCGCTTGACCGGCAGACCAACCCCTCTCTTCCGGCGCTGTCAACAAGCACTTCTATTTTACTGCCAACCTTTGCCTTATTCAATTCCAAAGAGATACGTTTCTGAAGCGACATTAGCTTTGAAAGCCTTTCCATTTTTATTTTTTCGTTGTTCTGCGCCTTTTGCTTGCCCGAGGGAGTGCCGGTTTCGCGGGAATAGGCAAAGACTCCGAGCTTATCAAAACGCGCGGCGCGGACAAACGCCGACAGTTCTTCAAAAGCCGCCTCATCTTCGCCGGGGTGACCTACTATGAAAGTGGTGCGCAGGGCGGCGCGCGGGATCTTTGACCTGATCAACGCTATAATTTCTTCCGCCTTTGCTCTGCCGTATTTCCTTCCCATCAGGTTAAGCACTCCGTCGTTTATATGCTGGAGCGGGATGTCAAAATAGGGGCAGATCTTTTTTTCCGCCGCGACAAGTTCGACAAGTTCTTCCGTCACGCGGGACGGGTAAAGGTAGAGGAGGCGTATCCATTTTATTCCTTTTATCTTAACCAGTTCTTTGAGCAGCCTGACAAGAGCCGGTTTTCCATATATATCGGAGCCGTAATTTGTCGTGTCCTGCGAGATAAGGTTTATTTCCTTCGCGCCGATAAGCGCGAGGTTCCTGACTTCGCTTGCGACATCCTCAAGACTTCTGCTCTTGAGCGCGCCTCGTATTGCCGGAATGGAGCAGTAATTGCACCTGTTGTCGCAGCCTTCCGAAACTTTCACATAGACTGAGTGCAGGGGAGTCGCCAGGACTCTCGGCGTATTTCGGTCATAGATAAAACCCGGCTTTGACACCACCAGTTTTTTTGCAGGCAGGTCTCTTATTACGTCGGCAATCTTTGTAAACTCGCTCACGCCGATAAAGGCGTCCGCTTTGGGGAATTTCTTTATTAGCAGTTCTTTCTGTTTCTGGACCAGACATCCGGTCACTATAAGCTTTTGAAAAGGCTTTTTCTTCCGTGAAAACTCTCTGATTGTTCCTTCGGATTCAGAAACTGCGTCTTTAATAAAAGAGCAGGTGTTCACGATGAGCACATCGGCGTCTTTGGGATCGCTGACGGATTCAGCGCCGTTTTCCGCGAGTATGCCGAGCATAACCTCGGAATCAACGAGGTTCTTTGAACAGCCCAGGCTTATCATCCCGACCTTTATCATAATTCTCCCTTGCGCCACTGTAATTAGAATATCAGATATTCGCTGACTTTCAAACAGGCAATTTGACAGAAAAAAGCCCCGTAGAGCGACCGGGGCTTGACTTTTACCGCAGATTTCCGATTTACTTCTTCTTGAAGACTATCTTTCCGTCCCGCACATCCGCTTCGAGGCTGTCGCCTTCCTTTACTTCTCCGGCTATTATTTTCATAGCCAGCGGATTCTGTATTAATCGTTGTATTTCGCGCTTCAGCGGCCTAGCTCCGTAAACAGGGTCGAATCCTTTTTCGGCAATATGTTCATTCGCCTTTTCCGAGACGTTTAAGGTTATCCCCTGCTCCTTTATCCTGCCTATCAGCAGCCTAAGCTGAATGTCTACTATTCCCGCTATTTCTTTCCTTCCGAGCGCGTTGAAAATAATTATCTCGTCAATCCTGTTCATGAATTCCGGCCGGAAACTCCCTTTAAGCAGGTTCATCAGCTTGTCTTTAATTTTTTCCTCATCCGAAACGTCTTCGCCGTTTCCGGCCACGAAACCTATTTCTTTTTTTGTCTTCGTCAGGTATTCGCTCCCGAGGTTTGAGGTCATTATAACCACGGTGTTTCTGAAATTAACCGTCTTGCCCTGCCCGTCGGTCAGCCTGCCGTTATCCAGTATTTGAAGCAGCAGATTGAAAGCTTCAGGATGCGCTTTTTCAATTTCGTCAAAAAGTATAATTGAATAGGGGCGCCTGCGCACGGCTTCAGTCAACTGCCCGCCCTCTTCGTAACCGACATAACCCGGAGGAGCTCCCACAAGGCGCGAGACCGCGTGTTTTTCCATGTATTCGGACATATCTATGCGGATCATGGCCTTCTCATCATCAAACATGAACTCGGCGAGAGCCCTTGCCAGCTCTGTCTTTCCAACACCTGTCGGCCCTAGAAAAACAAATGAACCGATAGGCCTGTTGGGATCCGCGAGCCCAGCCCTGGCGCGCCTTATCGCGTCGGAGACGGCAACAACGGCGTCGTCCTGGCCTACGACCCGAAGCTTCAGGCGTTCTTCCATGTTGACCAGCTTTTTGGATTCAGTCTCAAGCATTTTTGAGACCGGTATGTTTGTCCATTTAGAAACCACGGAGGCAATGTCTTCTTCATCAACCTCCTCCTTTATCATCCGGCCGCTCTTCTGAATGCCTGCGAGTTCTTCATTCGCTTCTTCCAGATCCCGCCCCAACTGCATTTCCTTGCCGTATTTAATCTCCGCCAGTTTTTCGAGATCTCCCGCGCGCTCGGCCTTTTGCTCTTCCAATTTCAGGCCCTCTATATTTTCCATTATCTGCCTTATCTTTTTGATAGTATTCTTTTCATTGTCAAAACGCATCTTTTTCTCTTCAAAGGACTCCTTCATCTCCGCTATCTCTTTTTCAATGCTCTTAAGCCGCCCCGCGGAAACTTTGTCTTTTTCTTTTTTAAGCGCCTCGCGTTCCACTTCGTGCTGCATTATTTTTCTGGACACAAAATCAAGGTCAGAGGGAAGACTGTCCATTTCTATGCGCAGTTTCGAACCCGCTTCGTCTATCAGGTCTATGGCCTTGTCCGGCAGCTGACGGTCCGTGATATATCTCGCCGAAAGCGTAGCTGCAGCTACCAGCGCGGTGTCCTTTATCCTTATGCCGTGATGCACTTCATATTTTTCTTTAAGCCCTCGGAGTATCGCTATAGTGTCCTCAACCGAGGGCTCTCCGACAAAGACCGGCTGGAACCTGCGCTCCAGAGCGGAATCCTTTTCGATATATTTCCGGTATTCATTGAGCGTCGTCGCGCCCACGCATCTAAGCTCTCCCCTTGCCAGCGCGGGTTTAAGCATATTAGAAGCATCCACGGCGCCTTCAGCCCCTCCGGCGCCTACCACGGTATGCAGCTCGTCTATGAAGAGCACTACTTTTCCGGCGGCGTTTGCGACTTCCCGAAGGACAGCCTTCAGGCGCTCTTCAAACTCTCCGCGGAACTTCGAACCCGCGACCAGCGCCCCTATATCAAGCGCCAGCACTTTTTTGTTCTTGAGCGATTCGGGAACATCTCCCGAAACTATTCTTTGAGCCAGGCCTTCGGCTATCGCTGTCTTTCCGACACCCGGCTCCCCTATGAGTACGGGATTGTTCTTGGTCCTTCTTGAGAGCACCTGCATGACGCGGCGGATCTCTTCATCCCTGCCGATAACAGGATCCAGCTTGCCCCGCCCCGCCAGGTCTGTCAAATCCCGGCTGTATTTGGAGAGCGCCTGGTATTTGTCCTCGGGATTCTGGTCAACGACCCGCTGGGAGCCCCGGACCGAAACAAGCGCCTGCAGAACCTTGTCCTTTGTCACTCCGTTCTTTGCCAAAAGCGAGGAGGCCGCCGAATCTTCTGAAAGAATTGCGAGGAACAGATGCTCGACACTGATGTATTCGTCCTTGAGCGCCTTCATTTCTTTGCCGGCCGTCTCCAGCACAGCCCCGAGAGAGCGCGACATCATAAGCTGGGTAACGCCGTCAACTTTAGGTATTTTATCAAGCTCTTCGTTGAGCTCGCTCTCAATGACCGCGGAATTGCTTCCGAGTTTCTGAAGAATTGGCCTTACCACTCCATCCTGTTGCTTAAGAAGCGCGGCCAAAAGATGTTCCGTCCTTGCGTCGGAACTGCCATACTTCCGCGCGAGGTTTTGCGTTTCCTGCAGGGCCTCCTGCGATTTTATGGTGAAATTTTCAAGGTTCATTGCGAATCACCTCCAGTCTCATAATTATACGCGGCGGGTTCAGAATATATTATGTTAAGTATCATATTTCTTATTATTCTTTGTTTGAAAGGGTTTTTGAATGGTTTAATTCGCGCAATCTCTTTTTCTAATCCGTGTAATCAACTCTTACGATTTTCCATCACAATAGACCCCGCCCTTGCCGTCATCGTGGTTTAGATACTCGCAGTAATTGCAAAGGCCGCTGGGATGCTTATCAAAGACCGTTGTTGATTCAACTTCTTCTATTAAAAGCAAAGTGTCCCTTTTAAGCGCTTCAAGCTGGGCGTCGGACCGTTCCGAAGTATACTCTATCCCGGACATCAGGTAATTCCAGACCAGTCGTATTTTTCTTTCTCCGACAAGTTCCTTTACCCCTATCTGGTAGAGGGCAAGCTGCCTCTCTTCATCAATCTGCTTCTGGCTGGGAGGGTTCATGCCGGTCTTGTAGTCAACTATATCGACGCTCCCGTCCGGCTTTTCGTCTATGCGGTCTATAACCCCGGTCATTACCCGCAAACCGTCCGGATCGAGCTTTATGTTCAGTTTCTGCTCGAGGCCGAGAATCTTGTTCTGGGTAAAGGGCGCGTATTGATCGAAATACCTCGCGACTGCCTTTTCCCCGACAGACCTGTAATGCTCTTTGCTGTATTGCCTTTTCACTATAACAATATTGTCATTCCATTTCCTGCGCCAGTACCAGCCGAAAAGACCCACGACCTGACCCTTATCGGGAGCCACTTTTTCAAAATTGGCTTTTTTATATGTGTATTCCAGCGTCAGGTGCACCATCGAACCAAGGAAGCGCTCTATGGTATCCTTCTCGACCCTTATTTTATCCCTGTACTTAAGCTTGTACTGGTGCTTGCAGTTTTCATAACAGCCAAGACGCGAGTGGGAAAAGGTTTCGGACAATGGTCCTCCGGACAACAAAAGTTTATAAGGTTCTTAAGGTTCATAAGGTTTATAATGTAAAATCTAAAACCGAGTGTGGCTTATAAAT
>CAITPB010000255.1 GCA_903894145.1 Candidatus Firestoneibacteriota bacterium | reverse complement strand
AAAGGTGTTGAAATGTATAATGAACTGGTATAACATGTTAATAGTTTCTACCTAAATGTCATGATTTAAAACAGGAGGCAGTATGAGAAAGATGATGGTTTTTCTTGCGGCGATATTGCTGATTTCAGGTTTGGCTTTTGCGAAAAAAGCGAATGTAATGAATGTTGAAAAAGGCGAACTCCCGAATGACACGGGCGGCGCGATAACCATAAATCTTTCCGAAGAGACTGCTTTCACCAAGGGCGGGGTCAGCCTTAAAGTCGAATCAGCAACCTATCCTACGGGAGATATGTTCTTTGGAGAATACCAGCCGAAAAAAGGCGTGTGGGACGGTTTTGATTTCTTAAGGTTTGAGTATGTTAACCCGGGTAAAACCCCGATGGGACTTATTTTGACTGTAAAACCTGAAGGAAGCGATTATCAGAGCAGGTTTGACCAGCCGCTTATGTTTGCTCCCGGCAAGCATGCCATAGAGATTGAACTTACCGGTGCCTGCGCCAATAACGGCGCGGCGATAGACTGGAAGAAGAAATTGAAACAGTGGAATATAAACGGGAAACTTACAGGACCTCTTTTCATAGGCAATGTTCAGCTTCTTGGGGCGGATGATCTTGAGAAACTCAACGGCGGCGGAGATGAGAAGGCTGCAAAGCCGGACGCGAAAAAAGAAAAGAAAGCAGAGTAAAATAGTATTTCTCAAACACGAGGGCCGCGGTTTCCGCGGCCCTTTTTTGTGTTCTGCTCTTACCTTACAAACCTTATGAACTTTACGAACCTTATAAACTTTTAAGACAGCATTGTTATTGTATTCCTCCCCGCCTTATTGTATTATTTTCATATGAACACCATGTTCAACATCGGAAGGTTTGTCAGTGCAATGTTTTACAGGACATTTTTCCGTTTTTCCGTGACCGGGTTGGAGAACGTTCCGAAGAAAGGCAGCCTGTTGATACTTTCCAATCACGCGAGCATGTTTGATCCTCCTGCCGTTGGTCTTTCTATCTGGTCCAGGCCGACCTGGTATATGGCCAGGGATACGCTTTTCAAGAATCCGCTTGCCGGCGCGCTGCTGCGGTCCATCCACGCGATACCCTTAAACCGCGGGACAGGATTCCGCGGAGGTTATGAAAAGGTGAAACAGGTCTTGAACAAAGGCGGGGCCGTAATTGCTTTCCCGGAGGGGACAAGGAGTCCGGACGGGACATTACAGAGAGGAAAAGCCGGTGTCGGCATGCTTATGTATGAATCGCGCGCCGCCGTTATCCCCTGTTATATCCAAGGAAGCGCCGATGCACTCCCCAAAGGAAAAAATATTCCCAAGCTTCTTACGAAAATGAGTGTAAACTTCGGGCCGGCTGTAGATCTTTCCGATATCTACGCGCTGCCGGACGAAAAGCAGACATACCAGCTGTCAGTAGACAGGGTTATGGATAGGATAGCGGGAATAAAGAAGTTCGTGGAGGCGCGGTGAGAGTAAAACTTTCTAAAGACGCGGGGTTCTGTTTCGGAGTAAAAAGGGCAATAAATACAGCTCTGAAAGCAAACAGCATATCCGGCAGCGTATATACCTATGGCCCTATTATTCATAATCCGCAGGTGGTGAAAGATTTTGACCTGAAAGGGATAAAGGCTGTTGAAAATCTGAAAAATGTTAAAGAAGGCAGTACTATCATAATCAGGACTCACGGTGTTCCTCCTGAAGTTGAGCGGCAGTTTAAGTTAAAGAAACTGAGAATTATAGACGCTACTTGCCCTTTCGTCAAAAAACCGCAGGAATATGTCAGGCAGTTGTCCCGCGACGGCTATACACCTATAATAATAGGGGAAGCAGACCACCCTGAGGTGATCGGCATTAAGGGCTATGCGGGAAAGGTCGCTATTGTTGTGGGAACCCCTGCCGAGGCGGAAAAGGTGCATCCGGTAAAGAAAATGGGAATAGTTGTTCAGACAACTCAGTCTAACGGCAATTTTTCAGCAATTATGAAAGTGCTAAGCGGAAAAGCCAGGGAATTCAGAATACTAAATACCATATGCAACGCAACTCATGAGCGCCAGGATTCCGCCTTGAAGTTGGCGGGCGAAGTTGATATAATGATTGTGGTAGGCGGGAAAAACAGCGCCAATACTAAGCATTTGGCAGAAGTTTGCGAGACAACGGGTGTAGAGACCAGGCACATAGAGGCCGCGTCTGAATTACAAACTGCCTGGTTCCGGGGTAAAAAGACGGCCGGCGTCACGGCCGGAGCTTCCACTCCGGACTGGATTATCAAAGAAGTCGCGGAAAGAATTAAAAAACTCTAGCCCTTCCTGTTCCTGCCGCAAACCGAGCGCCATGCTACCGTTCAACGGAGAGTTTCCATGTCAAACGAAGAGATTATCAATAACGGCGGGACAGAAGACAATTTAACCATGGGTGATATGCTGGCTTCATCCTTCGCGGAACTTGAAGAAGGGAAGCAGGTCAAAGCGAAAATCCTCCAGATAGGCAAAGAACACGTAATAGTAGATGTCGGTTACAAATCTGACGGTCTTATCCCTGTTAATGAATTCCTCCTGCCTGACGGCAGCCTATCCGCTAAACCCGGCGATGTCGTTGATGCGGTTGTTGACAGGTTCAGGGACGGGAGCGGGACCGTAATACTTTCAAAACTCAGGGCAGACAGGATCAACTACTTATCAGTGATTGAAAAGGCTTTCAGGGAACGCGAGTTTGTAGAAGGCAGAATCGTCCAGGAAGTCAAAGGCGGTTTCATGGCCGACATAGGGGCCGAAGCTTTCCTTCCGCAGTCCCAGTATCTTCCGGAAGATAACGCCGGGACTTCCCAAAAGAAACTCCTTTTCAAAATTATTAAGTTCGGAAGAAACCGCGGGGAGATAGTAGTTTCTCATAAACTTGCGGTGCAGGATAAAAGCCGCCGTATAAAGCAGGAAATCTGGGCTTCGCTTGCCGAAGGCGAAATCAGGAAGGGCGTTGTTAAGAGCATTACATCCTATGGCGCTTTTATCGACATAGGCGGCGTTACCGGACTGCTCCATATATCCGATATGTCCTGGGGCAAAGTTAACCATCCGGCTGAACTGCTCGCGCTTGACAGCGAGGTTGATGTCAAGGTGGTGAGGATAGACCGTGAAAAGAACAGGGTCTCCTTCGGGTTAAAGCAGCTGCAGGAGGATCCCTGGTTAACCATTGAACAAAAATATCCTATCGGTTCCGAGATACACGGCAGAATTGTGAACATCGTTGATTACGGAGCCTTTATCAAACTAGAGGAAGGCATAGAAGGACTCCTGCATGTATCAGATCTTTCCTGGACCAGGAAAGTCAAGAATCCCTCGGAACTTGTAGCCATCGGCGACAGCATCACTGTAAAAGTCCTGAACATTGATAAGAACAACAGAAAGATACTCTTCGGGCTCAAACAGCTTGAGTCCGACCCTTTTGCAGGCGCGGAGGAGCGATTTATTCCCGGAGCGAAAATAACCGGAATAGTGACGGGATACTCTGTTTCCTCTTTTTTTCTGGAACTGGAGGGCGGGGCAGAAGGTGTATTGCATAAGAAAGATATTTACTGGACAAAACGCATAAATGAACTCAAGGGGCTTTTCCGTAAAGGGGAAAAGCTTGAGGCCGTTGTTTTGAACCTTGATAAGGCAAACAGAAAAGTGCATCTCGGCATTAAACAGCTCACCGCCGATCCCTGGCTGGGAGAGATTCCGTCAAAATACTCCGCAGGAACTATAGTTAATTGCAGGATTGTCAGGGTAGTGTCTTTCGGCGCTTTCGCGGAGCTTGAGGCGGGGCTGGACGGTTTTATTCATATCTCGGAACTGGCCGCAGAGCCGGTGGAGACCGCCGAGTCGGCCGTGAAACCGGGAGAGGATAAACGAGTAAAGGTCATAAAGCTGGACCTCGAAGGTAGAAAGATAAGCCTGAGCGTCAAAGAGGCGCTCTATGAAGCGGATAAAAGCGAAATGAAAAAATATCAGGATGAAGCCGGCGGCAGGTCAACATTTGGCGACATTCTAAAGAAAACATAAGACGGGAGCGGAGGCGTAAATGGAAAAGAGCAGGAAACCAATAATAAGGGCCGCTTTGGTTTTTGCCTGTCTTTTAGTTGTTTTTCTCTCTCTAAGGGCGTTGATTGGCGCGGCCGGCGACAGCCAGACGATTAGCGCGCATAAACTCACCGGGAATTTCTCCGGCAACAAACTTGCTCTAGTCACAATATCAGGCCCTATCTTTTATTCGGCAAAGATAATTGACATCCTCGAGAAATACGGCAAGGACCAGAGCATCAAGGGAATAGTGCTGCGCATTGATTCTCCGGGAGGCGGGGTTTCTGCCTGCCAGGAGATTGTCGCGGAATTGAAGAAGGTAAAAAAGAAAGACGGCTATAACAAAAAAGTCGTTGTTTCTTTCGGGACCCTGGCTGCGTCAGGCGGCTATTATATAGGCTGTTACGGCGACAGAATATTTTCAAACCCGGGAACGCTTACGGGAAGCATAGGAGTTATCATGGAGAACCTGAACCTCGAAGAACTCCTGAACAAGGTTGGGGTTAAAGAAGAAGTTATAAAGAGCGGAAAGTTCAAGGATACCGGTTCCTCTATGCGCAAGATGACCACAGAAGAAAGGCAGCTGCTGCAGGGCGTGATAGACGATGTCTACGCCCAGTTCGTGGACGCCGTAGCAGAAGGAAGGGGAGCGGTTTTTGCGGCTAAGATAAAAAAGACGGGCACTCCGGTTTCCAAGGATGCCGTAACTAAGGAGCAGATAGTCGCGGAGATTAAAAAGCACGCCGACGGCAGGATCTTCTCCGGCAGCCAGGCGTTCCAGTACGGTTTTGTGGACGAACTGGGCACCCAAGAAGACGCCGTTAACTGGGCCGCAAAGGCCTGCGGCATCAGCGGGGAACCGGTAGTTATTACACCGCGGAAAGAAATGTCCTTGCTGGAAAGGGTCTTCGGCGATAATTCGGCCGAAGAACGTTTCCGCGGCATATTCCATGGGAACGGTTTGAGCTACATGTACGGTAAGTGACATGCCGCTATTCGAATTCAATTGCGGAAAATGCGGCGTTGATTTTGAGGACCTGGTCTTTGGGAATTCTCTTTCCAAGGTGAGGTGTCCGGCCTGCGGCGCTTCCAAAGCGAAGAAAAAAATGTCTGTGTTTGGTTTCAAGTCCGGAACTGTATTCTCCGGTTCCTCCGGCCACTCCTGCGATTGCGGGGGCTCCTGCAAAAAAAAACATTGCTCTGCATGCGGGCATTGACGGGGGTTGCTTGAAAAAAAATATTCTGCTCTTCCTCGCGGTTTTTCTGCTCGCGCTCCCGGTTATTGCTTTCTCTTTTGGAAAAAACAAAGTTGTCTACAGGAAACTGGAATGGCAGGTGCTGGAAACAAATAATTTTCTCGTCTATTACACCATTGGTTCCGAATCTCCGGCAAGGGAAGCGGCGCTTATAGCTGAAGGCGCCTATACAAGGCTCTCCAAAAGATTCAAAGTCATTCCCGAAGAAAAAATAAAGTTGTTCATTTACCGCAACAGGATAGATTTTGAACAGACGAACATTACTTCCGAGATTATCACCGAAGGAGTCGGCGGTTTTACGGAGCCGCTCAAAGACAGGGTGGTGCTTCCGGTCTTTACGAACCGCGATTATTTTGCCCATGTCATCGAGCACGAGCTGACTCACAGGTTTCAGTTTGAGATCCTTTACAGCGGTTTCGGCAAATCCTACAAACTTGTAAGGTCTGTGCTGCTGCCTCAGTGGTTCATGGAAGGAATGGCGGACCACGAGCCCTTTGACGAGGACAAATCTGTCACCGACATGCTTCTGCGCGACGCGGTAACCAACAATATGACCCATCCGGTGGATATGCTCGGAGGTTTTTCTTATTCAGACGGCAGGAATGTAGTGGAGATGTACAAGGAATCGAAGTCTTTCTTTGACTTTATCGCAGAAAAGTACGGAGAAGATAAGATAGGCGCAATAATGCGCGAGTTTTACATTTTATCCATGACGTGCGACCAGGCGCTTTTTAACGCGACAGGCGTTACCCAAGACGAGTTGAATACCAAATGGCAGTATTGGCTCAAGGACAAGTACTGGGCTCAGGCGGTTGGAAGGAAACGCGCCGGTGATTTTGCTTCTCCCGTGACCGCTGATACAAAGCAGATGCAGGTGCATAATACAGGCGCGGTGTTCTCCCCTGACGGCGGGAAGCTTTTTTATATTTCAGACAGGAACAATTATCAAAGCATAAGGTGCAGAGAGCTTAAGACCAGAAGTGATTATGAGCTAATTGGGTATGATTTCGACAGCATCGCGGGCGCGGGTGGGGGCCTTGCCGTGTCGCCGGACGGGAAGCACCTGGCGTTTGCAGGGAAAATAGCCGGCAAGCAGATGCTTCGCATATTTTCAACTGCCGGCGGAAGCCCAATAGCCTCTTTTGACTGCGGGCTTGACGCGGTATATTCACCTGCCTTTTCCGGGGACAGAATCATCTTCGCAGGGGAAGCAAGGGGAACATCAGACCTTTATTCATCCCGGATAGACGGGAGCGGGTTGGAGCAGCTGACTGATGACCGCTACGATGACGCAGATCCGGCCCCGCTGGACGGCGGAGATTCCGTCGTTTATGTGTCAAGACGGGGCGGCAAAAGGGTGCTTGTCAGGCTCTCCGGGCTGCTGACAGGGAAGAAGTCTGAGAAGGTTCTGACACCGGCATCTTTTGACACTATAAATCCTTGTGTTGTGCCGGGAGGGAAGTTTCTCTGTTCAAGCGACATGAACGGCATCTTTGATCTTTATATCTTTAACCCGGAAGCGGGATCGTTCTTGCAGGTTACCTCGGTTTCAGGCGGGTGTTTCTCGCCTGATTTTTCTGTTGTTTCAAAGAACCTGGTTTTCTCATATTATGAGCAGGGCTGTTACAACCTTTATCAGATGAAATACCCGGAAGAGAACCTTCTAAAGAGTGTTGCTCCGCCGGATTCAAAGGCGCCTGCGGAAGAGCTTCCGGAAGTGAAGTTTGGCAATCTAATATCCCGGAAATATGAACCCGCGCTCACCCCGGACGTGCTCTTCTTCCTTCTGGGCTATGACTCTTCGGCGGGGCTCATGGGCGGCGGTATCACCCAGGCGAGCGACCTGCTCGGGGAGAACAGTATTAGTCTTTACGGCTTGGATGTCAGCGGCCTGCAGACAGGCATAACAGCAGCCTACCAGAATACTTCCGGGATTCCAGGATTTGGGCTTATATTTTCTTCCTGGCGTAATTTTTACGGGGAGACAGGTTCAGACGGAAATCCGGCGAGCTACTGGATAGAGGATACAGCGCTGACTTTGCCGCTATATTTTCCGGTGGACAGATTTAGGCGGCTGGAATTCTTCATAAGCGCCGGCATTGAGACAAGAAGTTATTTTGACGGCGTTCCCGGAGACCAGTATGAACGGCCGGTCAACTCTGTTGGGGTTGCCTGGACCGAGGACCGTATTTCTTACAATGTCACTGAGCCCTGCGCAGGAAGCGCATTTGCCGCCCAGCTTATTCACGGGGACTATGTTTTTGGCGGCGCGAAAAGATACACAGAACTTGACCTTGAAAGAAGGGACTATATTTGCGTTAATAGGGAGACTGTGCTCGCCAACAGGCTTTTTGCGGGTGTTTCGGCAGACACGGAAAGGGGAGATTATGGATTGGGAGGTATTCTGACCCTCAGAGGTTATCCGAAAAATGATATGCTCGGAAACAATATTTTCCTCTGGAACATTGAAGCAAGGATAACGCTGATAGATAATATTGATTACGGTTTTGCCCCGTTAAATTGGCTGCTGCTGAAAAAGATCGCGCTCGGGCTGTTTTCTGACACCGGCGCCGTCTGGGACGGCTATGGCAGTTTTCCTCTGGGCAGTTTAAAAAACAGCGTCGGATTCGGGTTGCGTGTCCACGTTTTCCCTCTCATGAGCGCGCCTGTGGTGCTCCGGCTGGACCTCGGCAGAAGGACGGATACGGCTTCGCAGGGAATATTCTATATTGGTGTCGGGCATCTGTTCTAGATTAACTAAAAGCCTGATGCTTGAAACATAGGGGGCAAATTGAGCGGAAGGATAGGATTGTTTGGCGGAACCTTTAATCCGGTGCACATTGGGCACCTGGTTGTGGCCCAGGACATACTGAACAAGCTCAAGCTTGAGAAAATGTACTTCATCCCCTGCGGCACTCCTCCCCACAAAGTCGGGAGCGATATGCTTGAAGCGAGGCACAGGCAGGCGATGGTCAAGCTGGCAATACGCGATAACCCGGGGTTCACGCTCTCGGATGTTGAACTTAAGAGAAAGGGTAAATCCTATTCCATAGACACCGTGCGCCATTTTAAAGGGAAATACCCGGACGCGCGGATATTCTTTATCATTGGCGCCGACATCTTGCCGGCGCTTCACACCTGGAAGGACATAAATATTCTAATAAACGAATGTGAGTTTGTGGTCATGACGCGTCCGGAACATGATACCATCGAGAAGGCGGTCCGAAATGTCGGGCATTTCCTGAACGTGCGGGATGTTGAAGTTTCTTCAACGGAGATAAGGAATCTGATACGGGCAGGCAAGAGCATTCATTATATGGTCCCGAGAGAAGTGGAGAAATACATTGCCGACGAAAAACTCTATAAACACTGAGATAAAGGCTTTCCTGAAGAGGTCTCTGCCGCGGGAAAAATACCTGCATGTCCTGCGCGTTTCAAAAACTGCTGCCGGGCTTGCCAGGCGGCACCGCCTGCCGGAAAAGAAGGCCAAACTGGCAGGGCTGCTTCACGATGCGGGGAAGAACATGAAAGCGGCGGAGGTGGCCCCGCTGCTCCGCTATATAAGTTATAGCGACGAAGAGAAAAATATCCCGGCGCTCTGGCACGCGAAAGCGGGGGAAGAGGTCGCGAGGCGCGTTTTTAAAGTTAAGGATCCCTCGGTACTCAAGGCAATAAGGAATCATGTGACAGGAAGCCCTCAAATGGACGGTTTAAGCAAGGCTGTCTTCCTGGCCGATAAGATAGAGCCGGGCCGCTCGTATAAGGGTGTAGCTGAGTTGCGCGCCATCTCACGCGAAGACCTTGATGCCGCAATGGTCCTGGCCCTGGCGAACAATTTCACCTATATAGCCCGCAAAGGCAAGAAACTTCATCCCCTGTCGGTGAAAGTGTTGGAATCATTTGTAAAAAAATGCTCAAGTTGATAAAATGGTTGGTCATAGTCGCGCTTCTGGCCGGAACGGCGGTTGTCAGCCGGTATTATTTCACGGCCAAAGAGAGCTTTTCGAATATTCTGCTGCTGGGCGTCGATGAGGTTGAGAAGAACAGCCGGCACTCCGATACGATTATGGCGGCGATAATTGATGTGAAGGCGGTGAAGATAACCCTCTTCTCTGTCCCCAGGGACACCCTGGTGAAATACGGTGGGCGCGACATGAAGATAAACACCATCTACGCTTCCGTTTTCATTAAGAGCGGGCACGCGGCCGCTGCGGACGAAGTCAGGAAAGAAGTTGAGCGCCTCACCGGGCTTTCTATTCCATACTATTTTCTTGTTGATTACGGCGCTGTAGAAGAGCTGGTCGATCTTTTCGGCGGAATCAAAATTGAGATAAAGAAAAATATGCATTATACCGATGTTGCCGGCGGACTCTATATTGATTTTAAGCCCGGGCTTCAAAAACTTGACGGAAAGGCGGCCGTTAAATACCTGCGGTTCAGGAGCGACCCGTTAGCGGATATCGGGCGGATAGAGCGCCAGCAAAAGTTTATGGCGGCGTTTCTGGACAAGGCAAAGACGCACCTGACTCTCGAGAAAATTCCCAGGGTGTATTCAATAGTTAAAAGGAATTTGAAAACAAATGTCCCCGTGGAAACAATTCTGAGGCTCTACGGTGTTTTCAAAAACTACAGCCTGAGCGACGCAAGGATGCTGACCCTCCCCGGGGAGCCGGTTAGTGTCAGCGGGAAAAGTTACTGGAAAACCGACACGCGGGAAACAAGAACCGCGCTTAGAAAACAGCAGCAATTCAAGGAGGAATAATGGAAGGCAAAAAGCTTGTTGACAGGATCGTCGAACTCGCGGACGACAAGAAAGGCGAAAATATTTCCATACTGGACCTGAAAGGCCTCAATTACATCGCGGATTATTTTGTGATAATTAGCGGGGACTCGTCTCCGCATTGTGAAGCTATCGCTGATAATATAGAAAAGGAACTTAGGCGCGAAGGTGTTTGGGCTACGCATCGCGAGCAGGACCGCGGCAGCAACTGGTCTCTGCTTGATTACAGCGATGTCGTCGTGCATGTTTTTGAACAGACTACGAGGGAGTTTTACGCGCTCGAGCGGCTCTGGGGCGACGCATTATTTCTAAAGGAGACAAAGAAAAAAGATGCTGGAAAAAGTAAGGCAAAACCTAAAAAACGCGCTAAAAAAAGCCGCAAGTGAAGCGGGGTTTGACCCGGAAGGCGTAGAGATCGGCTTCGATGTCCCCAGGCACGGGAAGTTCGGGGACCTGTCGACCAATTTCGTTATGCAGATTGCGAAGCGAGCCAAACTGAATCCCCGCGAAGCCGCGGAGAAGATACTCGCGCGCCTTGAAATTGATAAAACAATGGTTTCAAAAGCCGAGATAGCAGGCGCCGGTTTTATAAATTTTTTCCTGAGCGAAGGACATCTCTTTGACCTGCTCCTCAAGGTCGATGAAAGCGAGAATTTTGCCTCTTCAGCAGCCGGCAAGGGTGTCAGGATAAACATTGAATTTGTCAGCGCAAATCCGGTAGGGCCTCTAAATGTTGTGAACGCGCGGGCAGCCGCCGTAGGGAATTGCCTGGCCAATTTACTGAAGAATGCGGGGTTTTCTGTCACAAAAGAGTTTTACATCAACGATGTCGGGAATCAGACCAATATATTTGGAAAATCAATAAGCCTTCGCTATGAAGAACTATTCGGCAAAAAGATTGTTTTCCCTGAAGATTGTTACGCCGGGGAATACGTGAAAGAGCTTGCCGGAAGAATTAAGAACGAAGACGGGGATAAATATTTTGTTTTCCCGGAAGAGGAAAGGATTAAAATATTCAAGCACAAAGGTCTTGCCTGGATGGTTATGGATCAGGCAAAAAGCCTTTCTTCCTACGGCGTGGAATTCGATTTGTGGTACTCCGAACTCCTGCTTCACGCGCCGGAAGAAAAAAAGCTCCCTGATTTGGAAGTCTTGAAGCGCTATCCGGCAAACAACAAAGTCAAAGAGACCGCGGCAATACTCGCCGGGAAAGGATTGCTCAAGGAAGAGGACGGCGCTGTCTGGTTTATGTCGACCGCGGTAAACGCCGGGGATGACAAGGACAGGGTGCTTATCAAGAAAGACGGCGAGCTTACCTACCTGTCGGCCGACATTGCCTATCATAAGGAGAAATTCGACAGGGCCGACAAACTGATAAATATCTGGGGTCCTGACCACCACGGGTACATACCGAGGATGAGAGCCGCTGTTATGGCTCTCGGCCATAAAGCCGAGGACTTTCAGGTGCTTATTGCCCAGCAGGTAAATCTCATTAAGGACGGACAGCCGTTCAAGATGAGCAAGCGCAAAGGCAGTTTTATTACTATGGACGAACTCGTTGAGGATGTCGGGCCGGACGCGGCAAAGTATTTCTTTCTGCGGCGCAGCCTGGAAAGTCACCTGGATTTTGACATGGACCTGGCAAAAAAACACACTGATGAGAATCCTGTGTATTATGTGCAGTACGCTCACGCGAGAATCTTCAATGTCGTTGAGCACGCGAAAGTCTCGGGAATAGAACCCAAGAAGGCGTCCGAAGTGAATCTTTCGCTGCTAAAGGAACCGGAAGAGCTGGAACTGCTGAAAAAGATAAACAATCTCCCGGATACGCTGCTTCACGCCGCGCTGGAAAGCTCCCCGCACCTGGTGCCAAAGTACCTTGAGGAGCTTGCAGGGCTGTTCCATTCTTTCTATAATAAGCACAGGGTTGTCACCGAAGACAGGGAACTTTCGCTTGCAAGGCTTGTTCTAATCAACGCCGTGCGCAAAGTTATCAAGAGGGGTTTGGACCTGCTTGGTGTATCAGCCCCGTCAAGGATGTAGTCCATGCCGGTTGCCGCTCCCGACTTCTGGATAATCTTCAAGGTAGGTTTCATCTTTGTCCTGATAATCCTTGCGTTGCGCTTAAAACTCTCTCTTGGACTTTCGCTCGTTATCTCCGCGTTCTTCCTTGTTTTGATGTTCCGTATTGACCCGGTCGAAATCTTCCGCAATATTCTGCGCACCGTCTTTGAGCCGGACCCTAAGACCGGCTCTTTCATAACCGTGGAACTTATGCTGATTCTTTACCTCATCGGCCTGCTTGAATCTGTTATGAGAAAGGCGGGAGTTTTCGACAGGATGATAGCTTCAGCAGGGCACCTTCTCCGCGACCCAAGAAAAGTGGCGGTCTTCTTTCCCGTGCTTCTTGGGGTCTTGCCCTCCGCCGGAGGCGCGAGATTTTCGGCTCCGATGGTCGGAGAAGCTCTAAAGGGCTCCTATATGAAGGCCTCAAAAAAAGCCTTCGCAAATTACTGGTTCAGGCATATCTGGGAACCGATACTTCCGCTTTACCCGGGATTGCTTTTGGCCTCGGCAATTACTGGAGTGGCCATTGTATCTCTTGTTTCCTGCCAGTGGCCGCTCGTGGTCTTTATGCTGGCCGCGGGCTGGTTTGTTTCCTTCCATAAGGTGCCAAAACCCGCTGACATGCCAAAAGACGGCAACAGCCTTAAGGCTCATATTCTTAACCTGCTGGAAGGAACTCTGCCTGTGCTCTTCATTGCCGCCGCGGTCCTGTTAAACAACAGGCTTTTTATTCCGGCGCTGCTTGCCGTGATAATCACAATGCAGTTAAGTTACAGGATGGAGCTTAAACTGCTGCCCGGACTGCTGAAAAGAGCGCTTTCCCCGGAAATACTCCTGCTGATATTCGGGGTAATGTATTTTAAGAATATGCTGGATATCTCCGGCGCCATAACCGAACTGAATCAATATTTCATTTTCGCCGGGATAAGCCCGCTATTGGTGGTCTTCGCTCTGCCTTTTACCGCGGGACTTCTAACCGGCGTGGTACAGGCCTATGTGGGCATTACCTTCCCGCTCATACTGCCGTTCCTCGCGCAGGGGGCTTCCATAAACATCCCGATGCTTTCCTTCGCTTTTATCAGCGGTTATGCCGGAGTGTTGCTTTCACCCGTGCACCTGTGTTATGTTCTATCTTGCGGGTATTTTGAGGTTGAGATTACTGAAAGCTATCCTTACCTTTTTATGCTAGTTCCGTTCCTGCCGGCAATAGCATTCTGCCTGGCATTACTAAAACATTCGGCATTATAGGAGTTTCCCATGAAAGAACTGACAACAAGAGAGAGAGTGAAATTGATAGTTGAACATAAGGAAGCTGACCGTTGCCCGATAATCGACAATCCCTGGCCGACAGCCGTAGAGAGATGGGAAAGGGAAGGCATGCCGAAAGGCGCTGATTTTCAGGACTTCTTTGGTATGGACAAATACTGCCGCTGGCATATCTGTGACAATTCACCGAGTTACCCGCAGGAAGTGGTTGAAGAAACTGAGGAATACATAATAAAGAAATCAAAATGGGGCGTTACTATGAAAAACTGGAAGCACGCCGGCAGCACCCCCGAGTTTATTGACTTTACAATAACCTCGCGCGATGCGTGGGAAAAAGCAAAGGCGCGGATGACGCCGTCAAGGGACCGTATAGAATGGGGTTATTTGAAGACCAATTATAAGAAGAACCGGGAAGCAGGGGCCTGGATGGGGCTTGTAAACTGGTTTGGATTTGATGTGACGCATTCATGGATGGTAGGCACGGAGCGGGTTCTTATGGCGCTCGTTGAGGACCCTGAATGGATGCAGGATATGTTTAAGACACACCTTGAACTGAACCTGAGCCAGATAAAGCTCATTCTGGACGAAGGCTATAAGTTTGACGAAGTATTCTGGTATGATGATATGGGCTACAAGTACAATCAGTTTTTCTCATTGGACATGTACCGCGAACTGCTCAAACCTTTCCACAAGCAATGCATCGATTTCGCGCATGCCAACGGAATGAAAGCGCACCTGCATTCTTGCGGAGATATAATGCCGTTTGTTCCGGATCTTGTCGGAATGGGTCTTGATATTCTCAATCCGCTTGAAGTCAAGGCCGGCATGGATCCGGAGAAGCTCAAGAAAGAGTTTGGCGATAAGCTGACCTTTATGGGCGGGCTAAACGCGATGTCCTACAAAATACCGCAGGTGATGTGGGACGAAATGCGGCACTTAATTCCGATGATGAAAAAGAACGGCGGCTATATTGTCGCAACCGATCATTCTATTCCTGACAGCGTGTCCCTGACGCAGTTTCAGGAGTTTATGAGGCTGGCGAAGGAATTGGGTAAGTATTAATAAAACAAGCACCAAATAACAAGCACCAAGCGCCAGATAAGCACCAAAGAACAAAAAAGGATAAAATACAAGTAATTATAGGGTCAGTTTGTGGTTTGTTTTTTTTGTTTTTATTTGGGGTTTGGTGCTTGTGATTTGAGATTTGATTAATGAGGAGGCTTTATGTCTCTAACAGGAAAACGGGTTGTAATTCTTGTCGCCGAGCAGTTCCAGGACATGGAAGTAATGTATCCGTACTATAGGTTCAAGGAAGAAGGCGCCGAAGTGATAGTCGCGGGAACCGGAAGCGCGGAACTCTATCACGGAAAGTTCGGCTATCCGGTAAAGACGACAACCACGGCTGATAAAGTTGATTTCAAGAACGTTGACGCCGTAATAATTCCCGGCGGCTGGGCCCCCGATTTCATCAGGCGCTTCAAAGCGCCGGTCAAGCTCGTGTCAGACGCTTTTAAAGCGGGTAAAGTAATCGCCGCAATCTGCCACGCGGGCTCGGTGCTGGTTTCCGCCGGTATCCTAAAAGGGAAAACCGCGACGGCTTTCATGGCCATAAAAGATGATATGGCCGCCGCAGGCGCGAATTTTGTGGACAAAGAAGTTGCAATTGACGGCAACCTCATAACCTCAAGAAATCCGGATGACCTGCCGGCCTTCTGCAGGGCTGTTATAGCCGCCCTGGAGCAAAAATGAACGAAATCGTAACGCCTGCTCTGGTACTGGACCTTGAACTGCTAAAGCAAAACATTAAACTGATGGCTGATTTCGGCAGGAAGAACCATGTCGGCATCAGGCCGCATTTTAAAACCCACAAATGTCTTGAGATTGCCAGCCTGCAGATGAAAGCCGGAGCCGTGGGAATTACCGCGCAGACTATAGATGAAGCGGAAGCTCTGGTCAAAGGCGGAATCAAAAGCGTGCTGCTCGCGAACCAACTGATTGAGCAGGCTAAGATAAAAAGATTTCTAAATCTTTGCGACATTGCTTCCGAAGTCCTGCTCTGTGTCGATTCGGAAAATAACCTCAGGCTGCTTGACAAGCTCGCCGGAGCGGCAGGAGTTAAATTAAAAGTGTTGGTCGAGGTTGACATAGGCCTGAACCGGGCCGGGAGAAAACCCGGAGAGGATGCCGTTCATTTTGTAAAAAAGGTCCTGGCCTGTCCAAATATTGAATTCAAAGGACTGCAGGGCTATGAGGGGCATGCCGTGCTGCTTTCCGATCCGGAAGAAAGGAAAAAAACGGCGGCAGCCGCTATGGAACTGCTTGTCGGAACGAAAAGACTGCTTTCCGGGATTAATATTAAATGCGGAATTGTCTCCGGCGGCGGCACCGGTACTTATGACCTTACCGGCAGGAATTCAGACATAACGGATATTCAGCCCGGGTCATATGTTTTTATGGATACTAAATACCTGGCAATAAAGAAAGAATTTATTCCCTCATTGTGCGTGCACGCGACAATCCTTGCCTCCAGAGGAAAAGGGGAGTACACAGCTGACGCGGGGCGCAAGGCCTTGACGACGGAGAACGGCATGCCTCTGTTGCTTGATAAAACAGGAAGCATTGAGAACCTGAACGAAGAGCACACAAGACTTAAGTTGGCGCAGGGCTCTCTTATGCCTGGAGACAGGATAAAGATATTGCCAAGCCATTGTTGCACTACCGTCAATTTATATGATAATGTCTATGTGTCCGGCGGGGAACAGGTTAGGGAAATCTGGAAAATTAACAGACAAAGGGCGGTCTAAGTTTAAGGCCCAAAAACTATTCAGGAGGCATTATGGCAGGAGGCAACGGAAATTCACCTATAAACCTGGACATAGATGAAGCAACAGCCAGGGGCATGTACGCAAATTTTGCGGCAATCGCTCATACTCCCGCGGAGTTCATGATAGATTTCGCCTTTGTCCTGCCGCAACAGAGCAAAAACAAGGTCAGCGCCAGGATAATAACCTCGCCTTCCCATATGAAGAATTTTGCCGCCGCGCTCGCGGACAACATCAGGAAATACGAAGAGCAATTCGGGGAGATCAAGGCGTGAGAAAAGGCGGGGCGGAAGAAGAAATACTCTCGCTGCTAAGAACTTCCGGGGAAAAGTACCTCTCCGGCGAAGCTCTCAGTAAAAAGTTTAAGGTCAGCAGGACCGCTATCTGGAAGCATATTCATTCGCTGATGGATCAGGGCTACGAGTTCGAGAGTCACACTAACCTCGGTTACCGCCTGCAGTCGGTGCCTGACCTGCTTCTTCCGGCGGAGATAGAGAACGCCCTGGGCACAAAATATGTCGGCAGGGAACTCTACTGTTTTAATGAGATTGGTTCCACAAATGATATGGCGGCCCGGCTTACCGAAAAAGAAGTTCCTGAAGGCACGGTGGTTACCGCGGAAAAACAGACCGCGGGCAAAGGACGGCTCGGAAGGACCTGGTTTTCGCCGGAGAGGTCAGGTCTTTGGTTCTCGGTGATACTCCGGCCGAAAATAAGCCCTTACCATTCTCCCAAACTCACTTTTATCGCAGGACTGTCCGTGCATGACGCTATAAAGAAGGTCACCGGAGAGGACGCGGAGCTCAAATGGCCAAACGACGTAATGTTTCACGGAAAAAAGCTCTGCGGAATATTGACCGAGATGAAGGCGGAGATGGATATTGTAAATTACCTCATAATCGGAATAGGTATTAATGTTAATCTTTCAAAGAACGACCTTCCGGATTCTGTCCGCGGTAGGGCCACCTCGCTGAAAATAGAATTGAAGAGAGACGTGCAAAGGGTGAAGCTGCTTGCGGAAACCCTGAAGAGCCTGGAGGAGTATTACGAGCTTTTCAAGCAGGAAGGGCCGGAACCGATAATTCGGAAATGGAAACGAAAATGCGCGACCCTCGGAAGGAAGGTTAAAATACAGTCCGGGGGCGAGTTTGTTGAAGGAATCGCCGAAGATATTGACGGAGATTGCGCACTCCTTGTGCGGCTTGCGGACGGCACGGTGAAGAGGGCGGTGACGGGCGATGTCTCTTAGGCTCATTATAATCAATATTGGAAACACTTCAGTGAAGGTCTGGCTTGCCGGCAACGGAAAAGAGAAGTCGCTCAAAGTTTTCCCCGCAACGCAAAAAGGGGCGGTTCTTTCCGCTAAATTCGCGAAGGCACAAAAACTCCCGGTTGTTTATTTCTCCGTGGTCCCGGCTCTTTCCGCTGTTGTGAGAAAGGCTGTACCGCTGGCTCTGGAGCTTACCACCCGCGATGTTCCCATGGAAAACCTTTACAAGAAAAAGGAAACGCTCGGAGTGGACCGTATTCTCGCGGCTTACGCGGCCCGGGAAAAATACGGTTCTCCCGCGGTAGTTCTGGACCTTGGCACTGCAACTACTTTAAATATTATTAACAGAAAAGGCGAATATGCCGGCGGTCTCATAATGCCGGGAGCGCCTTTATTCACGGAGTATCTTGAGAAAAAGACCGCGCTTCTTCCCCTCGTGGAATATGGCAAACCCGCCGGTTTCGCGGCGCTTGAGACCGAAGCGGCCATCAGAAACGGGGCCTACTGGGGGTTGAGTTCGATGGCAGACGGGGTGTTGTCGCGCGCCAAGAAAAAGTTTAAAGCTAAGGCTGTTCTGACCGGAGGATTTGCCCCTCTTTTGGCAGGTGATATACCTGCAGCGGACATATTCGATCCTTCGCTGGCAGTTTACGGGGCCTATCTTGCCGCCGTCAAGAGGATAACAGCATGAGAATAAGAACTACAGTCCTTCTGCTCCTGCTGGCCGCGGCGTCCCGGGTATTTGCGGGCAGCGTTGCAATAGTGGAGTTTAGGGGAGCGATAAATCAGTCCTCCGCTGCCTACCTGACAAGATGCATTTCTGACGCCGAGAAGATGAAAGCGGAGTGCGTGGTGCTTGAACTCGACACGCCGGGCGGCATGAACGATTCAATGCGCGATATCGTGCAGAAAATTCTGGCTTCAAAAATTCCGGTTGTTGTCCATGTGGCTCCCAAGGGCGCGAGGTCGGCTTCGGCAGGCCTCTTCATCGCGATGGCTGCTGATTATGTGGCGATGGCCTCAGGCACAAACATGGGCGCGGCCCATCCGGTATATATGGACGGCAAGCTGGCATCCGAAAAAATTACCAACGACGCGGCGGCCTATATAAGAACTCTGGCGGAAAAACGCGGCAGGAATATTTCCTGGGTGGACGACGCGGTAAGGAAGAGCGTGTCAATAACCGAGACAGAGGCGGCAAAGCTCGGCATATCGGATGCCATCGCCGATGACACCGCGGTATTGCTTGAAAAACTGAACGGCAAAAAATTCAGGCTTTTAAGCGGTTCCGAGGCGGTTATTAACACGAACAAGGCTTCTATCCTCAGGCTGAAGATGACCTGGCGGGAGAGTTTGCTTAACACTCTTAACGACCCTACAATCGCCTATGTGCTCTTTTTGATCGGCATCTACGGTCTTATCTACGAGCTGGCTTCGCCCGGCGCTGTGTTTCCCGGGACAGCAGGCGTTATCTGCATGATACTGGCGCTGATTTCTTTCAACAGCCTTTCCATAAGTTTCGCGGGAGTCGCCCTGCTTGTTCTTGCGGTCGCGCTGTTTATTTTGGAAATAAAGGCGACAACGCACGGGGCTCTTGCCGCGGGTGGAGTGGTTTCGCTCTTCCTAGGTTCTCTTCTGCTCTTTTCCCCGATGATTCCCTATTTTAAAATGTCCCTTGCCGTGGTAATTACAATGGTAGTGATTAGCTCGGCGTTTTTTGCTATAATCATTTCCATCGGAATAAAAGCGCTCAAGAACAGAGTTGTGATAGGGATTAAAAGCCTTGTGGGGGCTTCCGGAGATGTGCGTGTGGCAATAGACCCTGTCGGAATTGTCTCTGTAAACAAAGAAGACTGGTCTGCCGGTTCTGCCGACGGGAAACCGGTATTGAAAGGGGAAAAAGTAAAGGTTCTGCGTTTGGAAGGCATAAAACTTATAGTGGAACGAACCGGAGAGTCCGCTAAAGTTAAGTAAGCAGGAGGGGTTATGACGCCGGGAATCTTCATGATAATTGTGCTTGTGGTCGCTGTTTTCGTAATGGTTGTAAATATAATAAGGATAGTCCCGGAGTATAAGAGGCTCGTGCTTTTCCGTCTGGGAAGGACCCAGGGCGAGAAAGGACCCGGAATTGTAATAGTTGTTCCGATCATAGACAAAGTGGTTGAAGTGGATCTTAGGGAATCCTATCTCGAGATACCGGAACAAACCTGCATTACCAAAGACAACGCTCCGATCTCGGTTGACTTTCTTATATACTGGAAGGTAATAGATCCTTCCGCCTCGGTCATTCAGGTAAGGAACTTCGCCGGAGCTGCGCAAGGCATCGCTACCACGACTCTTCGCGCTGTTGTCGGCGATATCGCGCTTGACGATGTGCTCGCAAAGAGGGAACAGATAAACGATATACTGCGGACAAAACTTGACGAAGTTACCGGAAGGTGGGGCGTTAAGGTGACTTCCGTGGAAATAAGGGAAATCCAGCCGCCCGTAGAAGTCCAGACAGCGATGACCAAGCAGATGGCGGCGGAAAGGCACAGAAGAGCGGTTGTGACGGAATCCGACGGCACCAAGCAGGCCGCGATAACAATCGCCGAAGGCGAGAAACAATCCGCCATTTTAAAAGCGGAAGGCAAGAAACAGGCTCAGATGCTGGAAGCAGAAGGCTACGCGCAGGCTCTCGCGAACATTTTCGGCGCCGCGAAGAGTATAGACGAAAAAACCATGAGCCTGCAGTACCTTGAAACGCTCAAGGCGCTGGGCAACTCGCCTTCCACGAAGTATATTTTTCCGATGGAATTTACGACAATGCTTCGGCCTCTGGTCTCAAACCTTGAGCAGGGTTTAAGGAAGACAAAAGAATAGCCTGTTTTCATGATGGAGGAATTGATGTTTAATAAGACAGACGCGGCACGTAAGCTCATTGTTGCGGCTCTCGCAGTCGTTTTTATCTGCGCCGGCTGCTCAAAATACATAAAACCTTCGGACAAGGCGGCTTACAGTTCCGCGACAGCGGCGGTAGACAAGGCTGAGAAAGACCTGAAATCTGCTGAGGCTTCTCCCAATAAAGACAATATGCAGGAAACATACAACGACGCAAGATCAAAACTTGCCGGCGCGAAAGAATACCTAAGTAAGGATGATTACGCCGGCGCGCAGGATTCGGCGGAGAAAGCTTCTCTGCTTGCCAGGGATGTGAAAGAACTTCCGGGCGAGGTGCAGAAATTGATAGCCGAAACAGAAAAGAGCCTTGTCTTTGCGACAGAAGTAGGATTGGACAGGTCCTACGGAAAGAAGATAAAGGAAATAAAGGACACCCTTTGGGACGCCAACAATAACGTGCGCCTCCGGAGGTTTGCCGCCGCAAAATCCATGGCCGCGAACGCTTACAACGAGACCAGAAAGGCCATAGAAGATGTGGAGAAAGCTAATGATTCAATGGCAAAAGCGAAGACTGCCGTTATTGACGCAAAAGACGCCGGGGCCGAATCCACGGTTGCCGATATCTTAAAGAGCGCGGAAGACGCGCTTGCCATGGCAAAGCTAGATATGGATAACGCTAACTTTCAGAAAGCCAGGGAAGGGGCTGATAAGGCGTGCCAGCTTGCGAAAGACGCTCTAGAGAAAGCAAAAGCCGTAAAACAGAAGTAACTGATTAGTGTCATACTGACGGCCTGAGTGGCCGGATATAATAAACTGGAGGGTATAAAAATGGCGTTAACTTTTACGGATGCGAATTTTGAAGCGGATGTGCTGAAATCAGCGGCTCCGGTGCTGGTTGATTTCTGGGCAGAGTGGTGCGGGCCCTGCAGAATGCTAGGTCCTACTATCGAAGAACTCGCCAAGGAATACGCGGGCAAGGTAAAGGTTGGAAAAGTCAATGTAGATGACAATCCCGGGATAGCGGCTAAGTACGGCATAAGGAGCATTCCGACGGTTATGATCTTCAAAGGCGGGCAGGTGGTGGAGCAATTGGTCGGCGTTCAGCCCAAGGAATCTCTAAAGAAAAGAATAGACGCCGCGGTTGTATAAGAACGGGTAATAGAAAGTAAAAACTGCTCCCTTGCTAACCAAGGGAGTTTTTTTAAGGAGTAAGAGTGGCGGAAGTAATCCCTTTCAAAGGGCTAACATACAACACGGAAAAAACAGGAAGCCTGAGCAGTCAGTTAACGCTTCCTTACGATGTCATTTCCCCTGAGATGAGGGAGGATTATTACAAGTCCTCCCCGTATAACATTGTGCGGGTGGATTTCAGAAAAGGAAAAGATGCGCGAAGGTATTCCGCTTCAGGGACAGAACTTTTAAAATGGATTGCGAAAGGCGCGCTGACGCGGGATTCCCTCCCTTCTTTTTATCTTCTGGAACAGTCTTTCAAAATGAACGGCCGCCTGCTTAAGCGGACCGGGTTTTATGCTCTTGTAAAGGCGGAAGAATTCTCGGAAAAATCGGTGCTGCCTCACGAAGAGACTTTTCCAAAACACAAGCAGGACCGGTTGAACCTGCTCAGGGCATGCAGGGCGCACACCAGCCCTATATTCGGAGTGTACGACGGCAAATTTGACTGGTCAGAGTTTAAAAAGATGAAACCTGACCTGGAATTCGCTCTGCGCGACGGCGGACAGAACGTGAAAGGAAAGCTTTGGAAGATTGCGGATGAGGCGGCGGTTAACCGGATTGTCTCGTTTACTAAAAGGCGCCGGATCTTTATCGCCGACGGGCATCACAGATACGAGACAGCGCTGGCCTACAAAAAAGAGAACGAAAAAAAGTACGGGAGAGACCCGAAAGCGCTCTGGAATTTCACGCTTTTTGCTCTGGTTTCAATGCAGGACAGCGGGCTGATCGTTTACCCTACGCACAGGGCCGTGAAGTTCTCGAGCCCTGTCTCGGCCAAAATGCTGGCAGACAGGCTTGAGGGTAAATTCAACGTAATCCCATGCAAAAAAGAGGCTTCCGCGGAAAATATAATATTTTACTCCGGGCATAAGTTTTATGCGCTTGTTCCAAAGAGCGCGGGTGTTGCGCTCTCTATACCTCTTAAAAGATCCGCTGCCTGGAAAAGATTATCAACCAGCGTTCTGCACCATATCATTTTAAAAGCTCTCCCGCCGGTTAAAAACATCGCTTATATCAGGAATCCGGAAGAAGCTCTTTTGGCCGCGGATTCCGGCAGTTTTGACTCCGTTTTTCTCGTTCCGGCAATTTCACCTTCTGACATAAGAAAGACAGCGGTAAAACTTGAAAGGATGCCCCACAAATC
This sequence comes from Candidatus Firestoneibacteriota bacterium, assembly GCA_903894145.1. Classification (GTDB taxonomy): domain Bacteria; phylum Oederibacteriota; class D2-FULL-39-29; order D2-FULL-39-29; family CAIOVX01; genus CAIOVX01. Next base: position 20,850 of record CAITPB010000255.1, on the reverse strand, counting down.
GACATATTTCTTCCCGAAACTTCCTGCCGGAGTTGTGATAAATAAGTTCTAGCCGGACGCCGCAATATTCTTCAAATGGCCCCCTTTTTTAAAAAATCATTTTTTCTTTCTATCTAAATGTTATATAATCAAGCGGATGAATCACTCAAGCTGGGATTCCATATGAACTTTAGAGCGGACTTTCACATTCACAGTAAATTCAGCCTGGGAGCTACCCGCGATATGGACCTTGAGACGCTCTCCCGGTGGGCGAAATATAAAGGGCTTGATCTTCTTTCCGCCGGAGATATCACGCATCCTCTCTGGCTTTCGGAGCTTCGCAGGAAGCTGAAACCGCAGGGCAACGGGCTATTTAAATTTAATGACACTCATTTTATTCTTTCAGGAGAAGTTAATTGCGTTTACATCGGGATGAACGGTAGCCGGAAGGTACAGCTTCAGATATTTTCTCCCGGGTTTGAGCATATAGAGAGAATAAACAAAGCTCTTTCAAAGTACGGTGATCTGACCGCCGGCGGGAGGCCGCTCCTTAATCTGGAAGCGTCCGAGCTGGTGCGGATTGTTTGTGATATTTCCATGGATTGTTTTGTGGTGCCGTCGCACATTTTTGCTCCTGGGTTTTCTGTGCTGGGGACCGGCGGCTATGGCACGCTCGAGGAATGTTTCGGGCAGTACGCGAAATATGTCTTTGCGGCGGAGACCGGGCTTTCAGCGGATCCGAAGATGTGCGCGAGGCTGTCATGCCTCGACCGCATCACGATGATTTCGGGTTCGAACGCCCACATGCCCGGGACCATCGGCAGAGAGGCTTGCGTTTTTAGCGCCGCGCTCCACTATTATGAGATTAAAAACGCCCTGCAATATAAGCGCAGGGATGAACTTCTCTACACGATAGAATTCTACCCCGAAGAGGGAAGAAATTATCTGAGCGGGCATAAGGAGTGCGGGCTCTGCTTTTCTCCGCTCGAAAGCGCTAATCTCGGGCATATTTGCACTGCCTGCGGGAGACCCGTAAGACGCGGCGTTCTACAGCGCGTAGAGGATCTCTCGGACAGGACGGAGAATGAGGCCAAAGGAAAATATCTGCCGTTCAGGAACATTATGCCGCTGGATGAGATACTGGCTTTCTGCATGAACGCCGGCACGGAGTCGCAGAAGGTAAGGGAAGCGTACCTGAAACTTGTTGAAAAGGCCGGGAGCGAGTTTTCTCTTCTCCTGGACCTGCCTGAAGAAGAAGTCAGAAGGCTTGCTCCGGTACCCGTCGCCGAAGGAATACTGAAGTCCAGAAAGTCTGATGTCAGGGTATTTCCCGGCTATGACGGAGTTCCGGGAAAAGTAGTGCTTTTTGACGAAGGCGAGCTCGCCAGATACTCTCAACTTGAGTTGTTTTAAGGAGAAATTATGGGGCCAATCAGTAAAAATCCTAAAAGACCTCCCGGCGCCTCGGGCGACGACACAATAAAACTTTCTTCCGGAAAGAAGGTGAAGAAGCCGGCAGCGGGCCCGCTTGCGAAAGCAAGGGCGAAGCTCTCAAAGAATAAACCGTTGCTGCCCGTGAAACCGGTTGTTAAGAAAGACCCCGAAACGGCTGTTCCCTCGCAGCCGGCGAAGCCTGCGGAGTCAAAGCAAAAGCAGGAAGAAAAGCAGGATTTGCCTTCCAAAATATTAACAGAAAAGCCTTTCTCTGTTTTCATACCTGATGAAGACTATAACGCGCTTTTTCCGTCTTTTTACAACGAAACCTGTATTGTTCTTCTGGCCAGGGATTCCCACTGGCTCTTCACTTACTGGGAGGTAACCCGGGATTCCGTCGCCTCAATGAAAGAAAGGCTCGGCGAAAGTTTTAATTCCGGAACCGTTATGCTGCGCGTCTATGATGTTACAAATGTTATTTTTGACGGCAGGAACGCCAACAGATATTTTGATGTAAGGATCTCGGAAGGCGCGTCGTCCTGGTACCTGCACGCGGGAGACCCAAACAGGCGCTGGCTGGCGGAGATAGGAATGTTTCTTCATGACGGAAGATTTATTCCGTACGCGAGGTCAAATACCATAAAAACTCCCGCCGACTGCATCGCTTCGGTTATGGATGAAGAATGGGTTATCTCGGAAGAATTGATGAAAAGGGCCTATCCCAAAGAATGGCATATGCAGGGTGACTGGAACGAAAACGCGGCGGAATCCGGGACAGCCGCCGCGGCAGGAACTCTAAACACTATGGGCGGTTCCGAGAGAGTTCACGGCGGTTCATCAGGCTGGCTTTCGAGCTGGTCCAGCCCGGGAAGCGGCAAGGAGAAAACTCCTATTTTCTGGTTTCGCGTAGGAACCGAGATAATTATTTACGGGGCTACCGAGCCCGACGCTTCCGTGACTATGAACGGCAAGCCCGTTAAACTCGCGGGCGACGGAACTTTCGGTACAAGGTTCAACTTAAATGAAGGCGAACATCTTGTTGCCATAGAGGCCAGGTCCGCGGATGGAAAATTCACGAAAGCCTTCACAATTGATGTTTCAAAATGTACAAAGGAGGGCAAATAAATGAAAGGCTACCTGTCAGTTGTCCTCCACGCCCACCTGCCGTATGTCAGGCATCCTGAACACGCGGATTTCCTTGAAGAAGACTGGCTGTACGAAGCAATCTTTGAGACCTATATCCCGCTCCTACTTGTTTATGAAAGATTGCTCAAGGACGGAGTAGATTTCAGGGTTACGATGTCGCTTACCCCTCCATTGCTGTCGATGCTTTCAGACCCGCTGCTTCAGGACCGGGCCCTGAACTATATAGAAAAACTGATAGATCTTACGTCAAAAGAGAAGAAGAGGACTGAGTATCAGGAGGAGTTTAAAAAATCCGCCGATATGTATAACTGGAAGTTCGTTGAGGCGCGTGATTATTTCCTTCGTTACGGCAAGAACCTTGTCAACGCGTTCAGAAAGGTTCAGGACGCCGGAAAACTTGAAATTATCACCTGCTGCGCCACGCACGGGTACCTGCCGCTGATGATAAACCAGAAGGCCATCAACGCCCAGATAAAGGTTGCCGTGGACACGCACGAAAAACACCTGGGAAGGAAACCTAACGGCATCTGGCTTGCCGAGTGCGCGTATTTTCCGGGAGTTGACTACACGCTAAAAGACCACGGGATTAAATTCTTCTTTGTTGATACGCACGGCATAATGTATGGAGTGCCGCGCCCGAAGTACGGCATCTTCGCGCCGGTCTTTTGCCCGTCGGGAGTTGCGGCCTTCGGGAGGGACGTGGAATCGAGCAAGCAGGTCTGGAGCGCGAAGGAAGGTTATCCCGGAGACACCAACTACCGGGACTTCTACCGCGATGTCGGCTTTGACCTTGAGTATGAGTACATAAAACCCTACATCAATTCAAACGGGACCAGGACCTTTACCGGGGTTAAATATTACAAGATAACCGGTGAGACCGCGCACAAGGAGCCTTACGATCCGCAGTTCGCCCTTGAGAGAAGCGCCGAGCACGCGGGCAACTTCCTGTTTAACCGCGGGAAGCAGATTGAATGGCTTGCTTCGGGCATGGACAGAAAACCTATAATAATTTCACCTTACGACGCCGAGCTTTACGGTCACTGGTGGTATGAGGGGCCTGATTTCCTGAACTTCCTCTTCAGAAAGATGCATTATGACCAGGATATAATCAAAATGATAACCCCGTCGGAATATCTCGCGGAGTATCCCGTAAACCAGGTCTCTGCTCCCTGCGAATCCAGCTGGGGCTACAAGGGCTATCACGAGGTCTGGCTGGAAGGCGGGAACGACTGGGTTTACAGGCACCTTCACAAAGCGGCTGACAGGATGTGCGAGCTAGCGGAGAAATTTAATTCTCCGGGCGACCTTGAAAGGCGCGCGCTCAACCAGGCGGCGAGGGAACTTCTGCTCGCGCAGTCTTCGGACTGGGCCTTTATAATGAAAACCGGCACAAATGTCAATTACGCCGTGCGCCGCACGAAGGAGCATATCGTCAGGTTCACGCGGCTCTATGACAGTTTAAGCAGCGGAAAGATAGACCAAACCTATCTGTCGGAGATAGAATATAAGGATAATATCTTTCCGGAGATAGATTATAAAGTATACGGCTAAGAGCACGTGCTGATAACTAATGGCTAATTACTCCGGTGGAAATATTTTCTTGTTATTGTCTGATACTTTACAGTCTTTCACATCTGCACGCTATTAATCCGCGTAATATTTTCTTCTAATCCTTTGATCATTTTTCAGTAGAGATTCATGGGAGTATTCTGTAATATTAGGCATATGAAACTTTCACAGGCAAAGACGGAAATAGAGGCATTGCGCGAAGAGATCCGTTACCACGAGCGTAAATACTATGTGGAAACGAAGCCTGAAATACCGGATTCAGAATTTGATATGCTAATGAAGCATCTGGAAGCTCTTGAGTTTGAATTCCCCGAACTTGTCTCTCCTGATTCGCCGACACAGCGCGTAGGCGGCGAGCCTCTTAAAGGTTTTAAGCAGGTTACCCACAAAGTTCCGATGCTCTCTCTTGACAATACCTACAGCGAGGATGAACTCAAGGCGTTTGACGAGAGGGTTAGGAAGAGTTTGAAGGAAGACCCCGAATATATAGTGGAGCCGAAGATTGACGGGCTCGCGGTGAACCTCTTTTATCAGGACGGAAAGTTCGTCCAGGCCTCGACAAGGGGGGACGGAACTCGCGGCGATGATGTATCCGGGAATATCAGGACAATCAGGTCGGTCCCGCTCAAGATTCCCGTCAAGTTTGAGCTTGAAATTCGCGGCGAGGTTTATCTTACCAAAGAAGAACTCGCGCGGTTGAACAGGGGGCGTGAAAGCGAAGGCGAGGAGCTTTTTGCCAACCCCAGGAATGCCGCGGCCGGCTCGCTTAAACTTCTTGACCCGAAAATTGTCGCGAAAAGGAACCTTAACATCTTTCTTCATACACTCGGCAGCGCCGCAGGTTCCGGCTGGAAGACGCACGAAGAAATGCTGGTAAGTTTAAGGAAGGCAGGTTTGCCCGCGGTAACTCCCGCAAAGAAATGCTCAAGCATCTCCGCTGTCATAGATTACGTGAACTCCTGGGAGTCGAAAAGGGATTCCCTGCCGTTTGAAATAGACGGGATGGTCATAAAGGTCAACTCCTACGAAGAGCAGAAGGTCCTCGGGACGACCAACAAAAGCCCCAGGTACGCTATCGCCTACAAATTCAAGGCCCGCCAGGCGGTAACAAAACTCCTGGATATTCTGGTGCAGGTCGGCCGTACCGGCATATTAACGCCGGTCGCGGTGCTTGAGCCTGTCCATCTTTCGGGTTCCACAATCAGCAGGTGCACGCTGCACAACGAGGACGAAATAAAGCGCAAAGATATCCGCGTCGGCGATTTTGTCGTCATAGAAAAGGGCGGAGAGGTTATTCCCAAGGTTGTCGGCGTGGTGCAGTCCAAACGGACGGGCAAAGAGAAGCTCTTTAGCATGCCCCCGCATTGCCCGGTTTGCGGTTCAAAGGTTTCACGGCTCGGTGAAGAGGTTGCGGTCAAATGCCAGAATGTCTCCTGCAAGGCCCAGGTTGAGGGGCGCGTTATCCACTTTACAAGGCGCAACGCCATGGATATTGAAAACTTCGGGCCTGCCATTGTTGAAAAACTGATAAGCACGGGTAAGGTGAATGATTATGCAGACCTGTATTACCTGAAACAGGAAGAGTTGTCGGGACTGGACCGTATGGGCGAAAAGTCGGCTTTGAACCTGGTTGAAGGACTTGAAAAGAGCAAAAAAAACACGCTTTCCCGTCTTATCTTTGCGCTCGGGATAAGCGATGTAGGAGAAAATACGGCGGAACTGCTTTCCTCAAAATACGCTGATTTGGATGCGCTTGCCGCGGCAACCATAGAAGATCTTCAAAAGATAAGAGGCGTCGGCCCAAAAGTCGCCGTGAGCATAAACAATTTCTTTCAGGAGAGCCATAACCTCAAGGTAATAGAGAAACTTAAGAAGGCCGGGGTTAACACAAAGAGGAAGAAAGAGGAACTCGCAACCGGAAGCAAATTTAAAGACATGACTTTTGTATTTACCGGAGAGCTCGCCTCCTTCACCCGCGACGAAGCCGAGCGCGAAGTAAAGAAACTGGGGGGCACGGCCTCGGGAAGCGTCTCCGCGAAGACGAGTTATGTTGTCGCCGGCAACGAGCCGGGCTCTAAACTTGCGAAAGCAAAGAAATTAGGAGTAAAGGTTCTCGAAGAGGAGGATTTTAAAAAACTGCTTAAGTAGTGCACGCTCCGAGTCATAGAGGAAATCTAACGGGTGCCTTAAGGCGCCCGCGTTTATTTTAGGGGGTTTCATATATGAGGCAGGCAATTATATTTTTTGTGCTTCTTCTCCGGTTTGCATCCAGTGCTGCCGGAACGACTGAACTGGCGTTCATGGAAGTCTTTCCCGGCTCGAGATACGCGGCCATGGGAGGCGCTTTGACAGGACTGCCGGGAGAGCCGGATACGGTATTCTTCTCGCCTTCAAGTCTATGTTGGTCCAGCGGAACATTTCTTAATTTTTCACACACCGAATACTTCGCAGGGGCAAGGTATGAGACTGTCACGGCAATGAGACAAATGGGGAACTCATCCGCGCTCGGCATCTCAGCTATGTATCTCTGGACCGGCACGCAGGAAAGGAGGGACGGATTCGGGGTTTCCGAGGGGGGCTTTTCTCCGTTTCAAGCTGTACCGGTGCTGTCGATAGCGCAGGGCCTCTCCAAAACAGCCGCGGCCGGGCTGAATATCAAATTCCCTTATGAAAATCTGGACGAAAGTTGTTCTTTTCACGTCCTCTATGATGTTTCGGGGTTTGTGCAGCTCTCGGACAATATTTCTTTCGGCGCCTGTCTTGTAAATGCCGGCACTTATCCGGGGCTGCCTGAAATGCTGCGCGCGGGGCTGGGTGTTTCTGCCTCCGGTTTTAAGGCAGATATTGACGCCGAACTCAGTAATGAATATTCACCGGTTTATTCCGCGGGCATTTCAGTAAAACCTGAAGAATTCCTTGCCCTGATGTTTGGATACAGATACGACACTGCTGCCCAGTATGGATTGCTAAACTGCGTCTCTTTCGGCCTTGAGTTGAATGTCTCCGCTTTCTCGTTAACCTACGGCGCGAAACTCAATGACATGCTCGGGAATACTCATTACGTTTCGCTTTTCGCAAAGCTCAATTGAAGGAAGGCTCATCATTCCTTGTTATTTCCATGTTCTATGGCTATAATTGGGCGTGTGAGCGTCATTTGAACCATTTGGCGGAGCAAGATGTCTAATGAAGTAGTGAAGGGAAATAGCGGGCAGGAAGACGCTGAATTAATTGGGCTTTTCCTGCAGGGTAAAGAAGAGGCTTTTAACAGATTGGTATTTAAGCACAAAGAAAAAATATATTTCCTGGCCCTGCGCGTTCTCGGAAACCATCACGATGCAGAGGAAGCTTCTCAGGAAGCTTTTATAAAAGCTTACAAGGCGCTCAGGAAATTAAAAGAGAGAAAGTATTTTTTTACCTGGCTTTACAGGATTACTTTTAATGTGTGTATGACCAGGAAGAAAGCAGCCAGGTTTACGGAGCCGCTGGATTCGGCCGCTGAACTTCGCGATTCCTCTGCAGGCCAGGGTGAGGAGTCCGTAGAGAAGGACCAGCTAAAAAAAGCCGTGAAAGAAATGATGTGCGCGCTTCCGCGCCAGCAGAGAGCCGTCTTTGTAATGAGGATATACGATGAAATGAAATTCGAAGAAATCGCCCAGGCCACCGGCCTCACCACCGGCGGCGCCAAAGCCAACTTCTTCAACGCGGTGCAGAAGATAAAAAAGGGCATGAGGACAAAATATGAACTGTAAAATGGCAGGCAAATACATCGAGGAGTACGCCGAAGGGTGCCTCGAAGAAAAAACCGCCGCAAAAGTGAAGTCTCATCTGGCTTCCTGCGCGGAGTGCGCGGCTGAATTAAAATTCTACCGCGAATTGATAGATACGGCGGGAACTATCGGAGTTTCAGATCCGGGAAAAGAGTTCTGGGCTGGTTATCTGCCGAGACTCCGCGAAAAAATGTCTGTACCTTCACCCTGGTATGACTTCCTGCGGAAGCCGCTTACCGCGTCTGTTTCCGTTATCCTGCTTCTTTTGATGATTCTTGCTCCGCTGGCTGCCGGCAGAATTAGCCGCGCTGTGAGAGTCAGGAAGGCAAGCACTGCCAGCCTCGAAGCGATTATAGGGAAGATGAGTTCTAACCCGGAGTGGTTTGCAACAGCCATAGAAGAATACCAAATCGGCTCTGACGCTTCTAACATGTCTGAAATTCTGTCCGCGGAAGAGAAAGACCGGCTATTAGCCGAGATGACTTCCGAGCTGATGGACTAAGAGATGAACAAACGGGCGCTAGGGTGGACTCTTTTTGCTGCGCCGGCTGCAGCGCTTCTTTTGTCCGTAATTACCCCAAGGGTTTATTTTGATTCTCTCCCGCCATGTTTGTTTCACAGGTTTACCGGTTTTTTCTGCTTCAGTTGCGGAGGAACGAGGGCTGTCTGGCTTATTTCCCGCGGAAAGCCGGTTGAATCTCTTTCGATGAACCTGTTCGTTCTGCCCGGGATAATTTTGCTTTTCTACGCCTCCGCGGCATTGCTGATTAACGGTTATTCAGGCAGGAAAATTCTTCCGGAAGTAAGGTTTAGCCCGAGGTTCTTTATTATCCTCCCGGCTTTGGCTCTGGTCTTTATGATTCTCCGGAATATTCCGTATTTTCCTTTCAATTTGTTTGCTCCGCACCGTTGAAAGCGGTTTTCCCCGATAGGCTTGTTTCCCAATGAATACTTGAATATTAAGGCTATTTCTGGTTTGATAGGGACGTATGGAACAAACTCGCGGCTATCCGTGTCAATACGGAAAGGAAGGTCAAATGTCCGAAGAAATAAAAACTAAAGATAAGGCTCAGACGCCGGATACTGTTAAAGGAGTGCTTAAACAGCACACAAAAGACATTGTTTGGGCGGTGGTAGTAGCACTCCTGATCAGGTATTTTGTGGTTTCCGCTTACAGCATACCTTCCGGGTCAATGGAGTCAACGCTTCTGGTAGGGGATTACCTGTTTGCAAACAAGTTTGTGCTGGGAACTCGCCTGCCTTTCACGGACACCAAGGTTTTGCCGGTAAGGGAGCTTAAACACGGCGATATTATTATTTTCTTTCACCATGAACTGAACCCCGTTAAGCAGAAAGATGAAAACGGGCAGGAGCATTATGTTTTGAATGACCGGTCAACCGGAGAAATTAAGGCCACAAGGGCAAAGAGGGATTTTGTGAAAAGGTGTGTCGGGCTGCCCGGAGACACGATTGAACTCAAGGATAAGGCCCTCTTTGTTAACGGCGTAAAGCAGGAAGAGGAGTATGTTCAGTATTTTGACGGCAAGAATATCATAAAAAAAGGTTCCCCCTATTATTCTTACTACGGCAACAGGGATGTTTTCGGGCCGGTCATCGTGCCGAAGAAGGACGACGTTTTTGAGATAAAGAACGGGGAAGTCTTTTTAAACGGCGCAAACGTTGCGCCCGGAAAGACTGACGAGCAGAAATGGTTCATACAGCGGGTGTACGGGAACATACTGCCCGAGGAATTGAAGAAAATCAGGGAGACTGAATACGGCGGGCATCAGCCCCTCCTTCCTAAGAATTTCGGCCCGGTCAAAGTCAAATACAACGCCTATTTTATGATGGGCGACAACAGGGATGAGAGCGATGATTCAAGGTTTTGGGGATTTGTCTCTTCAAAGGATATAGTAGGAACGCCGCTGATCCGGCTCTGGCCCCTCCCGAGGTTTAAGATATTTTGACGGCAGAAAAAAAGCAGGACATACTTGAGGAAGCCTCGGCAAATTACGAAAAGGGGCTTGTCCAAAAGGTAAAGCGTTCAAAGGACCGCGAGGCCTTTCACGCTCTTGTGAAGCTCTACAGCGGCCTGGCGTTCTCCGCCGCGTTCCGTATTCTGGGAAACCGCGAGGACGCGCTCGAAGCAGCGCAGGACGCTTTTGTAAAGTCCTTTACCAAAATACGGCAGTATCGCGGAGAGGTTCCGTTTAAATACTGGCTCAGAAAGATAACGGTGAATACCAGCTTGAACCGGCTGCGTTCAAGGAAAAGCGACTGCCTCTCGAATGCCGGAGAGATTTTGGATGATGTCTCGCAGGACAAGCGCAAGCTGACCTGCGGTCCGGAGGAGATTGTGGAGTCTGCCGAGCGCGACAGGCAGGTCAGGAGCGCCCTTATGCGGCTCGATGATCCCTTCAGGGCAGTGATGGTTCTCCGCGACATTGAAGGCTACAAATACGAGGAGATAGCAAGGATGACAGGCGTATCAATAGGCACTGTGAAATCAAGATTATCCCGTGGAAGGCAAGAACTCAGGCTGATGCTTACCGGAAAACAACCGGGGGTGAGAGAATATGAACTGTAACGAGACCAGGAAGTTGTTGAGCGAATATATGGACAAAGAGCTCTCCCGCGGCTCGGCAGAGAGCGTGCGCCTGCACCTTTTAAAGTGTTCGAATTGCTCCTTGGCGCTAAAGCAGATGGAGGAAAATTCCGCGGTACTCTCAAACCTGGCTGAGGAGGAAGTTCCGGAGGAATTTTACCGGGGGCTGGACGAAAAACTTGACGGCGCGTCTCGGTCTGCGGTTAAGTGGTTTGGCCAGTTTCTCACTTTCCGCAACGGAGCTGCGCTGGTTTCCGGGGTTTTGATAGGCCTTATTGCAGGAGGCGTGATCTTCCGCGCGGGTACGCCCGGCAGCGAAAAACTCTCAGTCACAAAGGTTGTCATCCCCGCCGGAGAGATGGCAAAGGCCGGTCTGAAAATAGAACAGATCAGGAAAAAATATGATACCGCGTCGGCCGCCGTGACAGACAACAACGCGCAGTCCAACATCCCGGGTATAACGCCGAAAAGATATGTGGTCGTTCTCAACCCGAACCGCATGGATATGTTTATGGACGACTTGAAGAGTGTAGGGGCTGTCAGGAACGGTTCTCCCTACGGAATGAAGGCCGGCTACGTCAGCGGCGCAAAAAGCGCAAGGTTGGAATTTGAGCTTGAAGAGGACACTCTTACGGCAGGCAATGCCGCTTATGGCGCAATTCAGGGAGGGAAATGACATGAATGCCGTAAAAAGAATGTTGATTTGCCTTGCGGGCGCGGTTCTGGCAGCCGGGCTGGCACTTCCCGTCTCGGCGAAGGTTGAGGCAGCGGGCGAGCTCAAGGCAATGCAGGACAACCTGAGAGAGATAGCTAAACAGGTCAATCCGTCGGTTGTGCTTATTGTTGTCGAGAAAAAAACTTCAGAGAAGACTTCCGGAGGGAAATACGGTTTCAATTTTGATTTCCCGAATGACTTGAGAAAGTTCTTCAAAGGCGATAACGGCGGTGATGACGAAGACACTCCGAAAAAGAGACAAAAAATGCCGCAGTATAAATCTTCGGGAATGGGAAGCGGGTTCGTGGTAACCGCTGACGGGTATGTTATTACCAACTATCATGTAATTGAGGACGCGAACAGCGTGAAGGTAACTATGTTTGACGAAACCACCTACGACGCGGAGGTCAAGGGGTACGACAAGCGGCATGATGTCGCGGTTGTAAAGATAAAATCAGACAAGAAATTCCGCGCGGCTGAGCTTGGTGATTCCGATCAGACGCTGGTCGGCGACATTGTCATCGCTATCGGCAACCCCTTCGGCTATTCAAATACCGTTACGATGGGAATTGTGAGCGCGAAGGGCAGGCTCTTTGATAATCCCGAGCTTAATGGGGCTATAAAGAGGATACCTAACATAATACAGACAGACGCCGCTATTAATCCGGGAAATTCCGGCGGGCCGCTCCTCAATATAAGCGGCGAGGTAATCGGGGTAAATATGGCGATCGCCGGAGATTTTAGCACCGGAAATGTAGGAAACATGGGGCTTGGATTTGCTATTCCCATAAAGGATATCAAGAAGATACTTGAAAGCCTGATAAAAGGGAAAAAGAGCGTGGCAGAGACACCCTGGGTCGGCATACGGCTTCAAGACATTGACACGAAGCTCGCTAAGAAGCTGGGGATACAGAGCGGCGTTCTTATTCCGGAAGTTGATGAAAAAGGGCCTGGCAAGGCGGCGGGACTGCTCTCCGGGGATGTTGTCGTAAAGCTGGACGGCAAAGAGATAAGCAACGGCAAGCAGCTGGCGGGGGCTGTGGCTTCGAAGGAAGTCGGAGACCCTGTTGTCATGACCGTCAACCGCGGCGGCAAGGAAAAAGATATTAAAATAGTTCTTGCGCCCTGGGGCGAGAAATCAGCCGGTGAGAACGGAGTTGTGAAAAAAGAAGAAGGCACGAAGAAATCCTCGAGCATAGGCGTGACCGTAAAGACGCTTACGGATAAAACAGCAAAGCTGTATGGCCTAAAGAGCGGCGACGGCGTCGTGGTTACCGGCGTGGAAGACGGCAGCATAGCGGATAACGCTGAGATAGCGGAAGGAGATATTATAAAGGAAGTAGACAGGAAAGGCGTAAAGAGCGCGGCGGAGTTCGACAAAGCAATTGAAGATGCCGACCTTAAAGCAGGAATTCTTATGCTTGTTGAGCGGGAAGAGACCAGCAGGTATGTTGTGCTTGTCAAAGAATAATTCGTCGATATCCCTAAAAGGGGGCGGAGAAATCCGCCCCCTTTTTTCTTTTAATGGGCCCTTCCCGGTTGTATAATATAAACAAGGTGTCATGTTTTGCGGAGGTACGATGTTTACGAAAATGTCCCTGCTCTTCCCGGTTATTGTACTTCTCTTCCTCTCAGGCTGCGCCGGCAATAAGTGCTGCATTTCGCCGTCCGCGCAATCCGGGCCGGCGTGGGTCGAGACAGGGATAGGACAGTCCGCAGGAATGCAAACCCTGGCAATTTCTCCGGTTGATCCTTCACGAATGGTTCTTGGCGGGGATATGTCAGGGTTCTATGTCAGCGCTGATTATGGGAAGTCCTGGAAAACTGTGGATTGGAAAGAGTTGAACGGCATACTGCCGGGAACTCCCGTGTTTCACCCTAAGGAAGCCGGAACAATTTACTGCGCCGGAAGAAGTTTTAAAGACGCCTACGGTATCAGAGTCAGCAGAGACGGCGGCTCCTCCTGGAGCATCCTTGCGGAAAAAATGCCCTCAGTCGACCGGGTGCTTAAGATCTACTTGGACAGGGAAACTCCGGATACCATGCTTTTTGGAACAGATAAGGGATCTTTTATAAGCGCGGACGGAGGTACGACCTGGGCAGCCTGCGAAGGCGTTTCCGGCAGCACGCTGAATTTCCTTATTGATCAGAGCGGGAGCAAATTCGGCAAAGCGATATTTGCCGCCACCAGGAATGGCATCTTCCGTTCGGATGACGGAGGAAAGACCTGGATTTCAAAGCTCAAAAAACCTGAGATGAAAAGTTTCTCGGGAGGCAGTATTGCGGGAAAATGCGCGCTCTATTGTCTTGCGGGAACTGACCTCTGGCGTTCCTTAGACAGGGGTGAAAACTGGGATATTGCTCCTGCCGGGGCAAGAACCGCGCCAAACCCTTTCGCGTTATACACGGCGGAATCCGACCCTGATACCGTCTATGTCACAAACAGGGATATTTTCGATATTTACAAGTCAACAGATTCCGGGAATACCTGGAAGAACGTCTTCAAACCTGACAATTACAAGAATGTCAAACTTGGCTGGATAACCTACGAATTCGGCAAGGGCTATTCAGGGCCGCTTACACAGGGTACAAACATTTGCCCCTCTAATCCTGACATTCTTGCGGGCTGCGGGATGGGCGAACTTATGGTTACGCTTGACGGGGGAAAGAGCTGGAACTACTCCTACACGAAACTGATGCAGGAAGGAACCCCGATAAAAGGGGCCGCATGGCAGACGCGCGGTCTGGAAGAATCCTCCAGTTGGAATTATTATATTGATCCTAATAAAAAGAATATTCATTACATCTGCTATACCGATATAGGTTTTGCGAGGAGCGAAGATTCTGGTAAGAGCTGGTCTATCGCGATAACCGGGAGCGCCTGGCTGAACACGGTCTATGACCTGGCTTTTGACCCTGACACCCCCGGTGTTGTCTACGGTGCGGCTTCCAACGAGCACGATATTCCCCATTGGTCAAACTGCGAAGGCGCAAAATATCCAGGCGGCGTATTAAGAAGCGACGACTACGCGAAGACCTGGAAAGTAGTCTCGGACGGTCTTCCCAAGGTGGCCTGTACCAAACTGCTGTTTGACCGGACGGATAACGCGCTCTACGCGGTGATGTATTCCGACGGAGTTTATAAGTCCTTGGATAGAGGAAAGACCTGGGTTAAGAAGTCCAACGGTCTGGTTGTGAAAAATAGGTCTGACCACAAAATGGCTTCAGACAATACGGATGTATACACGATAGCGAAAGACAGGAAAGGAACTCTCTATTGCCTCATAACTGCGCACAGGATCAAGGGCACGAACGATTATCCGGTGCCCGGGGGGCTCTTCCGATCAAAAGACCGCGGCGAAAACTGGGAACTGGTAGCCAGCGAGTGCGACGGAACTTTGCTTCTCTGGCCAGTAGAATTTGACATAGACCCGAATGATCCTGATACTATTTATTTAACCGCAATGGGCAGTCTGAAAGGTGTGAATTATGGAGGCGTCTTTAAGACTGTTGACGGCGGGAAGACCTGGAAGAATTTGACCAAGGATATTTCCCCAAAAGTAATATATCCGTTCAAGCCCTGCATAGACCCGCGGAATACAAAACACATCCTGCTGACCACAGAGGGAAGAGGTATGCTGGAAAGTGTTGACGGCGGAGCCTCGTGGTCCGAAACTGACTTCCCGTTTGCTTCCCCTCAGCGGATATTTTTTGATTACGAAGGCGGAGATATGTATGTGGCGACTTTTGGCGGAGGGGTGTGGAAGAAAGGGATAAAGTAAAAGACAAAAGTTCTTAAGGTTTATAGGCCACACTTCGTGTGTCCTGTTTTGTGAGGTAGGATATTGATAATGCCGTACTTCGTCCGGCATAGCAAAATAACGTTTTTAACGTTCTTAACGTTTATAACGTAAAGCAGTGTTTGGTATTCAGATGTTGTGGGGTAGTGGTGCCTTTTGTTTTCGTTATTAACGTTACAAACGTTAGTAACGTTATAAACCGCATAGCTTGAAGGAAGTTCCCCTCCAATTGTTTAATGTTTAGGTCCTGTAAGGTCTTTTGAAACTTTGCAGCTTAGAAATGGTCTAATGACAAAGACTTCCTGTTTTGTGTCAAAAGGAGCGTCCTCTTATGTGGTATAAAGAAGTATGAAGCTCTCCAACATCGAGATTGACACAAGGCTTATCGCCAAGCTTCCCCTGAAGTTCGCGAATAAATTCAAGGCAATTCCTGTCAAAGAAGAAAACGGCGCGGTAGTTGTAGCCGTAACAGACCGTCACAATCTTCAGGTCCTTGATGAAATTCGACTCATCTTTAATAAGCCGGTAACCCCTCTTGAAACACCGGAAGAAGAAATTACGCTTGCCATAAAGAAACATTACGGGGTCGGGGCCGATACTGTCGCGAGAATGATAGCTGAAAGCGGGGCGTCTCTTGACAGATCCGGCCCTGAAGCGGAGCAGATAGACGAGACCGCTATGGCTCAGGACGCCTCAGTCATCCAGTTTGTTAACCAGCTTTTCCTGGAAGCCCTGAAAGAAAGGGCTACCGATATTCACCTGGAACCCTTCGAGAGGGAGCTTCAGGTCAGATTCCGCGTTGACGGCGTGTTGCGCGATGTCCCGATGCCGGCGGAACTAAAGTATTTTCGCGGGGCGATAGTCTCCAGAATCAAGATTATGTCAGAGATGAATATTGCGGAGCGCAGGCTGCCGCAGGACGGAAGGATAGAGCTTAAAGCAGGCGGCAAACAGATTGATTGCCGTGTTTCTGTTATCCCGACCCTTTACGGAGAGGGAGTTGTAATGAGGATACTTGACAAGGCAGGTATCTTGTTCGGTATGGAGCAGCTCGGCATGCTTCCCGACACGCACAAAGCTTTTGAGAACATTATAGCAAGGCCTCACGGAATCTTCCTTGTGACAGGCCCGACAGGCAGCGGCAAGACCACCACCCTCTATACGGCTCTTTCAAGGATTAACTCGGCAAGCGTGAAGATAATAACTGTTGAGGAGCCGGTTGAGTATCACCTCTCAGGCATAAACCAAATACAAGTAAATTCAAAAATCGGGTTGACCTTTGCAAAGGGACTCCGCCACATTCTGAGGCACGATCCGGATATCATAATGATTGGAGAAATCAGGGATCTTGAGACTGCGGAGATAGCTATAAGGGCTTCGCTTACAGGCCATCTGGTTTTTGCCACACTCCACACCAATGACGCGGCGGGCTCAATAACAAGGCTTATTGACATGGGGATAGAACCCTATCTTGTCGCTTCTTCAGTCATAGGGATAATGGCGCAAAGGCTGGTACGCGTTGTGTGCGACAGCTGCGGCAAGCCCTATGATCCCGGCAACGACCATCTGGCGGATTTTAGATTTGAGAGAAAACCCGGCGACAAGTTTATGAAAGGAACGGGCTGCGAGAAATGCCTTAACACCGGCTATTACGGAAGGAGCGGGATTTACGAACTGCTTACGATGAACGAGCAGCTGAAAAAAATGGTGATGGAACACTCAATGACAGGTGATATAAAGAATAAGGCGAGAGAGTTCGGTATGAGATCCCTGCGCGACGATGGTTTTGAGCGCGTGAGAAAAGGCATTACTACCATTGACGAAGTTATAAAGGTCACGCAGGAGGATGAAGACGTTGGCTGAGAGCGCGCTTGCTACCATAAAAGACGCCGTCAAACGGCTTAATTCCCTGTATGTTCCTAAGGTGAGCGTGGGGCAATTGAGCGCCTTCACGCGGCAGCTGGCAACTATGTCCGGAGCAGGGGTTCCGCTATACCAGGCGATGAATACACTCTGGGATAGCATGGAAGAGTCCAGGCTTAAAGGCATAGTTGGAAAGATAAAAGACAAGATAAAGGGCGGGACTCCTTTCTCGGAATGTTTGTCCGAATATCCGCAAACCTTTCCGCCGCTTATGGTAGGGCTCATCAAAGTTGGAGAAGTCACCGGTATGTTCGAGAAGGCGCTGGCCAAGTATGCCGACCAGCTTGAATGGGAAGAGGATTTTCAGTCTAAGATATCCACGATGATGATCTACCCGATGATAATGCTATTTGTCGGAATTTCCGTGCTGGTCTTCATTCTGGCCGTTATACTTCCAACTTTTGTTACGCTCTTCGCGGAATTCAAACAGGCGCTCCCTCTTCCGACCGTGATACTTATGGGCATCAGTTCATTCTTTACGGGTTACTGGTGGGTGATTCTTGCGGCAGTTGCGGCCGGAGCAATATTTTATTCGCGCTACTCACGCACGGAAAATGGAAGAGAGGTAATTGACACGGCAGTACTCTATGTTCCGCTTTTCGGCACGGCAATGCGGAAGGCCCTGTTGACGAGGTTTTCCTTTTCTCTGAGCATAATGGCCGGAAGCGGGGTCCCTATGCTGCAGGCGCTCTCAATTACCGGCGAGACTATCGGCAACGCGGTCCTTTCCAAGCACATAAAGGCGGCGGCAAAAAGCGTGGAGAGGGGGTCCAGTCTCTCCCTGGCCTTGAAAGATGTACCGTTCTTTCCCAAAACTATCATCCAGATGATTCAGGTCGGGGAAGAAACCGGTAAACTTGAGGATGTTATGAGCAGGGTAGCCGCTTACTACGAGAAAGAGATGGAGATGACCACGCGAAGGATTGTAATTCTTCTGGAGCCTATCATGATACTGGTCATGGCGGTGGGCGTGGGTTTTGTAGTAATCGCGGTGCTGCTTCCGATATTGGGATTGAGTTCGATTGTTAAATAGCGGTTTATAACGTTCATAACGTTTGTAAGGTTTGTAACGTAAAGCATTTGTGCTATTCGTTATAAACGTTAAGAACGTTACAAACGTTATAAACGTAAATTTGGAGGCCATATGTTTAAGAAGGAAAAAGGATTTACCTTAATCGAAATCCTTACAGTCGTCGTAATTATCGTCATCCTCGCCTCAACCCTTGCCCCTCGGTTCTTCGGCAGGACCGAAGACGCGAGGATAGCGGCGGCAAAGTCTGATATTGCCACGATGGAGCTGGCCCTCGACGCCTATGAGGCGGATAACGGTTTTTACCCGACGACCGAGCAAGGACTGGACGCGCTCTATAACGCCCCGACCAGCCAGCCGGTTCCAACCAGCTGGAAAGGTCCATATATAAAGAAACGGGTCGGAAACGATCCCTGGAACGGTACATACATTTATATGTGTCCCGGCCTGAATAATCCCAACGGATACGATCTCTGCTCTTACGGCAGAGACGGAAAGGAAGGCGGGCAGGGGCCTGATGCGGATATTACGAACTGGTCAGAGAACAAATAACCCCGGATTCACGCTTGTTGAAATGCTCATCGTCGTATCGATAATAATATCGATGACGGCCGTGCTCGCAATCTGGTTCGGGAATTTCTATGCCTCGAAAAAGGCCTATTTAGAGGCTGTGAAATCTGCAGGGATGTCTGACCTGGCTAGAAACTTGGCAGAAGCAAAAGGGGTAAATTACCGCGTGACTTTTGACCCGGGAGCAAACACCGTAACGCTATCCGGAATGAACCCGGCTACTATGCAGTACGAAGTGACGGCTGATGTAAAGCAGATAGTTCTAATCAGCGAAGTAGCCATTAAGAGCTTGAATACGCCGAGATCCTTATCCGGGGCAGCCGCATCAGGTGCGCCGGATTACATAACTTTCTACCCGGATGGAAGTTCTGAAAGCGGTTTCGTGGTGCTCTCAGGAGCAAAAGGGGAAGTTTATACACTGGTTTTCGCGGCAACAACCGGGACGGTAAAATTACTGAACTATGAAAAATAATCATGGCTACATACTTCTGGAGGCTCTTGTCGGAGTGGCGATACTGAGCATTGTGATAGTCGCGGCTCTTCAATCTGTCGCGGCAGGGCTTGCTGCGGTCGAAGAGATAAAAAAGCAAAGCATAGCGGTAACGCTCGCGCAGAAAGAGATGGAGCAGCTTGGCGGGCGGGACGCGTTCAAGGCTTCAGAGTCAGGAGACTTCGGGGCTGACTGGCCGGGCTTTTCCTGGTCACAGCAATCAGCAGTTGTTCAAAGGACCAATTTTTATTCGCTTATAAACATTAAACTGAGGGTTGCCTATAAGGCGCGGGGGGCTGACCGTTCCTTAAGCCTGGAAAGCCTCTTTGTTACGAGGCAGCCGGCGGTGCAGAATTGGAACTGAGAGAGCGCGGCTATACGTTACTTGAACTGATGGTAGGCCTGGGGATTATAGTTATAATAATGTCCGGGGTGTACGCCGCTTTTTCCGCGGGGCTGGGTGCATACGACAATTATCGCAAAGAATGTGAGGCCTATCTTTCGGCACGCAACATGGTAAAAAACTTAACCAGGGACTTAAGGTCCACCGGAGCTTCGGAACCGGTCTTTTTTAGCAAAAACTCCGGTTATACATCGGCGCTGATTAAGCGGAATTATTTCGGATTTAAAGGTACGGCGGTTTCTGTGGAAGTAATGACCTATTCCAGACCGGTCACTCTTTACTGGCCGGAGTATTTCCCCAGAAGGTCGTATAGGGCCAAAGTTACGTATGGCCCGGCTTCGACGTCTGAAGGGGTTGAGGCCTGTTTTCAAAGAAGCTCAGTCTGGGATTTCGCGACCGCGCCCTGGAAAAACGAGGAAAATGAAGTTCTGGAGAATATTACCGCGATAGTGTTTTCCTATTACGACGGAAAAAAGCAGTCCTGGGTTGACAGCTGGGACACTTATTCTCTTATGAAAGCGAGAGGCAATAATTATCATAACTTGCTCCCTCAGATTGTCAATTTTAAGGTTACGGCGAAAAGCTATGGTGTTAAGCCGGTGTACGCGGTCCTGGAATCGTGTGTTAATCTGGTGGCATACGAGAGATAAAGCAAATCCGAAGTCTGAAACATGAAATTCGAAATGGGAGGAAGCACCAAATCCCAAGCTCCAAATCACAAATAAACACATAAACATAAAAGAAGAAAGTTTTGGCTCGTTTCGGGGTAGTTTTGTTTTTTGCTTCTTGCTGTTTTGTTTTTTTGATGCTTATTTGGTGCTTGCGATTTGAGATCTGGTGCTTATTCTTGGCGTTCTTGATCACAAGACGCAGAGTAATTCGAATTTCGAGTTTGCTTTTTCGAATTTTGGTCTAGGGGGCTTTTTGAAGAACGAAAGAGGCTACATAGCCATGGCCGCTCTCTGGATATCCGCAATACTTATGGTGGTTTCGGCCGGGCTGACAGTTTACGTTAAGCTCCAACAGAGGGCGGTTAAAAACTATGAGCTTCGGGTAAAAGCCTTCTATGTTGCCAAGGCCGGCGCCAATACAATGGTATTTGAAACCAACCGCGCTCAGAACAGGTATTCAAATCTCCTCGGCATAAATTCGCTTAACAGCGGAAAAAAGGAGGTCAAATTCGGGGAGGGAGTCTACACCGCTACTATAGAGGACGAGAAAAGCAAGGCAAATATAAATACCGCTTCGGAATTTCTGATGCGCAGGATGTTCGAGGAACTTGGACTAAAAGACGCGGCAACCAAGGCGCGCGGAGTTATGAAGTGGAGGCGGGAACACGGGCTTCTTCTTCATGTCGAAGAACTGGGGCTTGTTCCGGAACTTGATGTGGATGATTGTTTTAAGATTATTCCCTATTTT
>CAITPB010000254.1 GCA_903894145.1 Candidatus Firestoneibacteriota bacterium | reverse complement strand
TATCGTTACGAAGACATTTTCTTCGGAGAGGATGTTAAGATAAGCAACTATTCCTTAAGCATCAAACTGAGCGGAATATTTGTGGAAGGGAAGATCAGCTTCTAACCACAGGGCTTTTGAAATGAAGGCGCCATCCTGAGCCGCAGGCGAAAGATGCGTGTGCGTATAGCGTAGAAAGACTGCTGCTTCAAAGAAACTTGCTCAAGCCTAGAGAGCGGGTCGACCATGTCAATTCTCCTTGGTTTTTCTATGAATTCCATAATCCTTGTTTAAGAAAACGCGCCTCTTTGATAACATTGATTGGCAACAATAATTCCGTTACAATAATTATGACCATCAAAGTCAAACTGTGAAGTTTCTTGCAGTTTGCTTGTTTACAAATAAAAGAAAGTGTGATGACACCGATTTTGACCGATTACACCGATAGACCACCGTGTTTTATTGGTGTAATCATAAGATCTTATCGGTGCCATCAATCAAATCTATTGCTGTAAAGGAGTCTGCATGAAGAAGTTCCTCATCCTCACTGCGCTTGCCATGCTGTGTGCTCTTCCTATTCACGCGGAGAAGCCGAACATGACAACACCCGAGCAAAAGGCCGCGAGGGAAGAAGCCAGGAAGGTCCTTTCCGAGCTCAAATCCTTGATAGCCGAGGCTAAGAAACAAAACATTGACACGCGCCGGTTTGATGCCATAAATTATGTCGCGGAACTCGGCCTTCAGACCAGGTGGCTAATGCCGATGCAGGAAGACAACCGCCTGGCCTATTGCGAATGGGCAAAGTCTGCCGGTCGGGAAGGAATAGAAAGGCTTAAAGGTATAATGTCAGGTAAATTTAAACAGCCGGCTATACCGGAGTGGCCGGATGAATCTAAATTGACTTTCAAGAATGGACGGATCTATAACGGCGATGAGCCGGTCGTTCTCTTCGGGTTTAACGGCGGAGAGAGCACAAAGGATTACACCTATCAGCGCCAACTCTTCAGAAATGTTTCTGCGGTTGGAGGTTCAAGGTTTGATTTCAAGAGTTTGCCGATATGGGAGGCCTACCAGAAATACCCGGAGACTCACAGGGTTTTTGGAAAGAACTTCTTTTGCGGGCATATCATAAGCGATATTTGGTCTGATATGGGTTCCGGCGAGTGCATTATCTGCCTGGAATCTCCTATTACAAAAAAAGCGATACAGCAGTACTGGGATATGCGTATGCCGACGGTTGCCAATGACAAGAACATCAGGGTCGTCGGCATGGGCTGGGAATGGATATATGTATGCATGTGCGATTACACCAAGGCGATGTTCCAAGATTGGCTTAAGAACAAACACGGAAAGATAGAGACTCTGAACGCCATCTGGGGCACAAACTACAAAGATTTCTCCGAGATAACAACCATACCCATTAAAGATCCAGAAACGAATGACGCGAAATGGTTCGATTATTCTTCATTTAACGGCTACAGGTTCGCCGAGTATATGCATTGGGCAAAGGACGAGATGAAGAAGCAGGCGCCTGACAAGCTTTTCTGCACTGGCAGTCCTTTTTATTATCTGGTCGGGCAGAACGGCTATTCCGGCTGCGACGGCGAATATATGAATGAGGTCTCCACAGACATTGTGTTAAACGAATCCGGCCCTTCCACCTGGACCACAGACCTCCTGCTTGCGTTCAGCAAGGGCGAAAAGATTATTATGGACGATGAGTATCACGGAGATCTGGCTCACGCCTACTCGCATTTCCTGCACGGGGACTCCTATATGTCAATGTGGTGGTGGCCTAATGCCCCGACTATGCAGATACAGTCATATTACTCTTCATCGCTCGCGCACTCCTATTCTATACCGCTTGAAGATTCGTATTACGCGCTTACTATCGGCATGGATATAAGGCGGCTCTCAAAATACATAGTGGATTTTCCTAAGGCGCAGCTGAAAGCCCCCATTGCGCTTCTCTATTCGAAATCTTCTCTAATCCAGATACCCGAGAAACTCAGAAACAGCAGGGAGACACCGTATCTGCTTGAATTAAAAAAATGTTACAACGCGCTCCTTTATCAGGATAGCTTCTCAAGGTTCACAACAGAGAAGATGATAGACAACGGGGAGATAAATGACGCGAAGGTACTGGTGATTCCCGGCGCGGTGAACATCCCGGAAAGCACGGCGAAGAAGATCAGCGAGTTTGCGGAGAACGGCGGAACGGTCGTCGTTGTCCCAAATTCACTGATGTATGACGAGTACAACAGAAAGAAGGGATACCTTAAGGAACTTGCCGATGTTGATGTGCTCAAGGTAACGCTTCCCAAGATTGCCGTGGGGAAGGCGGAAGCAGATTCCAGGACTAAAGATGACGGTTTCATTCAGGGCGCCATCTCGGATATAGAGCTGAGCAATGTAAAAAGGGTAAAGGTAAGCGGAACGAGCGGAATCCTTGGCGGCGGCAATGTCTCCTA
>CAITPB010000253.1 GCA_903894145.1 Candidatus Firestoneibacteriota bacterium | reverse complement strand
CTGAGTGTTGTTATCGGGGGCGCTTTTCTCTATTTCGCTTTTAAGGGTGTTAACCTTTCTGACGTTCTTGCCGCTTTCCAAAAAGCCGACTACATCTATATTATCCCGTCAATGGCTGCGCTTGCTCTCTATATTGTCGTTCGAACTTACAGGTGGGGGCTGATTTTCAGGCCCGGCCGGATTCCTTCCTTCCGCGGCCGCCTTTCTTCCATCCTTATAGGTATTATGGTGAATAATATCTTTCCGGCCAAACTCGGTGAAGTTGCAAGGGCTTTTATCATAGGCAAGAGCGATAGCGTGAATGTGAGCCGCACTTTCGGCACCATAATACTGGAAAGGGTCTTTGATTTTCTCGCGCTGCTCTTTTTCCTCTTCGTAATTGCCCTCGCGTCTCCGATCGAGCGCGAAATAGTTTTTAAAAGCTCCGGTATCATGCTCGCAGGGTTTATAACTACTGTTGCCGGTTTCATCGGAATACTCGCTGCGCTTTTCGCGGTAAAATTCTGGACTGCGCAAGCCGCCAAATATGCAGGCAAGGCCGCCGGAATATTTTCAAAGCAGGCAGGGGAAAGGATTTCAGGTTTTGTACGTTCTTTTGCCGAGGGCCTGCGCCCCCTTGATGACCCGTGGAACGCGGCGAAAATATTCATAGTCTCACTCGGACAGTGGTGTCTCTCCGGCCTTATGACCTATCTTATGATGCTGGCGTTCGGAATAACTTTAAGCCCGGTTTCTTCCTTCTTTGTTTTTATCGTAATGACTCTCGGGGTCGTAATCCCGCCTTCTCCGGGCGGAGTAGGCACGACGCAGTTTTTCGCAAAATACTGCCTCTCCTGGTACAATGTCAACCAGCCTGACGCTCTGAGTTTCTCGCTTGTGAGCAATTTCATGGTCTTCGCGGTGCTTACGCTTGCAGGCTGGTATTTTCTTATAAAAGAGAGCCTGAAATTCGGGGATATTCTCGGCGCAGCGCGTGAAAAGGAGAAAAAATGAATTGCCTGGTGACCGGAGCCGCGGGTTTCATAGGTTCGGCGCTTTCGGAAAAATTGCTGGCCCGCGGGCATCGCGTAACAGGCATAGATAATTTCTCGCCTTACTACTCTGAAACATTGAAAAACGCAAATATCCGGTTGCTAAAAAAGAACGGAAAATTCACTTTTTACCGCGGCGATATACTAAGAGCGGAACTCCAGCAGCTTATTAAAGGAGCGCGGTATGTTTTTCATCTTGCCGCTCAAGCGGGGGTGCGGAACAGCTGGGGCGAAGAATTTAAGATTTATACTGACAACAATATACTCGCGACGCAGAAATTACTCGAAGCCGCAAAAGAGGCCGGCGCTCTCAAAAAGTTTATTTTCGCATCTTCATCCTCGGTCTACGGCGACGCGGACGAGCTTCCGGTAAAGGAAACAACGCCGGCGAATCCGGTGTCGCCTTATGGCGTTTCAAAGCTGGCCGGCGAGAAATTATGCCTGCTCTACGAAAAGAATTACGGCGTGCCTGCCTCGGTGCTGAGGCTCTTCACCGTTTACGGGCCGGGGCAGCGGCCTGACATGGCCTTTAACATATTCATAAAGAGGATGCTGAAAGGCGATCCCCTGCCGGTGTTTGCAGGCGGCAGCCAGACGCGTGATTTCACTTATATTGACGACATTACAGAAGGAATGGTGCTGGCAGCGCGGAAAAGCATTCCCGGAGAAGTGTATAACCTCGGCGGGGGCAACAGGATAAGCCTAAACGGTGCTATCAAGGTTATAGAAGAACTGGCGGGCAAGAAAGCAGGGGTCTTACGCAAAGGAGAAGCGAAAGGGGATGTGAAGCATACCTGGTCCGACATCTCAAAGGCAAAGAAGCAGTTTGGTTACTCACCAAAAACAGGGATAGCCGAAGGCCTGAAAAAAGAATTCGAATGGTTAAAAAATCTAAAGAATCAACAGGGGGTTTAACGACAATGGCAAATACGTCCGATTGGAATGAAGAGAAAGAAACAACGACCGCCAATATAGATGACCTGGCTTTCATAAAATCCGTTGACGCGGCGGATATGCTCGGACTTGTTTTGGACATGCCGGAACATATTAAGACGGGCATAGAAACCGGAAAAAAGGTCAAGCTTCCTGCCGGCAGGAAAATACAAAACATCTTGGTTACCGGCCTGGGTGGCTCCGCGATAGGGGGAGATGTCCTCCGCTGTTTTCTTTCAAAACGCTGCAGCGTGCCCATAACCGTAAACCGCAATTATCATATCCCGGCATACGTTGGAGAAAACACCCTTGTTTTTGCCATCAGTTATTCCGGCGGAACGGAAGAGACCCTGTCCGCGTGCAAAGAAGCTCTGGAGAAAAATGCCCTTGTCATCGCGGTCACCTCCGGCGGAAAGATTAAAGAACTCGTTTCCTCCGCCGGCGGCATTGTTGTTGAAGTCCCGGGAGGATTTTCTCCCCGCGCGGCGCTCGGGCACCTTTTCTTTCCGCTCGCGCTTATAGTCTCCCGTCTCGGGCTTGCTGAAATACCCGGGGCGGAGCTGGAAGAGACGGTGAAAGTTCTTCTTAAACTCAGGGAGAATTTCAAACCTGAAACGGCGGTTTCGGAAAATCTGGCAAAGCAGCTCGCGAACAAACTCTTTGCCAAGGCCGTGATAGTATACGGCTCGGCGGATTTTACCGAGGTGGTTGCGAACCGCTGGAAATGTCAGCTGGCCGAGAATTCAAAAGTCTTCGCTATGCACAGCGTTATACCGGAAATGAATCATAATGAGATAGTCGGCTGGGACCTGTTAAGAAAGGTGCTGAGAAAGTTCGCGGTGATCTTCATCAGGGACAAACAGGATGACCCGAAAGTCCAGAAGCGCATGGACATCACAAAAGCGATGCTTGGCAAGAGGGCAAACTGGGCGGGAGAGGTTAATTCAATAGGCGAGTCCCCCCTGGCAAGGCTTTTTTCTCTAATCTACCTCGGTGATTTCACCAGTGTCTACCTCAGTCTGCTCTACGGCATTGATCCGACACCGATAGAGGCCATTAACCATTTCAAGGAAGAGCTCGCGAAATAGATGAGAACCTTCAAAGTTCTCGGGATAAGGGTTGACAGCCTGTCGTTTTATGACACGATTGTTGAGGCCGAGAGGTTGATAAACAGGCGCAAGCCGGCCTACATAATATCTCTTTCCGCGCTCACTGTACTTTTGGCAAGAGCTGACGCTGAATTCGCCCGAATTATCCGGGATGCCGCAATTGTAAGCTGTGACGGTACGGGGGTCAAACTTGCCGTCCGTCTGCTTCACGGCAAGGATATCAAACGCGTTAGCGGAGTAGACTTAATACCGCATATTTGCGGGTTTTGCGCTGAAAGAGGGTTTGGAGTCTATTTCCTGGGTTCGCGCAAAGAGTCTGTTGCCGGCGCCGTAAAGAGAATGAAGACAAGGTTTCCGGATCTGAAAGTTTCAGGTTTTTGCGATGGATATTTTGACGAGAAAAATGTAAAATATGTGGTTTCGGGAATAAAGAAAGCTGCTCCGCAGGTGCTCTTTATCGGCCTCGGACAGCCGGTCCAGGAGAAATGGATTAATAGCCACATGTCTGAACTAGGCGTTCCTCTGCTGATTGGAGTGGGCGGCAGTTTTGACGTTCTTTCCGGCAGGCTGAAGCGAGCGCCCTACCTGTTTCAGAAAGCCGGGCTTGAGTGGGCTTACAGGTTGTTCTTGGAGCCTTGGAGGATGAGACGCATTCTCAGGCTTTTCAGGTTCGTGGGGCTTATCTTAAAAGAAAAATATTCCATAAGGAGGAAAAATATATGAGCCAGAAATATATCTTCACTTCCGAGTCAGTAACGGAAGGACATCCTGACAAGGTCGCGGACCAGGTATCGGACGCGGTGCTTGACGCCAACCTCGCGCTTGACAGCACGGCCAGGGTTGCCTGCGAAACGCTGGTAACGACCGATACGGTCGTAATCGCGGGAGAAATAACCAACAAGAGCAAAGAGGCAATAAACTATGAAAGCATAGTAAGGCAGGTTATCAGGAATATCGGTTATGTGGGCGGCGACATGGGTTTTGACGCCGAGACTTTCAGGTTTTATAACCTGCTCCACAAACAGTCTCCTGATATAGCCATGGGTGTTGACACCGGCGGCGCGGGCGACCAGGGAATAATGTTCGGTTACGCGAGCAATGAAACGGCGGAGTTAATGCCGCTTCCCATCTCGCTGGCGCAGAAGCTTGCCATCCGGCTCTCCGAGGTCAGAAAGAAGAACATAATAAAAGGCCTGAGGCCTGACGGTAAGACGCAGGTTTCGGTCGCATACGAGAATTCAAGGCCGGTTGCCGTCGATGCAGTGGTTGTCGCGGCGCAGCATGCGCCGGAAGTAGGGCAGGCAAAGCTCAGAAAAGAGATTACTGAAAAAGTGATAAAGCCGGTTCTTGGCCCGGTGTTTTTCAAGTCGCTTTCCCCCAAGAGCATTTATATCAACCAGACCGGAAGGTTTGAGATAGGCGGTCCTCACGGTGATACCGGGCTTACAGGCAGGAAAATCATAGTTGATTCCTACGGCGGGCGCGGCAGGCACGGCGGAGGCGCTTTCTCCGGCAAGGATCCCACAAAGGTTGACAGGTCCGCGACTTATATGGCGAGGTACGTGGCAAAGAATATAGTCGCCGCGGGGTTGGCTGCTGAGTGCGAAGTCCAGCTGTCTTATGTAATAGGCAGGGCGGAGCCTGTTTCCGTGCTTGTCAACACTTTCGGCTCGGCCAAAATAAGCGAAGTTAAGATAGGTGAGTTAATCACGAAGAATTTTGACCTGACCCCGAAAGCGATAATCAATTTCCTTAAACTCCGCAAACCTATTTTCTCAAAGACCGCTGCTTATGGCCATTTCGGCAGAAAGTACGAGAAGAAAGGCGGGCTTGAGTATTTTACCTGGGAAAAGACTGATATGTCGGCAAAACTCCGGAAGCAGGCGGGAATATGATAAAACACGACGTTAAAGACCCGGGGCTTGCAGCGGCAGGCAAGCTCAGAATAGAATGGGCGGACAGGCAGATGCCTGTCTTGAATCTCATTAAGGCGAGATTTAAACGCGAGAAGCCTCTTAAAGGCGTCACGGTTGCGGCGTGTCTGCATGTGACCACCGAGACAGCGAACCTGGCGCGCGCCCTGAAAGAAGGCGGCGCGGATGTTTGGCTTTGCGCTTCCAACCCGCTCAGCACGCAGGATGACGTGGCCTCGGCGCTTGTGGAACATTACGGCATCCCGACATTTGCAATTAAGGGCGAGGATAACAGCACCTACTACAGCCACATAAATGCTGTGCTTGATGCCAAACCGGCAATGACCATGGATGACGGAGCCGATCTTGTTTCTCTTATTCATTCTAAAAGAAAGGACCTCATAAAGGGCATAGTCGGCGGCACGGAAGAGACGACGACCGGCGTCATCAGGCTGAAAGCGATGGAAAAAGACGGAGTCCTTAAGTATCCCATCATCGCGGTGAACGACGCAGACACCAAGCATATGTTTGACAACAGGTATGGAACGGGACAGAGCACGCTTGACGGCATCATCAGAGCGACAAACGTGCTTATCGCCGGGCAGACCGTGGTTGTGCTGGGCTACGGCTGGTGCGGGCGCGGGTTTGCGATGAGAGCAAAAGGCATGGGAGCCAACGTGATCGTAACCGAGATAGATCCGTTAAAGGCGCTGGAAGCCCATATGGACGGTTTTTGGGTTATGGACGCCGTCTCAGCCGCCAAGATCGGAGATATCTTTGTGACACTTACCGGAGATATCAATGTGCTTGATGAAAAACATTTCAAGCTTATGAAATCCGGCGCGATAATTTGCAACTCGGGCCACTTTAATGTAGAGATAAATATTCCCGCGCTGAAGAAGTTGTCAAAGGCAGTAAGGGAAGTAAAGTCCGGTGTGGAGGAGTTTTCTCTCAAGAGCGGGAAAAGCATCTATCTGCTCGGGGAAGGAAGGCTTATTAACCTCGCGGCTGCCGAAGGCCATCCCGCTTCTGTAATGGATATGAGCTTCGCAAACCAGGCGTTTAGCGCCGAGTATATGAGAAAGAACAGCAGGAAACTTCAGAAGAAAGTGTACTCTGTGCCGGCGGACATTGACGAGAACATTGCCGCGCTGAAACTTAAGTCCCTCGGCGTAACGATAGATAAACTGACGCCCAGGCAGAAAGAGTATTTGGCGTCATGGCAGGAAGGAACTTAAAAGGCGGATGGTTGGAAGGCCAGAGGGTTGGATGCTTAAAGGCAAGGTCAGAACCTTTGTCGCAACGGGTTCCGGTGGGAAGATGTTTAATGCCAGCGTCCAAACCTCCAATCAGCCAAGCATCTAAACATCAAAATGGTGCGCAGTTTGCAAGTTTTAGCAATGTGAATAAAATAAGGCCTTGAATTAGACATTGACACATCAGGAAAGTGGTGTTAGTATTAAAGAGCGGGTAAGACTCGCAAATGTCAAAACAAAAGAAGGGGGTGAGAACTATGGGTTGCTGCTGCAAGAAAATGAAAAAGAGCAAGAAAGGGTTTACCCTTATCGAGCTCATGATAGTCGTAGCGATTATCGGCATTCTCGCGGCTATCGCGATTCCGAGGTTTGCTCAGATGCTTGAGAAATCGAGGGAAGGCGCGACAAAGGGAAACCTTTCGTCGATGCGTTCCGCTGTTTCGATTTACTACTCGGAGAGGGAAGGTACATGGCCCGGTGACATGACCACAGCGTTCACCAGCTATTTGTATCCGATACCGCCTGCAAAAGCAAGTCCGCTCGGGAACGTTGCTACTGTAACCGGTACGGGCTCTGCTCCGGCCGCGGCCGGTACGGGTTGGGCGTATATTACTGATACGACCAGCGTGTACGCGGGTTCGGTGTTTGCCAATTCAACTGCTACTGACTCGAAAGGAAATTCGTTCACCACATATTAAGTTTGACAGGCCGCCGCATTCTTTGCGGCGGCCTTTAGGAATCATAAAATGGGCCTCTGTTGAAAGACAGAGGCCTTTTCTTTTGGAAGGTTAGAGGGTTGGAGGGTTGGAAGATTAGAGGGTTGGATGTTTGGTTGCTTAAATGCAATGTCCAAGCATCTTACCCTCCAACCATCCAATCATCTAACCTTCCGCCCTTCTGACCCTCTGCTCTGTTGACTTCCACAGCCCTGTTTGCTATAATTTTAAAAGATTCTAATGAGGGGGAGTCTTTAGTGCCGGTGAATAAATTCGTCCGCTCAAGCCCGTCTTCTTTTATTAAAAGAATGACTTATTACTGTCTGTTTGTAAAAAACGGCTCACAAGGGCCTCAAAAGAAGGTGCCAATTTGAAAAGACTACTTGCGGTCCTGTTGATTGCCGCTTTTGTTTCAGCCGCGGCATTTTGCGATACTTTCACGGACAATTTTACAAACACAAATTATATCGACGCCGGCAGCAGCACCATAACTTCCACCACAACTTCATCCACCTCGGGCATAGACACCTCAAATCAGAAGATTTCCATGCCCTACCAGCCGTTCACAAATCTCGGAACAAGTATCGCGACATATCTGCAGAATACCGGCGCTTCCACATTTGCCAGCGTCAACGCCATCTGTTATGGCGCCCAGCCTTACGGATCGGCGTCAGGTTACTGGCTTATAGGAGCGAACAACGCGACAATCGTCGGAACCAGCAATGTAAAACTGCTTCAGTATGACGGCACAAACTTTACGCAGCTGCAGAATGACGTCTCCGGGCAGATAGAAGGAGCAGCCTTCAACATAATTAACATTTTGTACGCCAACAATTACTTTTACCTTCTAAACAGCAACGGTTGTTTCAAGTACGCTCATTTAAGCGGCAATCCTTTTTTGACCGATATGACCTCTCTAAACAAGAATTTCAGCAACACTCCGCCGCCATATAATCTCTATAACGCTGGCGCTTTTAGCGGTTCCTATTTTGTTTTTGGTTCAAGCAACGGTGCGATAAACAGGACAGATGGAGTAACAACACCCTGGGCTGACCTTAGCTCGACATTTGCGACGGGTGTGGCGCCGTGGTTTTATAACACCGAGGTAATACGCGCGGTCGCTTCTAACGGGTCCTATTTTCTTGTAGGAGGAGGGTCCGGAGTTTCAGGAACAGGGCGGCTCTGGAAATACGATCCCTCACAAACAGGAACGGCGGCCTGGACAAATCTTAATGCTGACTTGTACTTTGGCGCCGCCTATGTCTATTCGATCGCCTGGAACGGTTCCTATTTCCTTATTGGCGGAAGCAATGGACTGCTAAGAAAATATGACGGGACCGGGTTTACCGATCTTTCCACTCCGATTGCCGCGGCAATGGGTGGCACTTTCAGCGCGCAAATGATTCGTACTATCCTCTGGACGGGTTCGGATTGGCTGATAGGAACCACCGGCGGGAAACTCTGCAGGTACGACGGGAACGGGATAGCCACATCGAACTTCTCAAATATAAGCTGGCTCCTCGATTCAACCTGGTTGACCTATGATGTCATAAGTTCCGGCATAGGGAATAACTACATGATGCTTGGAAGTTCAAACGGCGATCTTGACGGATCAAGCGGTCTCTTTGCCACTTCGTCTGAAATGAGGGTTCAGTCCAAGCAGGTCAATATTGGTACCGGGCGTATCTACAAAGCGACGTTAACGGCCACTGACAGCCGCCCGGCAGGAACCTCAATCCTATATTATGTCAGCGCCGACAACGGAACCAATTGGCAGCAGGTTTCAAGCGGAGTTGACACTTCCCTGTCTGCAACCGGGAATGTTCTTAAGTGGAAGGCGGTCTTCAACGGCGGGATGACTACCCCGACGCTTTCCCAGGTCTCGATAAACTACCTCACAACGGACATGTCAATAATACCTGCCGGTGTCGGAGGGACGATAGCCACAAGTGTAGCGGCATCAGGCGGAACGGGCTCAGCCAACGTCAGCATAGTGGTTCCGAACGGTTCTTCGAATGTCGATGTGCAGTACGCGATAGCAAAGGATCCAACTCCGCCGGTGTCTTCTAACACTCCTTCATCCGCCATAATTGCGTTTGATGTGAGCGCGTCAAACTACCTCAACGGCAGCAGCATATCAACCTTCAACAATCCGTTGACTCTTGTTATCAGCTACACCAATATAAATGGCACGTATGTTGATAATACTTCGTCAACAATCCCGCTTTTCTCCGCCCCGACCAGCCTGGCGTTAGCCTTCTGGAACGGGCTGAATTGGGTCCCGGTGTCTTCCACGGTTACAACCTCTGCGGGAAACGTGATAAATGTTTCGGCCAGGGTTACTCATTTCTCAAAGTACGCTATTGTAGCGGCCTCCCCGAGCGCCATCCAGGTAAAGGCTCAGCCGAATCCCTTTACTCCGCTGAGTTCAAATCCGCTATTCAACCGGCTGACTGTTTCTTTTCCTAATCCTAACGGAAGCGCTGTTGTGTTCAAAGTTTGGGACGTGAACGGCGTGCTCCTTAAGACCTTAAACGACAGCGGTTCAACTCAGGTTACGTGGGACGGTAAAGATTTCAGCGGTAAATATATGGAAACCGGCCTCTATATCTATGAGGTCAAGGTGGGCGGCGCTCAGGCTGGGAAAGGCACCGTTGCGGTAGCCAGATAATCAAGGAGCGGTATTGATGAAAAAGCTATTTTTTGCGCTGTTGTTGTTTTTGTCCGGATCCGCGCAGGCGGCTTTTGAATATTACGACTATTCCGGGCGGGCTGTCGGATTTGGTGATGCTTTCACCGCGATGGCGGATGATGTCTCTGCTATGTATATAAATCCGGCAGGAACGGCGTTTATCAATAAGAAGAGCATTTCTTTTTCCTACAGCAAACCCTACACGGGCGTCGGAGATGATCTTTCAAACGGCTACATAGCGATGGCAGTTCCTATTGACGAAAACGTCTCGGCAGGCATTTATTACACAGGGTTCGGCCTTGACGTTTATACCGAGAAAACCTATGCTGTAACAGTCGGCTACAAAAAAATCCTGGACAACAAGCAGTACCTGTCTCTCGGTCTTTCAGTAAAGAATCTTGTGAAAGAACTTGGTTCCGGAGACAGTATCGATGCCAATCCTGTATTTGCCGGAAAAAAAAGCGCTTCCGCTTTCAGTTTTGACGCCGGCGCGATTTATAGGATGGCAGGCGCCAGTTTCGGACTCGCAATACAAAACATCAATCAGCCCGACATAAATTTCGGCACGGCTGCCGACCCGGTCTCCCCGAAAATAACCGGAGGGGCTGCGGTAAAGATAATGGCAGGTATGATAGCTGAAGCGGATTATTCAATGTTCGGAAACTCCTGGGTGGCAAGCGTCGGAGGAGAATATAATATCAATAAGTCGAATCTCTGCGTTCGTCTGGGAGGAGGCATAGGTTCTGATTCCTATTCAAGACTGAATGCCGGCTTCGGCTATGATTACACTCTGCCGGGCTCCGGGGTCAGCGTTGGTATAGACTACGGATTCAGCTACCAGCTCGGATTTATCGACGGCTCAATAGGGTCTCATATTTTAACCCTGACCTTCAGAGAACTGCCTAAGAAGACGGGGAAAGAGGGTGAAGATGCGAAATAGAACGAGTCTTCTTACCATTGTTGCAGCCATAATTTTACTGCTTCCCGGCGTGATTTATGCCGCCTTCAACCAGTTGGACTATTCGGCAAGGTCTTTTGGCATGGGAAATGTTTTTGTGGGCATTGCGGATGATGCCAGCTCGCTTTACGCGAACCCGGCGGGTATAGCAAACATGAAAGTTTGGGAGGCGCAGCTAACCTACAATAAACTCATGATAGGTACCGGCGATGATATCGGCGAGAACTATCTCGGCGCGGTATACCCGACAAAAGGCTATGGGGTTTTCGGGTTCAGCATGTATACCTTCGGCGACACCGTTTATTCCGAAAGTGTCTATCAGCTTGCATACGCTTATTCCGCGCTCAATTCTTCTTTTGGCGTTGACATAAAATACATGTCGAACGCGTTTGCCGCGAACGACTGGACAAATATCAACCCGTATTTCAACACGCTCTCAAAAAGCGTGATCTCCTTCGGTTTCTCCTTCTACTCGAAATTCTTCAATGATTTCGCCATAGGGCTCTTTATCGATGATTTCAATTCCCCGGATATCGGGCTTACATCCGAAGAAAAACTTCCTGTCACGCTTAAGGGCGGAGTGTCCTACAGGCAGAAAGATATGGTTGTGGCAGTGGAACTTATTTCCAGGGGCAACCTGTCCAAAGTACAGGCAGGGACGGAACTCACTGGGTTTCGGGCGGGAGACCTGGGCATCATGAGTTTTAGGCTCGGAGCGGGGTTTGGCGACGGCAGTTACTTTAATCTGTCTGCCGGCACCGGACTTAAGTTCAACCTGCCGCTTATCGGCGCGGGCTGTTCGTTTGATTACGGATTCATGCTTCCGACAGCTTTTGCAGACGGGACCGCCGGCACTCACAAGTTTACTCTCACTTTTACCGAGCTCTACAAGCTCAAGGATGATAAGGTTAATCCCGAAGAAGGGTTGAGATAAGATGAAAAAGATTCTTTTCTTCGCGGCGACTCTGGCCCTGGCTTTTGCCGCTTCAGCGGCGGTTCACCGGATGGATGTATCCATAACAAACACCACCAACCCCACTCTTACCAGCATGACGATTTTACAGAACAGAATAGATATAACAAATTTCCCTTCAGATCCTTCTTATGCGACCGAGCAGGATTTTTGGACTAATGTCAGAGCTGACGGCGGCGACATAAGAGTGAGGGACGTAAACGGTAATCCGGCATACTACTGGATAGAACATTTCAATAATACCGGGGGCTCGCTTTCTACCCTGGCAAGGGCGGTTATCTGGGTCAAACTGCCGGCGCCGCTTGCTCCGGGGGCTTCAACAAAAGTCAGGATTGACTACGGAGACCCCGCGCAGACCGTTTCAACTGCTAACGGCAACGGTGTTTTTGATTTCTTTGATGATTTTTCTTCTTCGGTCCTCGATCCCACAAAATGGACAAAGTCCACCGGCTACACAATAGCCCCTATAATAACAACCGGAGTTTCAATAGTGGATGTTCTCGGCGTGGGTGCGGGCACTAGCACTTTTGCTATGAATACAGTCATTTCTACAAATGTAAGCGCGTTCAGAATCGGCGCCAGGACGCTTGCAACGGCAAAT
>CAITPB010000252.1 GCA_903894145.1 Candidatus Firestoneibacteriota bacterium | reverse complement strand
TAAAGAAGTTACTGCCCCTTCTATCAGCAGTTTATGGCGCAAATTAGTAATTATCAGATCTTCCCTGCCGCTTATCCCTTTCTCTTCGATAAGCCCCCGCAGCGCTTTTTTTAATTCCTTTATGCCTTTAGCCCGAAGAACAGAGATCTTTACGGTTTTGGCGCCCGGAAGAAGTTTTCCCGCCTCTTTCTCATTCAGTTTCTGCGCGAGATCGGATTTATTGATGACCAGCAGGGCTTTCTTGCCTCGGGCCCTCTTTGCCGCTTCAACATCATCCAAAGACAGGCCGACAGAACCGTCAAGCATAAGAATCACCGCGTCCGCCGCTTCAATGGAATTAAAGGTCCGCTGAATTCCCTTCTTTTCTATCAAGTCGGAAGACTCCCTGATGCCTGCCGTGTCAGATAAAACGAAGGGTATGCCGTCCAAGTTTATTGATTCCTCGATTACATCTCTCGTCGTTCCCGGCAGGTGCGTAACAATTGCCCGCTCTTCATCAAGGAGCTCATTTAAGAGGCTGGACTTGCCTGTGTTCGGCCTGCCAATAATTGAAACCTTTGCCCCTTCCCGCAGTATCTTTCCCGCTTCGGCGGTGCCGGCCAATGCCTGCAGCCTCTCCTTCACTTTTTTTATCGCGCGCCCGGTTTTTTTTAGGTCGGTTGATTCAAGCCCTTCTTCGGGAAATTCAATATTTGCCTCAACCAGCGCCGCGGCGGCCTTCAACTCCTCCGTTATTTCCATAAGCTCGGCGGAAAGGCGGCCCTTAAGCTGGTTGACCGCGGCTTTCAGGCTCTCTGAAGTTTTTGCCTTGATGATATCAATGACTGCTTCCGCCTGGGCCAGGTCTATTCTTCCGTTCAGGTACGCCCTCTTTGTAAACTCGCCTGGCTCCGCAAGGCGCGCGCCAAGCGCTACGGCCGCCTCCAGCGTCCTTCTCAGTGAAATCATTCCGCCGTGGCAGTTTATTTCCGCGACATCTTCACGGGTGTAAGTCCCGGGAGCTTTCATCACGGAAAGGATAACTTCGTCAATAATTTCAGCGGTTGCCGGATCTGCCGCGTGTCCGTAATGAATGGTGTGAGTGGAGAGAGTTTTTGGTTTTTTCCCGCTCTTTAGCGTTACCAGACGTCCCGCAAGGGCGAGCGCGTCCGGACCCGAAAGCCTTACTATGCCTATGCCGCTTTCCCCGGGCGCCGTAGCTATCGCGGCAATAGTATCGTTTTTCATTTTTTTACCGTTACCGGCTTTATCTCTGAAAAGAGCTTGCCGGTCCAGCCTTTTGCGAAGGCCTTTAGCGGCTTTCCTCCGTCGTAAGTCGCAATGAGCTGATAATCCTTTTCCGCGGTGTTTTGCGCGCCCGTCAGAAGCGTAAATTCTTTTTCATAAGAAGAACCCGGGGCAATGACAACAACACGCGCGGCTTCCTCTTCCGCCGAAAGTTTTTCCGTTTCATCGCCAAAGAGCCTCTTCACTATTACTCCGTCCGCAAAAAGACCGACATCAAAACCAACGGGACCACCGGAAGAATCCACTATGCAGGCAGGCGCTCCGGAATTATTCTGCACGGAAAGAATGACTTTAATCTCTTCGCCGGGTTTAACACCCGTTTCCGCGGATTGAAGTTTCAGCAAAACAGCGGGCTCGCCCGCATCAACAGGCTGCTCAATACTTCCCCGTCTTTCGGCCTGACGCTCTCCAAGCCTTTTGCTCTCTGCAAGGTATTTTTGCCCGGGGGACTCGTCTGCGGCCGGCAGGGAAGAAAGCGCGGTTAACTGCCGAGTCGCGCAGGGAATAAGATCAAGCGCGAGATACGCCATATAAAGGGCTTCGCCGGCCAGCCGGCTTCCGGCGGATTCCGGCGGCACCATTCTCAGGATATTTATCGCGGGAAGGTACTTCTTAAAAGCCCGGACCGGAGTGTACGGATTGAACCGCGCCGCTTCTTCAGGGTTTCCGCCCGCGAGAAGGCAAAGCGCTCTCATGTTTCCGTAGCTTCTGTTATACGGCTGTTCCATTCCTGAAGCGGACGGATCATACTCGGAAAGCCAGGCGAGGGCCCTTTCGCGGTCAAAGAATAGATCAAAGTAGCCGTTTGCCGCGTCTATATATGAAGAAAACTTTCTTTCGCCCATTACTTTCCTGAGAATTGAATCCCTGAAAGCGGCGTCGGAAGCCGGTTCGAAATTAAGCGGGCCTGCTTCGCCTTGAATGTTTTCGGTCAGCAGCTCCAGGAGGTCTCCGGCTTTAAGATCGGCGGGACAGTATGATTTTATCGCCTCCACAGGGTCCAGCAACAGCAAAAGCCTAAAACCGACAAGGGGTTTTTCTTTGTCGGCAAGAAGGGCCGTTATGTCTTCCTTTATTCGGGCGTCTTTTAGAGAAGCAAGCGCCGAAAGAAAGAAATAGGCGCTGTTTTCCGCGCCCTCCTGCCCCGTGAGAGTCGCAGCAGCCCCGGAGACGGTTGCAGCGGAGGATTTTAATTCAAGATACGCGGAATAGACCGCGTCGGAACCCATGGGAAGCCTTTTCAGCTCTGCCCCGCAGAGCTCGCAGTAGAATTGCTGCTTCTTTCCGGCCACTTCCTTAAGCGCCGCGCAGTATTTCAAGGCCTGCTCGCTTCCTTTAAGATCCTGAAGGCTCGCTTTTAGCTTAATAAAATCTATCGCATCCCTGGCCGCCGCTCTTATAGGATAATAATCCCTTCTCTGGGCGTACCTGTCATAAAGCAGCGCCGTAAACATTTGACCGGAACCCGCCTCCCCCGCCTGCGCGAGCGCCTTCAAAGCGGACATTCTGACACCTGAGCTCCTGTCCTTCAAGGCGGCGCGGAAAGCATCAGCCGCTTTTTCCGGAGCGCAGAGGAACAACGCTTCTATTATTCTCTGGCGGTAAAAACCATTTTTCAGATCGGAAAGGAGATACTCGAGGTCGCCGGTGTTTTGGACGCCGCGGTTCAGGAGTTTTTCGAGTTCGGGATTGGAGTCAAGTACGGAAAAACCCGCTTCCGGAAGATCCAGCGTGTCGCGGTCGGCGGCGCGGATACTTTCTATGAGCCTGTCCGCTTCTTTCGCGACGTCTTCATCCCTTCCCTTAAGCCAGGCGGCCTTCGGGTCCGGGAGCGTTAAAGCCGGCTCCGCCGCCATAATTCGCGGGTCTGGCGTCGCCTCTCCCGTTACATCCCCTTCCGGCGCCGCAAGAAGCAGCGCCGGAAGCAGGACCTGTATTAACAGGAGAGATAATTTTTTCATGTGCCTCAGGCCGTTGCGGCTGCCGGCGCCTTGTTCACAAGATACTGCTGGAGCAGCGAGAGCAGGTTCTGCACGAACCAGAAGAGCACCAGCCCCGACGGCCACTGAAAATAGATGGACATACCTGTGAACATTATCGGCATCATCCAGAGCATCATCTTAGCCTGCTGGGGATCCGTGGACGGGGTCATCTTCTGCTGAACCCACATCGTCGCGCCCATAAGTATCGGCATTACCCAGTATTTGTCCGGGCCCGACAGGTCGGTGACCCAGAACATAAACGGAGAGCCCTTCATCTCTATCGCGTTGCCGAGAATAGCGTAAAGCGCGAAGAGCACGGGAAGCTGTATGAGCATCCAGAAACAGCCGGAGAGCGGATTAATCTTCCTCTCCTTGTAGATTTTTAGCATCTCGGTGTTCATCCTCTGCGGGTCGCTCTTGTACTGCTCCCTGAGCGCGTTCACATGGGGCTGAACCTCCTGCAGCTTCTTCATTGATTTATACGAGTTCTGGTTCGGCCACCATAGAATGCCCTTTATAAGCAGCGAAAGCATAATGATAGCGACACCCCAATTTCCCACCATACCGTGGAACAATTTCAGGGTCTTCAGGAATATTATCCCGAGCCAGCCGAACATCCCGTAATCGAGAGCGTCATGCAGGCTGCTGCCGTACTCTATAAGGTTCTCGTAAATAAGCGGGCCGGAGTAAACTTTGAACTTAAAAGTCTTTCCTTCCTCCCCCTTAAACTCAGGGAGTACAAGCGAGACTGCCGGCATTTCAACCGGCGTTTTAACACCGTTAGTGTCTGCTATTTCTGTCATGGTTTTCTTTACAGTTCCTTTAAAGCCCTCGGCTTCCGGAACTATGAAAAGCACAGTAAAATACTTGTCTTTTACGCCTGTCCAGGAAAGTGTTTTTATTTCCTTTGCAAGCGGCGCTTCAAGGTCGAACTTTCCTGGCTTGCTCTTCTCGGTCTTGCCGTTCACTCTCGAAATGTTTAAGGGAGGAATTTTTGTGGACGGGTCGTGACAGCCAATGCCCGGCGCGGCCGTCAGTTTCACATCGTTTAGAATTCCTTTTGTTTTCGTTTTAAAACTTATCTCGCAGTCAAGGTTGAAGCCCTTCTTCTGCAGAGTAAAAACTTTTGTAACCTCGTTGCCCGCCCCATCCCTTCCTGAAAATCTCAGGGAGGAGTCCTTCTTTTCCGCGGTATATATGAAATCGTCTTTAAAGCCCGCTTTCTCGGAAGCCAAAACAAAGGGGCTGCCTTCGGTATTGTCTTTCCAGACAAGTTCCACCTGTTTATCTTTGAGCAAAATATTCTTCAGCTTCCAGCTTTTAAGAGCCGCGCCCCTGGTATCAAAGATTGCGGTAATATCGTCGTTCTCCAGCGCGACCTCTTTGCCTGACGCGCTCTTTGCGGCGGGTTGAACTTTTTTCGTCTCTAAGACAGGTGCCGCCGCCGCTTTCGCCTCTTCCTTTACAGGCGCCGCCTCCTGCGCCTTCGGCTGCGGCTGCATCATCTGAAACACGGAAAATCCGACCAGCACCGTAAACAGAAGCACCATAGCGACTATGAAATTCTTTTCGTTCCCGCCGCCTGACGCGCCGGGCCCAGGATTATTATTTACGCTCATTTTTTTTCTCCTTCTCCGGGACGGGATCAAACCCTCCCGGGTGGAACGGATGACATTTTAGTAGCCTCACCAGCGCGAGCCGGCTTCCCTTAAGGGTTCCGTGCGCTGATATTGCTTCTGCGGCATACTCGGAGCAGGTAGGCTGAAACCTGCAGGCCGGCGGAACGAGAGGGGAAATATATCTCTTGTAGGATTTCAG
This sequence comes from Candidatus Firestoneibacteriota bacterium, assembly GCA_903894145.1. Classification (GTDB taxonomy): domain Bacteria; phylum Oederibacteriota; class D2-FULL-39-29; order D2-FULL-39-29; family CAIOVX01; genus CAIOVX01. The sequence continues at coordinate 2,146 of CAITPB010000252.1, read as the reverse complement.
TAAAAAGACCAGGAAAGTTTTCATGTGAGGCCGGCCGATTTTAGAGCCTTCTCCACTGTTTCTTTTAACCCGGCAAAATCTGCTTCATCCGAATCCGGCGGAGCCGAGACGACCAGGCGAAGTCCCAGCCCGGCCGTCTTGAATACCGGAAGCAAAATACTGCGAAGCCTTCTTTTTATTTTATTCCTTACACAGGGCGCCGTTTTTTTCCTGACCGCCACTCCGAACTTGAATGACCCGGCGTTGTCCCTGGTGTACATCAGAGTTATCCTGCCGCAACTCGCCCGCTTTCCCTTCTCAAACACTTCACTGAACTCTTCCCGGCTTAGGGAATAATGCATTTCCTTCCCTTGCTTCTCCTGCTGTTGACAACGCGTTTCCCGCCCGGAGTTCTCATTCTCTTTAAAAATCCGTGCGTTCTGTTCCTCTTCCTGTTGTGCGGCTGAAAAGTTCTCTTTACCATTGTTCCTCCTGTTAATTTTTGAGCAGGGTCATTATAGTACATATCGATTTCAAAAAAAACAAAAATATTTCTTGACTTGCATTCAAATATTGAATATATATGATTGCTGCAGGAAATAAGGGAACAAACCGAATGAGTGTTTTTAGGGAGAATTGGATCTTTCTGACATATAGTTACTACAACCAGCGAAAGCTGGTTTTTGTGTTTCTGGGGGAAAAAGCACCACAATATGTTGTGGATAACTTTAGCTGCATATACCACGCATTTGATACTGTTGATAACTCTAATTATGATTGTATATTAAAGCTAATTCGTAGGTTGGTGGCTGTGGATAAACCTGTGGATAATTCTTTTTACGGAGTAAACGTGGACAGTGTTGCAATTTGGAACGATACATTAAGCCTTATCAAGGAACGCGTCAACCAGCATGGCTTTGAAAGGTGGTTTCTTCCTATAAAAGCCATTTCCATGGAAAACAACCTGCTTTCAATAGAAGTGCCCAATAATTTCACAAAAGAATGGCTTGAATCCAAGTACAAAACAGCGATAAATGAGGCATTAAGCGCTGTTTTGAACAAACAGGCCTCAGTGAACATTATTGTATCAGCCTCGGCCGATATCCCTGTCGTCCAGGAAGAGCCCCAGCAAGCCCCCAGACAGACCGAACAGTACGATAATAATGTAGTTATCGGCAATCCGCTAAATCCTAAATATACTTTTGACAATTTCATTGTCGGCTTATCCAACAGGTATGCGTACGGCGCCTGTGTAGCCGTCGCAGAAGCTCCCGCAAAAACTTACAACCCGGTCTTTATCTACGGCGGAGTGGGGCTCGGCAAAACCCATCTGCTCCAGGCGATAGGAAACCAGATCAGAAACGAGAACCCTACATTGAAGATTGCTTACCTGTCTTCCGAACAGTTTCTAAATGAGATGATAAGCGCTCTCACGGGCAGAAGCATAAATGAGTTCCGCAATAAATACAGGCATATTGACGTCCTGCTCATTGACGACATCCAGTTCCTTGCGGGAAAAGAAGCGATGCAGGAAGAATTCTTTCATACTTTCAATGTGCTCTATTCCGCAAACCGGCAGATCGTCACCACCTCAGACAGAAAACCGCAGGAATTAAAAATAGAAGAACGCCTTAGGTCCAGATTTGAGATGGGCCTAATCGCGGATATCGGCACGCCGGACCTTGAGACGAGGGTCGCGATTTTAAAGAATAAAGCGGAGAAAGAAAAGATCACCGTGCCAGACGATGTCGCGATATACATAGCGAACCTCGTGAAAGACGATGTCAGGGCGCTCGAGGGCTGTCTTACCAGGGTTATCGCCTACGCTTCCATAACTAAAACAAAACTTTCCATTGAAACTGCAAAAGAGTGCCTGAAAGAAAGTTCCATCGGGGAAAGAGAGAAGAGGGTGACCATAGAAGCCATCAAGGAAGCCGTAGTTAAGTTCTACAAACTCAAACCATCTGACATGATAACCAAGAAACGCACCCAACCCGTGGCTTTTGCCAGGCAGGTTGCCATGTATATAACCAGAGAACTCACAGACATGAGCCTGCCGGAAATAGGCCAGAACTTCGGGGGAAGGGATCATTCCACCGTAATCCACGCCTACGAAACAATCCAGAACAAGAAAGAGACCGATCTGATATTTTTTGAAGAACTGAAC
>CAITPB010000251.1 GCA_903894145.1 Candidatus Firestoneibacteriota bacterium | reverse complement strand
CGTTCGTAACGTTCTTAACGTTTATAACGTAAAACAATTGACCAAATTAATGCCTATTTAGACCACCTGACAGATAAACATCTGAAAGCACGTAGAATGAACCTGTAACGACTATTAGCGAGTTTTTGCCTGCGAGCCGCCGGGCTTCCTTCATACCCTCTTTAACGGTTTGGAACGCGCGGCCTTCATGGTTGCCTAGTACTTCTTCAGGTGAAGCTGATCTGTAGTTAGAAGACTTCACAGCGATTACCGCGTCCGCAAGCGGAAAGAGAATGCTTCTCACGCCCTCAATATCTTTGTTTACGGACATACCCACGACAAGAATGAGATTCCTGTCCGGGAAGAAATCTTTGATGGTTTCGCGCAGCACCCGCGCCGAGGCCTCGTTATGAGCGGCGTCAAGAAGCATCGAAGGACGGCCCGGCCTATAGTCCAGGCGGCCCGGGAGCTTCACATTCTTAAGCCCTGACCTTACGGCCTCTTCCGTCTTTTCCCCTATCCCAAGCGAGGCCAGAACGCTTTCCGCCGCGCAGACTGCCAAAGCGGCGTTATCCGCTTGATGGGCTCCTATCATCTTAATTGTAAGACCCTTATACGAACCCGCGGGAGTTGAAAGATTAAACACGCTTCCGTCGGGAGAAACCTTAAGGTTTCTTATAATGACATCCCGTCCGAACAGAACTGCCCTGGAAACGTTTTTCTTCGTCTTGATCAAAAGAACGCGAAGCGCATTCCTTTCCTGTCTTCCAATTATACACGGCACAAAACGCTTTATTATCCCGGCTTTCTCTCCGGCAATCTTCGCAAGGGTACCGCCGAGCTCTTTGACATGATCCAAACTAATCGGGGTAACTACGGAAACAAACGGTGTAATAACATTTGTTGCGTCAAGCCGCCCGCCCATGCCGACTTCCAGCACAGCCGCGCCGCAATTTGCCCGCTTGAAATGCAGAAAGGCCAAAGCTGTGTAGACTTCAAAGTAGGTTGGCAGGCCGAACCGGGTTTTTTTGATTTTCTTGACGGCTTTTCTGAGGGCAGGAACAAGCGCCGCTATTTCCCTTCCTCTAATATCCTTGCCATTTATTTTGACACGCTCGTTCATTGAGATTATATGAGGAGAAGTGTAAAGCCCTGTCTTTAGACCCGCGGCTGAGAGAATAGACGCGGAGAAATAGGAGGTGGAACCCTTGCCTTTAGTGCCGGTAATGTGAATGCACGAAAGACTCTTGTGGGGAGAACCGAGCAGGGTGAGGAGATATTCCATCCTCTTGAGGTCAAAATAGGCGGCATTATACGAATAAGAAGTGGTCTTTTCGTAATCAGTGAAGCCGTTGAGCCATTTAAGCGCATTCGTAATACTGATGGGCATTGTTTTTGTGCTTTCGAATTTCGAATTTAGTGCTTCGAATTTTGCTTAAACGAGCTTGCCTTCTTTTGCTGCCACCACATACTCCATACAGAAATCATCTTTATTAAGAAGCGCCCTGGTCGCGGCAATAAGAGACATCATCTTCTTGTCAAGCGGGTCTATGAGGGCGGAATCAAGTCCGTTGCACATAAGCATGACAACGAAAGCCTGGTTCATAAGTCCGCGAAGGGGCAAACCAAAGGAAATATTACTGAGCCCGCAGGTGGTCTTTATGCCCGGAAAACGAGCCTTGATTTTGAGAATGGATTCTGCGGCTTCCAAGCCGTACATAGTGTTGGTGGAAAGAGGAAAGATGCAGGGATCAACGTAAATATCTTCTACCTTAATCCCATGTTTGAGCATCTTGGGAATTAGACTGTCCGCAATTTGCAGCCTGCGCTCAACCGTGTCAGGCACGCCTTTCTCGTCTATTAAAAGCGCGACTGCCATCGCGTTGTGCTTCATAATTACAGGCATCATGCCGTTGATTCTCTCTCCTTCATCTGTAACCGAGTTCACAAGGGGCCTGCCATTCTTATTCGCGGCAAGCGCGGCTTCAATTACCTTGGGGTTTGCAGAATCGAGACAGAGCGGAAGCGAAGTGTTTGACTGGACTATTTCCATGAGCCACTGCATATCGGACACTTCAGAAGCAGGATTCTTTCCGGCATTGACATCTATCATGTGCGCGCCGGCTTCTGTCTGCTCCTTGGTTTCTTTGATGATGTGGTCTTTATTTTTCGTCTGGATGGAATTTCCTACTAGTTTTCTGGTGCCGTTTATTCTTTCTCCGATGACTATCATATTAGGCCTCCGGTTATATGCGCTTTCGCGCGGATGATTGGTGTGGCTGCCTGGCTTGATATTGGAAAATAGAGAGTAGACCGCAATCGAGACTCAACCTATTTTCTATTCTCGATTGCTCTCCAATATTTTCGCTGCGCGAAAATATTGGTGCCGGGAGCGGGACTTGAACCCGCACGGCGTGAACCATGCGCCCCTTAAACGCACGTGTCTGCCAATTCCACCATCCCGGCAAGTCGTTGTTGATTAAAGGCAAAAGACATTTTGATTGCACCGATTTAGACTGAAGTCACCGACACACCACCGTGATTTATGCGTGTCATCATATTTATTCATCGGTGTAATCAACTTAAAGCAGTTTCACAGCAACCAGTTGAGTATTATACGAAAAATAGAGGTAAAAAATCTACCTTAATATCTTGTCCTTCGCAAGAATAAGACTTTCACGGTCATAAGCACAGAATTCAAAATCAGGCGTATGCACCAGGCACTTCTTCGGGCAGGCTTCAACACAGAGCCCGCAGAACATGCAGCGCCCGAAGTTCACGACGTAGCTGCTCGTAAACCTTCTATTCTTTTTTTCATCCTTATAAACTTCCATGGAGATGCAGTTGACGGGACAGATTTTCTCGCAAATCCTGCAGCCGTCGCAAGCTTCTTCGCCCTTCTCGTTTCTAAGCTGCTTCAAAGTACCTCTCCAGCGCGAAGATATTTTTACCTTCTCTTTGGGATACTGGACGGTAACAGGCCTTATAAAGAAATACTTAAATGTTATGCCCATGCCCTTGAGTATCGCCCAGGTATATTTGAATATTTTTATCATTTTGTCACCAGGATCCAGACCGCTATCATGAGGATGTTGAAGAATGAAAGCGGCAGCAGGAATTTCCAGCCAAAATCCATAAGGCGGTCAACCCTAAACCTCGGGAAGGTCCACCTGAACCACATAAGAAGAAAAACTATCAGATAAGTCTTCGCCAGGAAAGAGACTATTCCGGGAAGCCAAGAAGGGCCGTTCCAACCGCCCATAAAGAAGGTGGCGGCAATGGCTGATATAATGAATGTGTTGGTAAACTCCGAAAGCATAAAGAAACCGTACTTCAGGCCTGAATACTCCGTGTTATAGCCGGAGACCAGCTCTGATTCCGCTTCCGGAATGTCAAACGGGGTCCTGTTTACCTCAGCCGTTCCCGCTATGATGTAGATGATAAACCCTAGGAAGTTCGGAGTAAAGAGAAACCAGACATCTTTCTGCGCCATCACAATATCTGACATCTTAAGGCTGCCGACAGTCATGACAACTCCAAGCACCGAAAGGACCAGCGGAAGCTCGTAACTAATCATCTGAGCTGCGGACCTGAGGCCTCCGAGCAGGGTGTATTTGTTATTTGAAGCCCAGCCGCCCATGAATATGCTGAGAACGGCAATAGAAGAGAAACCGAATATTATAAGTATTCCTACATTCAGGTCGGCTCCGATCAGATACTTATCAAAAGGTATCACAAGAAAACCGACAAGCGACGGCACGAAAATAACGATAGGAGCAATTCTGTGAACCCATCTGTCTGCCTTATCGGGAATAACATCTTCCTTGAGAAGCAGCTTAATCATGTCGGCGATGGTCTGCGACCAGCCGTGCCAGCCGCCGGTCCACATGGGACCGTAGCGGAGCTGCATGTGCGCGCTGACCTTTCTTTCCATATAGATAAGTACAAGCGCTGTCAGCGAGATAAAGACCAGCAGGCCTACGGCGTAGGCGCCTTTTTCAACAGTATAACGGATAACTTCAGGTATGCCCAGCCAGCCGCAGAAAACGGCAAATTGATTCAGCGCCCATGCCCAAAGGTCTCCGAGGCTTTGTGATGCGTAAATCACCTGTCCACCTCTCCCAAAACTATATCAATACTTCCCAATACCGCGACAACATCCGCTATTTTTAAACCCTTGAGCATCTTTTGCAGTATCGCGAGGTTCACGAAGGACGGTCCTCTCACCTTGTACCTGTAAGGCAAGGTAGAACCATCGCTGATGCAGTAAACTCCAAGTTCACCCTTTGGGGCTTCAACATGCGTGTATATCTCGCCGGCAGGTGGCCTGACGACCTTTGCAACTTTTGCAATAATATCGCCCGGCTCGAGTTTCTCAATCGCCTGTTCTATGATACGGGCGGATTCCTTCATCTCATTCATCCTGACCATATAACGGTCGAAGCAGTCGCCGTTCTTTCCTGTAGGTATGTTGAAATCAAACTCATTGTAAACGGAATAGGCATCGTCCTTTCGGATATCAAAATTAACTCCGGATGCCCTTATATTCGGTCCGGAAAGCGCCCAGTCGATTGCTTCTTCTTTAGAGATATTTCCGACCCCGACAGTCCTATCCATAAATATGGGGTTCGTGGAAAGCAGGGTGTCATATTCCTTGAGCTTAGGCCTGAAGTAATCTATGAACGACTTCACTCCAGGAACAAAATCCGCGGGCAGGTCGGCTGAAACGCCGCCTATCCTGAAATAGTTATACGTGAGGCGCGCGCCGCAGACTGACTCATAAAGGTCAAGAATCATCTCCCTTTCGCGGAACGCGTAGAAAAAAGGCGTGAAAGCGCCGATATCTATGCCGTAAGTTCCAAAAAAGATCAGGTGGCTCGCGATTCTGTTAAGTTCCGCCATTATGACCCTGATGTATTCAGCCCTCTTGGGGACGGTGATATTCATTAGTTTCTCGGGACCAAGCACTGCCGCGAAATTGTTCGACATTGAGGCGATGTAATCCCACCTGTCGGAAAGCGCAATGTTCGCTCCCCAAGTCCTCTTCTCGGCTAGCTTTTCCATGCCCCGGTGCAGATACCCGATGTCCGGTCGGGCCTCGGTGATAACCTCTCCGTCCATCTTCAAAAGGAGATGCAGCACGCCGTGAGTACTCGGGTGCTGCGGGCCCATGTTCAGGGTCATCTCTTCGAAGCCGGTATTTTTAATTTGCTCAGTCATATTGGTCCGGTTTTGCGATAAAGTCTTTCAGGAGCGGGTAGCCTTCAAAACCTTCCGCGGTAAGAATTCTTTCAAGGTAAGGGTGTCCGTTAAACTTTATGCCGAACATATCATAGGTTTCCCTCTCGTGCCAGTTTGCCGCCTGCCAGACGGAATTAACCGAGGGAAGTTCCGGGGCCAGCCGGTCAAGATCAGCCTTTAGAATCAGTTTGTGCTTCATTTCCAGCGAATACAGGTGATACACAACCTGCAGTTTGTCCTTAAGATCTACTCCGGAAAGGGCTGCCAGATAATCAAATTTCAGCCCGCCGGTTTTAAGCCAGGCGCAGACGTCTGCAATTGAAGCGGCAGGCACGTCAAGAGTCAGATTGAACGCGGGTAAAGCGCCTGCGGCAGGCTTGGATTCAATAACCGCCGGAAACTTTTCCGTTATTTTAGCGAGCAATTCCTTCTCGTTCATTTTGCCTCATAAATACTTTAAGTACATTGTTTGATGGCACCGATACACCTTGTTGGTCTGTCGGTGACATCGGCGACTCCATCGGTGTAATCACTACATTATCTCTTTTTGTTTCCAGCCCCGGAAATGGTCTCCGTCATTATTTTTTCCTGAAGTTTAAGTATCGAAAGCAACACCGCCTCGGGACGCGGCGGGCAGCCGGCAATGTAAACATCCACTGGCAAAACCTTGTCCACTCCCTTGACTACAGAATAGGAATCATAGAAAGGGCCGCCCGAGTTGGCGCAGCTTCCCATTGAAATCACATACCTGGGCTCAGCCATCTGCTCATAGAGCCGCTTTACCCTGCTGGCCATTTTCTTAGTAAGTGTTCCGGAAATAAATATCAGGTCCGCCTGTCTCGGGGTCGGGCGCGGGAATACGCCGAAACGGTCGAAATCATTCCTTGAGCCTACATCGGCCATCCACTCAATAGCGCAGCACGCAAGCCCAAAAGACAGCGGCCAAAGCGATGACTTCCTGGACCAGTTAATCACCCAGTCCATAGATGTGACGACATAACTGCCGCCCGGCATCATCTCTAAAATATATGGCGCTTTATCCAACACCAGTCCCATCTAAGCCCCTTGGTTACGTTCTATTTTAAGGTTTGTTTTTGCTTTTACTTTATCTTTCAGATGCCGGAGAAAACCTCACCCTTTAGGGTGAGGATGAATCCGGCATGAATAATATTAACACACCTATAAAGAGAAACTCCGGCCTTCAGGCCGCAGAGTTTCATAAACCTTATGAACCGCAACATTCAATGTGGAAGTGCAACACCCGCGTTAAACACCTGTAAAGGTGTTTTGAAACAAAGTTTCTTGCGAGGGGTGGTATTCATGATTCTTTCAACCCTCTTGATTGCTTTGTTCGTAATAGTATCAAAATTTGTCT
>CAITPB010000250.1 GCA_903894145.1 Candidatus Firestoneibacteriota bacterium | reverse complement strand
TCCGGCACCCAGTTTTCCGCCGCCTTTTACCGGCAAGCCTTCATACTTTACGCCTTCCTTCGCCTTTTTGTTAAAGTAATCTATATAGTCCTGAGCCGTCCTCAAAATCCCGCTTATAGGATCCGGGAACCCGCGGTCAAAGAGCAGGTTCTTTTTGTCCCCGGACAGGATTGGTTCTGTATCCGGGCATTGCTCGTCCTTGAAACTAATTGGAGCACCAAACCACGCGGCTTCCGCTACATTCTGAAGGTCAACATATGGCGACCACATCTCGTTCGGCAGCCCCATCTCGGAATCATCCTCAAGATTCAGCCTCTTCCATTTTTCGAATTGCACCTGAATGTTAAGCATTATTTCCGGGCTTTCAAAATATTGTTTAAAAGTTATTTTTTTAGGATTAAGCGCGGGGTCAAGCAGGAGCATTCTCGGATTGCAGCTGATTTTGAGAGGCACCCTGAACGGCTTTCCCGCCCGGTAAGCCTCCCAGACTTCCTTCACTTCCTCATTGTGTTTTTTGAAGTCAATTGGCATTTTATGCCCTCGTTGAATGTGACCGGTTTGTTTTGCTTTTAATTAGCAATCAGTAATTATCAATTAGTAATCGCATTTATTGGTGCGCCCGGGCGGACTCGAACCGCCAACCACCTGTTTCGGAAACAGATACCCTATCCATTGGGCCACGGGCGCGGCTGGAAACTATTGCTAATTACTTATTGCTTATTACTAATTAAAACCAAAAGAAACACCTTAAACAAATCTTAACAGTATTAGGGCAGAAATTCATTGAGAATAAGAGCCTAAAAACAGTATAATTTTACTGTATTTTACGAATAAATAAAAGGAAAATCAATGGCAGACGAAAAGAAGGAAACAAACAGCGGTTGGGTCACTATAAGGAAAAAAAGTACAGGCGAAAGCGTAAAACTTTCTTTCCTCCATAACCGCGAGTATACCTTTGCAAAGGACAGGTACACCTCAACCCGGGCGGACATGTTCAACTCCCTTGCGATTGCCGTGAGGGACCGGCTTGTTGAAAGATGGCTCCTGACACAGGAAGGATTTCACGATACCAACCCGAAAAGAGTTTATTACCTTTCCATGGAATTTCTCATTGGCAGGCTGCTTTGCAATAACGCCTTAAATCTTGAGATTCAGGACGCGGTAAGAAGCGCGATGAGCGACCTGGGCCTCAGGCTTGAAGACCTTGCCGAAGAAGAACACGACGCGGGACTTGGCAACGGAGGCCTCGGCAGGCTGGCTGCCTGTTTTCTTGAATCCATGGCAACGCTTGGCATCCCCGGCAACGGCTACGGTATCAGGTACGAGTACGGCATCTTCAAACAAAAGATAGTAAACAGGGAGCAGGTGGAATATCCCGATGAATGGCTCAAGCACGGTTTCGCGTGGGAGTTCATGCGCCCGGAATACGCGATTCGTGTCAAGTATTACGGCAGAACCGTAAAAGAGTTCCGCGACGGAAAACTGAGCGTCGCCTGGGCAGACACAAACGATGTGCTCGCCATGCCCTACGATGTTCCCGTTGCCGGCTACAGGAACGATGTAGTCAACACGCTGCGCCTATGGTCTGCAAGAAGCACGGAAGAATTCGATCTTAAAAAATTCAACATCGGGGATTACGAGCGGGCGGTCTACGACAAACTGACCTCGGAAAACATCTCAAAAGTATTATATCCGAATGACGATTATTACAACGGCCGTGAACTGCGCCTAAAACAGGAATATTTTTTTACGGCGGCGTCAATCTCCGACATAGTCAGGCGCTTCAAGAAGGACAACTCCGATAATTTCCAAATCTTCCAGGACAAAGTAGCCATCCAGTTGAATGATACGCATCCCGCCCTCGCTATTGCCGAGCTCATGCGCGTTCTGGTGGACGAAGAATGCCTGGAATGGGCTGATGCCTGGCAAATAGCGAAAAAAACTTTCGCCTATACCAATCACACGGTAATGCCGGAAGCCCTGGAAAAATGGACCGTGGAGCTGCTCGGAAGAGTGCTCCCGCGCCACCTGGAAATAATTTTTGAGATAAACGCGCGCTTCCTCAAAGAAGTCGAGAAGAAATTCCCCGGAGACCAGGCCAGGATAGCGCGGATGTCGCTTATTGAAAGGTCTAGCCCGGATCTTGTCAGGATGGCCTACCTTTGCATCGTCGGGAGTTTCAGCGTAAACGGAGTGTCGGCGCTGCATTCGGAATTGCTCAAGACCTTTGTGTTCAAGGATTTCTATGACATGTACCCTGAGAAGTTCAACAACAAGACAAACGGCGTTACCCAGAGACGCTGGCTCTGCGAAGCCAACCCGGGGTTGTCCTCCCTTATTACCGAAAGCATAGGCTCGGGCTGGACCAGGGACCTGTACCGCATAAAGGAAATAGGAGCCTTCGTGGAAGAACCCGAATTTTTAAAAGCCTGGGACTCGGTAAAGCAGGCAAATAAAGATGATCTTGCAACCTACCTTAAATATGTGTACGGCGCGGACATAGACCCGAAGTCTATTTTTGACATACAGGTAAAAAGAATCCACGAATATAAAAGGCAGGTCCTGTTCTGCCTGTACATCCTTTCGCAATACCTGAAGCTCAAAAACTCGCCGAATATCCCGTTCGTTCCGAGGACTTTTATGGTCGGAGGTAAAGCCGCTCCAGGCTATTCAATGGCAAAACTTATTATCCGCTTCGTGAACTCTGCAGCGGAGCTGATCAATAACGACCCGGCGATAGGCGGGAAGATAAAACTCGTTTTCCTGGAAAACTACCAGGTATCGCTCGCGCAGAGAATCTTCCCCGCCGCTGACCTGTCAGAACAGATATCTACCGCCGGCACCGAAGCCTCGGGAACGGGCTGTATGAAGTTTATGTTAAACGGTGCTCTAACCATAGCGACGCTGGACGGCGCGAACATTGAGATGGCCGAAGAAGCCGGCTCCGACAACCTTTTCATCTTCGGCCTAAAGACCCCTGAGGTAGAACAATTAAAAACAAGCGGCTACAATATCAGACAGTACTTTGACAACCAGCCGGTGCTCGGCGAAATATTTTCGCTGATACGAAGCGGCGTTTTCCCCGGAGGCGCTGACGGGGTTTTTGAGCCTCTTCTGCAGTCTCTGCTGACCAAGGACAGATTCTTTTGTTTCGCTGATTTCGCGTCATATTGCGAAGCTCAGGACAGAGTTTCGGCGCTTTACGGCGACAAACCCGCGTGGATAAAGAAGAGCATAATGAATGTTGCCGGATCGGGAAAGTTTTCAAGCGACAGGACTATACGGGAATACGCGAAAGAAGTTTGGAAGGTGCCGGTAAAGTAAAAGCAAATTCGAAATGGTTGTTTTGTTTCGAATCTGTTTCTTCGAATCTCGAATTCACCTCAACATATCATTGTACATTTTCACGTATTTGAACGGATCTCCGCCGTGGAACTTATTAATATCTTTTAGCGTCCTCGCCCCGCCCTTAACCAGCGTGTCAAGAAAAAGAATGAGTATCTCGCCTGTTGCGGCAACATCGCCCATCGCCCGGTGCTCGCTCTCGCAGTTAATATTCAGGCGCCGTCTGATTGAAGGCAGACTGTGGGACTTCTCCGCCGCGTGAATCTTTCTTGAAAGGACAAGCGTGTCCAAGACGCTCTCCTTAAAATTCCTGTAATTCATGTATTTCATTTTTTCCAGCAAGAAACTCATGTCAAAAGAAGCGTTATGCGCGACAAAGACGCTGTCTTTTGAGAACTCGAGGAATTTAGGCAGAACTTCGTTAATCCGCGGGGAGTCTTTGACCATCTTATCGGTTATTCCGTTTACCGCGGTAGCACCGGGTGAAATTGGCCTCCCGGGGTTTACCAGGGAAGAAAACTTGTCAATAACTTTGCCGTTCTTTATTCTGACGCCGGCAATTTCTATTATTTCATCGCCAAACTTCGCGCCAAGCCCGGTTGTTTCAAGGTCAAATACCACAAACTCCGCTTCCTCTAAAAGTGTATTCTTTGCCTTATCTTCCTTTTTAGGCTTTGGAGGCTGTTCCGGAATACCCTCCATTTCCTGCTGCTTTTTCTCTTTCATATTCCCCTCTTTACGGCTTCTGACATTGCCATCATGTTTGCTTCGGGAGTGCCGTAAGGCACGTCACAGCCTGAACTCAATATCCAGGGCGCGTCTTTTGCCGCCGCCAGCGTCTCACGGCACTTTTGCGCCGTTTCAGCCGCAGACGCGCGGAGCAGCCAGGAAGGATCTATGTTTCCGCGCAGGCCAAGCGGTTTCTCCGCTTTCCTGTTCATTTCAAGAATTCCGTCAATATCGGCTTTCGCGTCAATGTCGGCGCAATCCACTCCGATATCAAGCACCGCGTCAAAAATAGGCAGCACATTGCCGCAGATATGAATGACCGCAGCTTCAACGCCGGCTGCGTGAACTCTTTTCATTAATCTTTTATGGAACGGAGCTATCAATCCTTTATACATTTCCGGAGAAATAAAGTCAGGGCTGCAAAGTGCTTCTCCGAAGGCGACAACTTTCACACCGGCAGTTTTTGCTATTGCTTCAGTGAAACGAAATGTTATTTCCGAGGAGAAATCGAGCAAGTCTTTCAGAAAATCTGGATTGTCAAAACTGTCCATCATCAGCGGAGAAAGACCGCGCAGCTGT
>CAITPB010000249.1 GCA_903894145.1 Candidatus Firestoneibacteriota bacterium | reverse complement strand
GTTTCACCCTTACCTGCCGGCAGTTGCCCGCCGGCGGGCGGTTTGTTTTCTGCTGCACTTTCCGTTGCCCCGGAGTTTCCCCCGAAGCCCCCTCGCGTTACGAGGCATCCCGGCCTTGCGGAGTTCGGACTTTCCTCCCCTGCCTTGCGGCAGAAGCAGCCAGCCGTCCTATCTGTTTGTTTTTTTAAGTCTCAACCGCAGAATATTTTTCCGCAGTCCTCGCACTCAACCACATGCGTGAACTTGTGTATCTCAATGGTCTCCTGCGGGCGAAGCATCGTTCCGCATCCTCCGCAGGAATTGTTTACGATAGTTATTGCGGCGACGCCGTTGCCAGCGTTCGCGCGTATCTGCTCGTAACGGGCCAGCAGTTTCTTGTCCTCAACGCCGGCGGCAAGCGCCTCTCTTTCCGTCTTCTCCGTCTTTAGCGCTTCTTCCAGCTGTTTTCCTTCGGCTGTGAGCTTTTCTTCCTCCGCCTTCAGTCTCGCCTCTTCGGCTTTTACTTCCTCGGCGCCTTTCGCGAGCTTAAGCTTGATATCATCATCCAGCATAAGCTTTTCAATGATGGCTTCTTCGGCCTTTAACACATCCTCTTTAGCGTGGGTTATCTCCTGCTGGAGCGCGGAGTATTCCTTGTTGGTCTTAACTTCGTTCAGCTGGTTGTTCAGTTTTTTAATCTGCTGGTTTTTGGAATCCACATCCAATTCAAGGAGCTTCTTTTCCTTGGCCGCATCCTCAGCTTTTTTCTTTATCGCGTGCAGGGCGTCCTGTTTCGCCTTCAAAGCATCCTGCCTTTCCTTCAGCTTTTCGGGAATACCCCCTGCTTCCGCTTCCTGGTCAAATATCCGGCTGTCTATTTCCTGCAGCTTCAAAAGTTTTGCGAGATCGTCCTTAAGCATACGACTCCTTCAGAACCGGTCTTATCCGTTCACCTTTTTCCAATCCTCGATGAATTTCTTCACACCGAGGTCAGTGTACGGATGTTTTATCATGGTTTCGATTACGCTCTTCGGAATGGTCACCGAATGAGCCCCCGCGAGCGCGCATTCCAGGATGTGCTGGGCGCCCCTGATGGAGGCCGCGAGCACTTCTGTCTTTAGCCCGAAGTTTTTGTAAATCTTGACTATGTCGGCTACCACTTCCGTGCCCTTCTGCCCGCCGTCGTCAAGCCTGCCGACGAACGGTATGACAAAATCAGCGCCGGCTTTCGCGGCCACAATCGCCTGGTTTGCGGAGAAGACCAGCGTGAAACTGACTTTCATCCCTTTCTCTTTCAGCGTCCTGGACGCTCTTATGCTTTCCTTGGTCATCGCGAGCTTTGCGACGACATTCTTGCCGAGCTTTCCGAACTCCAGCGCTTCCCTGATTATTCCGGGAGCATCAACAGCGATTGGCTCGACATGGACCGGCCCGCTCACGAGCTTCACCACCCCTTCGATGGTCTTCATAAAATCCTTGCCCTCTTTGGCTACCAGCGTCGGATTGGTCGTAACGCCGTCGCAAAGCCCGAGGTCAACAATCTCTTTGATTTCATTCACATTCGCGCTGTCTACGAACAATTTCATTCTCGGCCTCCAAAACCTGCAAAAACATTTTAAGTATTATATCAGTATTCGCCTGCTATATGCAAACATCCATTTGGAAAAGCTTATTTTACAAGGACATACGGGCCATTCGGGATAACCCCGAGTTTCAGGCGCGGGTTGAGTTCCTTTGCCTTTCTAAGTTCCGCGTCAATATCCGGGATTCTTGTGAGTCCCGGAATATTGAAACCGGCCGGAAGCCCTTCCGAGAATATTTTTATCTCAGCCTTCTTCATCGCCTTCGCCAGTTCCTCCACCTGCCACTGGTCAAGACGGAAAAAGCCCTTTGCCGAAATCTTCCTGATGAAATCTTTGGGGTTCTTGAATCCGTCCAGAAGCCCTGCAAAATCTCCGCTGCCCAGCCCGTCCCTGCAGCCCGAAGCTATTATTATCGAGCCGCCTTTTTTCACCGCGGGAAGGGCTCCGACGATTCCCTTGACGGCCTGATAAAAATTGCGGTCAAGCGGCGCGCCGCCCCCCGAAGTCAGCACCACATCAAATGCTTTCCGCGTACTGACGGTAACGCACTTCTTGCAAAACGCGACGCCTTTCTCAAAAGCTCTTGCCGGATGCCCGGAAAAAATCCCGGTTACCCGCTTCTTTGAATCCAGCGTGACATTGACAAGAAAATCTATCCCGGCAAGTTCCGAAACCTCTGCCGATAGCAGGTGGCAAGGATTTTTCTTAAGACTTCCCCCTTCGGCATGCGCGGATTCAAGAAAACCCGGCGAATGGAAGATCTTAATGGTATCAAGCCCGGCTATTCCCGGACAAACGCCCTTCCTCCCGCCCGAATATCCTGCCATGAAGTGCGGCTCAATAAAGCCGGTGACTATCTTTAATTCCGCGTCGCAATAACTTTTATTTATCCAGACGGGAACGCCACCGGAGGACTTCCCGAGATATTTCAGCCTCCGCTTATCGCGGCAGTCGTGATTTTCCACCCTGTATAAGCGCGGAATATTTTTTCCGAGAAGCTCCGCGAGATATTTCCCTTCAGTCGGGCCGTGGGTGCCTGTGCCGATAAGGATAGCGACATTTTTTGTCTTGAGCCCGCTTTTCTTTAACAGCGCCAATATAGGAGGCAGGATAAGTTTATTCGGCACGGGGCGGGTTTTGTCGGATATGACTATGCAGGCAGTTCTCTTTCCCGAGGCAAGTTCTGCCAGCGGACGGGAGCCAAAAGGCCGGGCCAAAGACTTTGTGACCACTGCACCGGCGCACTTCAGGGCAGGCGAGCTTTTCATTGAAAACACCTGAAGGGACCTAACATCAGGAATAGTTACTTCAAGGCCTTTGCTGTCGTAATCAAGACGGATCCGGCGCATTTGGCACCCCTGCCATTGAAGGAACGGACTGCTTAGCTGTTCAAGTTATTGCAATATTATCAGAAATCAGCCTCTTAAGCAATGGCTTCAAAACGGTTGCTTTTGACGGGTTCAGACTATATAATTAAATGTTATTGCCGGCTCTGAGCCGGAAAATTCAAGGAGGAAAAATGAAGAAATTGCTCCTGCTTCTCGCAATGCTTTGCGCCTGCGTTTTCGCGTCGGCACAAAACGAGGATGTTGAAAAAGCCTATACGCTGGCGTTTGAAAAGGACCACACCGAGTTTAAAGACATGGTAACCACGATGCGTTTGTGGAAGAGGATGGGAAAGATCTACACAGGGTTTTTCGATGAAAAGAACTCGTTCACACCGTCCAAAGAAGACAAAGCAAAAGGCTATACGGTTTACGCCAACAACTATACCGTTGATGTTTATCCCAATTCCAGGCCCAGCCCGAGCGACCTTAAAAGGCCGCTCGGAAGCTTCGGAACACCCGGAGAGTTCAAGCCAATTACTCTCTGCGTGCTTCCGGAAACGGACCAGAGTTCCATAACTGTCTCTGTATCCGAGCTTAAAGGCCCGGCTGAGAGCATCCCGGCGGAGAATATTTCTGTCAGGAGCGTTAGATATGAATATGTTCCGATAGGCATTCAATGGTTCGTAAAGGGCCGGTATCTGGTCAAAGGCCCCGCGGATGGTTTCGCGGGTATTCCCAGAATGTTCTGGATAACGGTAAAGATACCGGAAACGGCGGCCCCCGGGGTTTATAAGGGTGAAGTAACGGTTATGGCGGGCAAGAGCCCCACTAAACTTCCCGTTTCCGTGGAAGTATTTCCTTTCAAGTTTGCGGAATGGGATGAGCATCACACTTACTGGATGTGGTATTACAACAGCTATCCGGCAAGCCCTGAAATAGATAATGCCATGCAGAACCTCCGCGACCACGGAATGAATTGC
>CAITPB010000248.1 GCA_903894145.1 Candidatus Firestoneibacteriota bacterium | reverse complement strand
GTCATTTTTATGATTTCAAAAAGCCCACGATCGGGATTGAACCGATGACCTCATCCTTACCAAGGATGTGCTCTACCAACTGAGCTACATGGGCGAATAGCAGAACCCTGCGGGCAATCACCGTGTCTTATCCCAAACTAATTATAATAAAATATCAAAAAGCCGGCTTCAGCCGTGAAGTCGGAAGTAAGATTATATAGAAAGAGGCCTTTGTTGTCAACATCCTTTTTGAAATATTTGCATAATTTTGCTACATTTCTGAGGCGTTAGGTCAAACGAGAGCCGTCTACAGGCAGTCACACACGCCGGAGCAAACCACCATATATGGTAGGAGAAGACGCGGGCAGTTAAGAACTTGCCAAATAAAGTGAAATTGGCGGGCTTACTTTGCCTTGAAAACTCTTTTTGCCTCTTCGTAAATAATCTTAAGAGGGATTTTTTTCGCGGCGGCAAGTTTCTTGCAATCAGCGTACTCCGGCGAAGCTGACATCAATTCGCCTCCCAGCGAGCCTGTCTTGATCCGTATTTTGCCGAATTTTGTTGTTACCGGCACATAATTTCGCTCTAAAGTCATGCGGCCGGTCTTGTAGAAACGGACCCCGAAGGTAGTCGTTTCGCGGAATATCACGGCTGAGAGCTTCTTGATATCCTCCACTTCGCAAATAACCGTGAGTTTGACGCCCGGCCTGTTCTTCTTCATCTGTATCTGGCTGAAGAAGACGTCCAGGGCCCCCGCCGCGAAGAGATTCTCCATCACAGACTCAAAAGCAAGCGGAAGCATGTCGTCAAGATTGGCTTCTATCACCGCGGTCTCGCTCTCGCCTCCGGATCTTTCGCCGGGAATAGCGTTAGCCTCTCCGATTGTGATTCTTAATACATTTGGGCGGCTCTCTATATCTTTCCCCCCCGCGCCGTAGCCCGCTGACAGCGGAACTATCGGATATGGCATGCCGTTCTCGGCGTATTCCGCAAGAATACAGGCGCCGGTAGGCGTGACAAGCTCCATAGGGATGTCGCTCTGCCTGTATTCAAAACCTTTAAGAAGCTCCACGGTCGCCGGAGCCGGGTTCGGAAGCGCGCCGTGCGACGAATTGATTGTGATATTCCCTCCGCAGTCTATATTTGTAGCGAAGGCCCTTTCGATTTCGAGATAGTCCATGCATACGGCAGCCCCGCAGATATCCGCGATAGTATCAACGGCGCCAATCTCGTGAAAATGCACTTCTTCAATCGGGCAGTCGTGGATTTTTGCTTCGGCAGCGCCAAGCCGCTCAAACATCGAGAGAGATCTTTTCTTCACTTCCGCGGAGAGCCCGCTCTTTTTTATGACTTTTACTATTTCGGAGTATTTGGCGTGAGCGTGGTGGTGATGCTCTTCGTGTCCAGAGTGATAATGCCCGTGCTTTATCACAACATCAACTTTTGTAGCGCTTATGCCGGCGCGCCTGACTTTCTTTTTAACAAGCGAGAACTCGTGAAGGTGCAACTTCTTCAGTTCGGAACACAGAAAAACAAAAGAGACCCCGGCATCAACGAACGCGCCGAGCGCCATATCGCCGGAAATTCCCGAGAAACATTCAAATTTCACTGCTTTAACCATAAGTCTCCCTTTAAAAAACATCAGAGCCGGAAGTTCACTTTTCCAGGATGGAATCTATCGTGCCCTTAAGGTCCGGCATATAAGCCCGGGTGTTATAACACGGACCGTTTGGCCTGACATTAAGCAGACCATACACATAAACCATATGGGAATCGATTATTCCGCTCACAAGTTCTCTCTCGCAGGCTACGGCTATCACCGCTTTGGGCTTTAACTCGGACAACAGGGCTCTTGCCTGAGTGCCGCCTGTCACGACCGCGGCTTTGATTCCCGTACCGGCAATTATCTTGTTTATCTCGGACACATCGCACTTGCCGCAGGAAGCGCACAGCAGTATATCTTTTATGACCGCGTTCTTGCAATCAGCATTCTGTATACAACGCGGAAGCAATAGGAGTATTTCGTGACCCTTGAATTTTGCGTTTTTTGAGTTAACGACCTTGTTGCTGTAGGTGATAAAAGACTTGTGCAGAACATCATGAGAGAAAAGCGCGCGCCCCATAAGCAATGAAGAAGGCAGGAGCATGCGGGTCAGCATAAAATTCGTCCTGATGGGGAAGGAAAGGTTCTTTCCTGAAACTATCGAAAGGATGTTCAGAATAAGGTTTACGGCGGCAATGAACAGCAGGGTTCCGGCAGCCGTTTCCAGCACGATCATCCAGGTGCACTGCTTTACCAAGTGAACGACAATCATCAATATTGCCGCAAGCAGAGGTATCGAGGCAATCTGAAAGAACACAATCTTTCTTGCCTTTACACCCTTAACCTCTTTTGCCTGCATGTCTTCTTCCATAACCGCCTCATCGCGGAATAATCCGCGTAATCTTTTTCCTAATCTGCGCAATCTAATTTGTTTTAGTATTTAATAAACGAGCTGACTTCAAATCCTTTCAGTTTTTCCTTCCCTTTAAGAAAACCGAGTTCAATGAAAAAGGAAAGTCCCGCGACCTTGCCTCCGGCTTTTTCAACCAGTTTCCTGACGGCATCCGCGGTTCCGCCGGTCGCCAGCACATCGTCAACTATTAGAACCCTGTCGCCCTTTTTGATGGCATCCTCGTGCATCTCAAGCGAATCAGTGCCGTATTCAAGCTGGTAGGTTTCTTTTAAGGTTTTCCTAGGAAGCTTTCCCGGTTTTCTTACCGGAACGAATCCCGCTTTCAAGCCGATAGCCACCGGAACGCCGAAAAGGAAACCTCTGGATTCCATCGCCACTACCTTTGTGATGCCTTTTTTCTTGTTCTGTTTGACCCACTTTTCAATCAGCTCGCGCAAAACCTTAGGGCTCGCAAGCAGGGGAGTAATATCCTTAAATATGATTCCTTTTTTCGGAAAATCAGGAACATCCAAAACCAGCTTCTTTGCTTTCTCCATGTCTCCTCCTTTTTTGTCCTGTTTTCGCCCTTACTTTATAAACCTTACAAACCTTATAAACCTTATGAACTGCAACATTCAATGTGGAAGTGCAACACCCGCATTAAATACCTGTAAAGGTGTTTTGAAACAAAGTTTCTTGCGAGGGGTGTTATTCATGATTCTTTC
>CAITPB010000247.1 GCA_903894145.1 Candidatus Firestoneibacteriota bacterium | reverse complement strand
TCTTGTTTTTTTTCCGACTTTCACCTATTTTGCTCCTTTTTCCTTGAGGACGGTAAGCAGCCTTGCTATGTCCTTTTTCAGAGCGGGAATTACGCTCGGATTTTCAAGGGTTTTCATCTCTAATTTGATTTTAAGTTCGTTGAGTTCTTTCTTTTTCTCGCCAACTTTTGTTTTAATTTCTTCTGCCGACATGTCTCTTATCTCTTTCGCTTTCATTTTAACCGATCCTCTTTACGAATTTTGTCTTTACCGGAAGTTTGTGCGACGCAAGCGTCATAGCATGCCTTGCCACTTCCTCAGTTACGCCTGCTATCTCAAACAGAATCCTGCCGGGTTTTACGACACAGACCCAGAACTCCGGTCCGCCCTTTCCGCCACCCATCCTGACTTCGGCGGGCTTCTTGGAAACCGGCTTTGCCGGGAATATTTTGGTCCAGAGCTTTCCGCCTTTCTTAAGAGACCTGACTATCGCAACCCTGCTGGCCTCTATCTGTCTGTCGGTCACCCAACCGCACTCGGTCGCCTTTATGCCATACTCGCCGAACACGAAAGTGGAACCGTTGTGAGCCATGCCGCGCATACGCCCGCGCATCGACCTTCTGTACTTTATTCTCTTAGGAAACAGCATTTTCTACTCCCTTATTCTTTCTTGTTTACGTTTTTAACGTTGCAAACTTTATTTTGCTATGCCAGACGAAGTCTGGCATGAAACATATCCTACCTTCAAAACATGACGCACGAAGTGCGGCATATAAACCCTACAAACTTTTTATTTTACTTTCTTCTCTTCCCCGCCCTTGGCCAAATTCACCATCTCCGGCGCCGGCTCTTTTGCGTCTTTTCCGGACTTAACTGCGTCCTTGCTTTCTACTGCCGTCTTAACATCAAGAATCTCGCCTTTAAAGACCCAGACCTTGATGCCTATCTTTCCGTAAGTGCAGAGCGCTTCAGCGAACCCGAAATCGATGTCCGCTCTGAAAGTGTGAAGAGGAACTCTTCCTTCACGATACCATTCACGCCTGGCTATATCATTGCCGCCGAGACGGCCGCTGCACATTATCTTTATTCCCTGCGCGCCTGCCGCAAGAGAAGCAATTACAGATTTCTTCATTGCCCTTTTGTGCGAAATCCTTTTTTCAAGCTGGGCCGCAATTCCCTGCGCCACGAGCTGGGCATTAATCGCCGGGTTTCTTACTTCAAGAATACTGATGAAAACATCTTTCTTGGTCATCTTCTGAATCTCTTTCTTGAGCTCGTCAACCTCGGTGCCTTTCTTGCCGATGATTATTCCGGGCTTTGCCGTGTGGACCACAACCAGCACCTTGCCTACGGTGCGCTCAATCTCTATCTTAGCTATTCCTGCATGAGACCATTTCTTGCCAATGAACTTTCTTATGTTAAAATCTTCAAGGATGCAATCCGCGTAGCTTCTGGCAACGAACCATCTTGATTCCCAGCCGCGAATAACGCCAAGCCTGAGTGAATTTGGATGAACTTTCTGCCCCATTAAAACGCCTCCTTAAAGACTTTTACTTCTTGAGTTTAACTTCTTTCTTTTCTGCCGGCTTGACTTCAACTGCTTTTGCCTTTGCTGCGGCGGCTTTCTTGATCTTGTTCATAGCTTTCTTATTCTTTTCGATGTATTCATCGGAAACTATTATGCAGGCATGGCAGAACTTTCTCGTTATCATGCCGCCTCTTCCCATCGCCCTCGCGTGCAGTTTCTTGAAGCGCGGGCCCTGGTTGGCGTAAGCGCTGAATATGTACAGGTTGTCAAGATTGGCGCCGCTCTTCTTTGAGATGTTGTCAACAGCCGACCTGAGAAGTTTGTGGACTATGTCCGAGCCTCTCTTGTTCGTGAACTTAAGGATATTGAAAGCTTTGTCAACTTTAATACCTTTGACAAGTTCCATAATAACCCTTATCTTTCTGTCGGGCAACCTGAGATATTTAAATTCTGCTCTCGCTTGCATGATATGCTCCTGTCTTTATGTTAATGAAGTAGCTTTTTCCGTAGGGACCCTGTGCGCCTTAAAGGTCCTGGTCGGCGAGAACTCGCCAAGTTTGTGACCCACCATCTGGTCAGTCACGTATACCGAAATAAATTTCTTGCCGTTGTGCACAAGAAACGTATGACCAACCATCTCCGGGCTGACAGACGACCTTCTGGCCCAGGTCTTGATGGCTTTCTTTTCTTTCTTTTCGTCAAGCACCTGAACCTTCTTCAGAAGCTTTTCGTCTACGAAAGGCCCTTTCTTCGAAGATCTGCTCATTTACCTTCTCCTCTTGACTATGAACCTGTCGGTCGCTTTATTGCTC
>CAITPB010000246.1 GCA_903894145.1 Candidatus Firestoneibacteriota bacterium | reverse complement strand
ATTTCTGGGATTTAGACCGGGACTTTTGGAATTCCTGCCCTTTAGAATATCCGCGGAATTATTTGTCCAAATACTGCCGCCCTGGGAAGCAAGAGGGTCGGCCGGGTCTAGCTTTCCGGAAAGAACCAGCCCGCAGGAGCATTCAAGCAATATTTGGCCATTATCGTCCCTGGCTGGGCAACCGAGACTGTTCAAGGCAACGAGCGAGTTCTCAGTGGCAAGAAATTGCCTGGAAAATCCGTCCGAAGCGAAATACGGAAAATCATCGTCTTTTTGCAGGCGGATTCCGACAGCATCATATTCAAAAGCATTCTTCAGCTCAAGAATGATAGTCTTCAGGGAGCCGTCAATATCGTGCGGAGCGCTGATAGTATTTATTATATGGCGCATCAGGCTGGATTCCATCTCAAGCTGAAGGCATCTCACGGCGTCTAATGTCATATTCCCCCCCCATATAACAAAAAAAGATACTTTCGGCAATCCGGGACCCGGACTTCTGCGGGCTGTAACTTTCCCCCCCAGGGCTTTCGCGCAAGGGTCGGCTTTTCGTTTTATCTTATGATTACTCTAACAAACAAACTCGCCATCGTCAAGGCCGGGCACATTGTCTCAGCGCTAACCTTCTGAACCGCCATTTTTTATATGCTTTTCAAGCATCGCTAAAATATCGTTCATGAGATAGGGCTTGCGCAAGACATCGGTAAACCCGTACTTGTGAGGATTCGCCATAACCTCGTCATCAGAATATCCGCTGGAACAGATTACAGGTATCTTCTTGTCAAGCCCGCGAAGCTCGGTTACAGTCTCTTTTCCGCCTTTACCGCCGGCAATCGTGAGATCCAATAGAACAAGATTCACCGGCTCTTTGCGGGTTTTAGCTTTACTATAGGCAGAAATGGCTTCTTCGCCGTTAGCCGCGGTCAGGACCGTGTATCCGGAAACCGCAAGCATAGTCTTCAGCATCTGCAATATGCTTTTTTCATCGTCCATTACAAGCACCCTGCCGCCGCCCCTTCCGGCCGGTTTCTCATCCTTCTTATCAGTTTGAATTTTTTGGGTCGACACTGGCAGGAAAACCTTCATACAGGTTCCTTTGCCTTGTTCGGAATCGAACTGTATAAACCCGTCGTGCTTTTTTATTATGGAATAAGAGGTAGCCAGGCCGAGGCCGCTGCCTTTAGGCTTGGTGGTAAAGAACGGGTCAAATATCTTTGCATGTAAATCCTGCGGTATGCCTGCTCCGCAGTCCAAAACCTCAACAGCAACATACTTTCCCGGAGCATTCCCGGCAGGGATATCTTTCCCTGTGAACTCGCGCAGTCTTGAGGCGACCTTTACCGTCCCGCCCTTAGGCATAGCCTGGACCGCGTTCAGGATAAGATTATTTATAACTTGACCTATTTGATTAACGTCTATGTCTACCGGTGGAAGCCCCTCAGGAATATCAAACTCAGCCGAAACATTTGCGCCGCTCAGCGCAAACTTTACATTCTTCTTAATAACATCCGTCAAGTTTGAGGTCTTTTTTTGAGGAACGCCGCCCTTGGAGAATGTTAAAAGCTGTTTGGCAAGGTCTTTAGCTCTGTCAAATGATTCCAGGGCTGATTCAAACTCGTGTTTAGAGTCAACCCCGGTTTTTTGTTTTTCTCTGGCAATCTCAATATTGCCGTATATACCGGAAAGCAGGTTGTTAAAATCATGAGCAATGCCGCCGGCGATAGTCCCGAGAGATTCAAGCCGCTGCGTCTGAGTTTTGGCTTCGTCTTCCTTCTTCCTCAGGGTAATGTCGGAGTAGGTCCCGTGCATGACGCTGGGCTTTCCGTCAGGCGTCCATTCGCTCACCTTCCCGCGCCCCAGCATCCAGACCCAGCTTCCGTCCTTGTGCTTCATCCTGTACTCGCATCTGTAACTCTCAGTTTCCTTCTTGTGATGCCGGTTCATCGCTTCTTTTGATTTCGTAAGGTCCTCGGGATGGAACAGGTTTTTCAGATCCTCAACGAAAATAGCGTCAGGCCCGTAAGAATGCCTGTCTGGAGAAATCTCCGACGGTTTATAGCCCAGCATCTCTGACAGCCGCTTGTCCGAAATCAACTCGCCGCTTTGAATATTCCAGGTCCAGGTGCTGAGGTTCGACCCTTCAAGCACCGCCGTGAGGCGCGCGTTCTGCACTTCAAGCCTGCTTTTCAGCTTCAATTGCTCTGAAACATCAATCATCACCGTAAGATAGACCGATTTCCCCTGGTTTTCCACTACGGCGCCCGAAAAAAGCCCTTTAAGAATATCGCCGTTTTTACATTGAACATCAAGAACTACCCCGTTTATTTTTCCTGAATTTGCCAGTTCCTGCCCGATATTCGCCTGCTTTTTGAAATCCGGAAACAGGCCCAGTTCCATGGCGCTTTTCCCGATAACTTCATTTTTTGTGTAACCGAGTTTCTTCAGGAAAGCGTCATTCACATCAAGAAAGACCTGATTGTTAATATCGCTCAAGGCCATGGGTTCGGGATTCATTTCAAATATCTTTGTAAACCTCTGCAGCGCGGACTGCTCCGCGGAAAGATCCTTTGAGAGACCGAAGATGCATTTCCTGCCGCCCCATTCCCCGAACCAGACCCTGGTTTCCACGGGAAGTATTTTCCCGTCTTTGCCGATAAGCTCCAGCGGGCAGGAGTCCCTGTCTCCCTGGAACATTGATTCCAGAATAGCTGCGGCCTCGGCGCGCCTGTTCTCGGGATGAAGTTCAAGTATCTTCATTTTCTTGAGTTCTTCGGGTTTGTACTTGAGCTTTCTTGTCACAGCCTGGTTCGCGTAAAGCAGGTTGCCGTTAAGGTCCCCCACTACAATGATCTCGTCTATGGTGTCAAAGTATGACTGGGAGTCATTCCTGCGCAGCTGAAACTCCCCGCTTGTTCTCATATTTTCCAATTCGGCGGCCAGAATCTTTGCGAGCGAGGACAAGAAATCATAGTCATCATTTGTCCAAAATCGCATATATTTGCAGTTGTCAAGAGCCAGGAAGCCGATGCATTTGGAATTTACAATAAGAGGAAATGCCGCCCAGGAGTAAATCTCTACTCCCTTAAGGCACAAAGAGAGTTCTTTGGGCAGTTTTGAAGTATCTTCAGCCGCAACATAATTTTTCCCGGCCAGAATTTTTTTTAAGGAGGGTTGATCGGTATAAAGAATATGATTGAATGCGTTCGGCTGGTGGTTTGCGGGAATATGCCACTCAAATTCAACGTTTGAGGCAAAACCTTGCGCGTCATCCATGCAGACATAGGCTCTTACGGCAAGAGTCTGCTTCCCGAGAACGCTCACAACCTCAGTCATCTGCCTGCCGATGTTTTGCCCGGAAAGTTTTGACATGATTTCGGTTAAAATCTGGCTGTGCCTTAAACCTTTGTCGGAATGATT
The DNA here is from genome assembly GCA_903894145.1 of Candidatus Firestoneibacteriota bacterium. Classification (GTDB taxonomy): domain Bacteria; phylum Oederibacteriota; class D2-FULL-39-29; order D2-FULL-39-29; family CAIOVX01; genus CAIOVX01. Next base: position 887 of record CAITPB010000246.1, on the reverse strand, counting down.
TTTCCAGAACATAGCCCCCCTACCAATAGAAACAGACCGTTCTGTGTGATTATTATCCGCCTTGCAAACTGCAATTTCAAGGACAAACTAAGAGGCCGTTTCCCGCGGTTTATAACAGGCAAACAGGCGGAAAGTTTGATATACTCTGCAAGGGGCAGAACAACAAGCTATTTCTGTAAATTTCCTGCTGTCAGAGAAATATCGGTAAAATAGAAATAGAAAGTCAGCCGGGGGACATGAAATGTTTAAATCATTCTTTTTTCTTTTTCTGGCGCTCGCGCCGCTTGCAGTTTGCGCGTTAGAAAGCGAAGCGCCGGGGGATTTCTCTCTGGAAGCCGCTTTTTATGATTTCGTCGAGCTCAAGCCAAATACAATCTTCGCCTTTGACACATATCTGTTTTCCGCCCGCGGCCGCCTGTTCTCCCCCGCTAAAGACGTGGCGGTAAGATTAGGCGCTTTTCTTAGCAGGACGGAGGACAGCCGCGACACGGGAATAAATCTCAGCGGATTTTTCTCCTGGGGCCGCTGGAAAACCATTAAATTCTATAACTCCGTCTCAGGAACAGGCGGCGTAAACCTGAATGACTCTGTTTTCTACGCGTCCGCAGACGCAAAAATAGGCGCGGAATTACCATTACTTGCCGGGGTAAACCTCTTTGGAGAAGGAGGCATAGTCTTTCGGACCGCAGTAGAAACTGACTTGATAGTTAACGCCGGAATAAGATACAATGTATTCTAAATGCAGTAGGGGGTATAATATGAATAAATTTATAATTGCCGTATTTCTTGCGTGCCTTCCGTTCCTCCTTTTAGGGCAGGCGTCAGGCAAGAACAGCGTTGAGATTTCCGCGTATGATTTCGTGCATAAGACTTCGCCCTATGTCAAT
>CAITPB010000245.1 GCA_903894145.1 Candidatus Firestoneibacteriota bacterium | reverse complement strand
GGCCAAAATGACTCTTTCCATTAAAGACGCGAAACTCAAAGTTGAAATTGCCGATTCCCCGTTAAAAAGGGCGGCAGGACTCATGTACCGCGACAGCCTTCCGGAAGACGCGGGGATGCTTTTTGTTTTCCTTGCCCCCGATAAAGTGAGTTTCTGGATGAAAGACACCAAAGTTCCGCTTTCCATCGCCTTTATTGACGCCGGCGGAGTTATTAAAGAAATCGCGGACATGCAGCCGAATGACCTGACCCCGGTAACTTCAAAAGATAAAGTGATTTACGCGCTTGAGACAAATCAGGGCTGGTTTAAAGAGCATAAAATAAAGGCCGGAGATATAATCCCCGGTTTGGGTAAAAAAGAAGAGTAATATATCCGGAAGCCCCGCGTAGCGCGGGAAAAAGGAGGCATTAATGGAAAGTGTAGGAGTCATTCAAGCGATAGTCAAGAACACCTGGGCGATGATAACCATCATCGTTCTCATTTTCTTCTCCGTAATGTCCATATATTTCATTGTTGAGAGAGCCCTGGTTTTCAGGTTCTCAAAGATCAATGTCCGCGCTTTTATGGCGAAGCTGAAAAGCATGCTGAGGAAAGGCAGCAAGCTCAGCACTGACGGAGTCAGGCAGGCCATAGTCCTCTGCGCTGAAACGCCGGGGCCGGTCGCTGTGGTCCTCAAAGAAGGCTTGAAGAGAGTCAACCACTCGAGCGAAGCTATGGAAGAGGCTATGGAAAGGGCGGCCCTTCTTGAGACAGACAAGCTTGAGAAGAACCTCTCGTTCCTCGGAAGCATCGGCAGTTCTTCTCCTTTTATCGGCCTGCTCGGAACCGTCATCGGCGTTTATGAATCCTTTTCATCCATAGCGGAAGTCGGCGGCGGCGGGCTCCAGACTGTCGGAGCCGGTATCGGTACGGCGCTTATAGCGACCGTGGTCGGGCTTTTTGTCGCCATTCCCGCTGTCATCGGGTACAACCTTCTTGTAAACCGGGTAAATAAATACGGCACCGAAATGAAGGTCGCGGCATCGGACCTTATGGAGCTTGTCTCCGGAAAGGAGATTGTGGAGGCGGAGGAACACGATGATTAATACCAGCAGAAATAAGAGGAAACAATTTTTTGAGATAAACATCACGCCGCTTACGGATGTGGCGCTGGTGCTTCTCATTATCTTCATGATAGCCGCGCCTCTTATCGTGCAGTCGGGCATGAAGGTCAACCGCCCGGGCGCGGTCTCCTCCGATGTTCAGCCCGAGAAGAACATCATAGTAAGCGTAACGGCGGAGGGGAAAGTTTACCTGGCCAACACCGAGATTGCTCCGGAAAGGCTTATGGAACCCCTTTCGGTTTTGCTTGTCGAAAGCAAGACCAAGATTGTTGTCATAAACGCCGATAAAAAGGCCGAACACGGAGTTGTAGTCTCGGTGATGGACGCTTCAAGAAGAGCCGGAGCGGACAAGCTTTTTGTTTCCACAACCCAGATAAAGTCGGAGAAAAAATAGTTTGGCTAAACTGAGAAGAAAAAAGCGCGTAAATCCCGAGCGCATAGCCTTTATAGTTTCACTTGTCGAGCACGCTCTGCTTGCGACGGTTGTTGTTATAACAATGTCGTCAACAGGATATCTTCCTTCAAAGCTCATAGAAATTGACCTTATGAGCATGCCTGATAATCTTTCCTCGGGGGTGAACCTTCCCTCGGCGGCATCAACTCCCCAGCCCGCGCAGGATAAAAACCTGAAACCCGAGGACCTGAAAGCAAAAACGGAAGGAGCTCCCCAGCCTTCGGGCAGTTCTCTCGCGCCCTCCGAGATAGGCGTAAACATAGAGTCAAGCCTGCTAAACACCCTGGACGTGATAGGAACCGGCGTTGCGAAAGACCTGAAGATAACAGGGGGAAAGGTCTCGGGATTTTCCTTCAGCGGCACGGGAATAGCGACGGGCAAGCCTGACAACGTGTTTATACAGCTTACCGTAAAGTCAGACATGAAAGATTCAATGCAGTTCGCGTCAAAGGACTTAGAAAAGAAACTGGATATAATTATCTGGCGTCTCACCAGCTTGTTCCGTCTCAAGAAAGAACAGTTCAAGTCTTTCGGTTTCACCCCGGATGTCATCAACTATACCGAGAAGGACAGCTTCTCTCTCGGCGGTAAACCCCAGGCGGGCTTCAAAAGGACCAAGTACACCATAGCAACAACTCTTTCCTTAAACGATCTCGGCAAGCTTAAGATGGACGAGATTTTCGAGATACTGGACCGCGCGAAACAATTCGGGGCGACCGTTGTGGCCGAGGCGCCGGTCACGCTTCCCTCGGAAGTATTCAGCGCCACCTCCGCGGGAACCGGCAAGTCCAAGACCCAGCAGACCAAGGGCGTTTCAAAAGTCAAGGTGCTGGATGAATCCTCCGCGGACAAGAGCGAGTTCATCAATTTCCATTTTAACGAAGACACCCTGAAGAAGCTCATAGAAAAAGCCAAGGGCGAAGCCTATAAGGAAGCAAAAGAGAAGGTGGCCGCGGTCAAAAAAGTCATAAAGTTCAAAGACTCGGATATGGATGTGGATTTCGCCGAGAATATTTCTTCAACACAGACTGACGAAGGCGAGGTAACCATCCGCGTTGACGTCACGGCGGTGTTGAAAAAGACAGCGCAGGCTCCCGCAGCCCAGTCAAACGCCTCTCCCGCGCCCGCGAAACCCCAGGGAAAGTAGCAGCCGGTTACCGTTAAAAACCCGGAGGAAAATATGCCTGAAAAATATGTTTACAATGCCATCATAGCAAGAAGGACTATCAGAAAGTTTAAACAAAAACCTGTCACGAAAGAAATACTTTCAGGGCTTGTCAATGCCGCGAGGCTCGCTCCGAGCGGAGGGAACCGGCAGCCGCTTGACTACATGATAATCGACGACGCCGCCCTGGGCGTGGAACTCTTCAAGCATGTGCGCTGGGCCGGCTACATCGCGCCCAAAGGCGTCCCGAAATCAGGCGAAATGCCTACAGCCTATATCATTGTGCTGGAAGACAAGCCGGTGAAATCGACTACAGCTGCCTATGACGTGGGAGCGGCGGTGCAGAATATCATGCTTGCCGCGTGGGAAGAAGGCATAGGCTGCTGCTGGCAGGGAGCCATTGACCGCGATAAGATACGGGAATTATTCAAAATTCCTATGGATTTTGACATTGACTCGGTGATTTCACTCGGCTACATTGCCGAAACCCCGGTCGTTGAAGAGTATAAGGGTTCAATTAAATACTGGCTTGACGAAGCGGGCGTCATTCATGTTCCTAAATTAAAACTTGACGAAGTGCTCCGCTGGAATAAGTTTTAGCGATGACTAAGAGGGCGATAATAGCGGGCGCCGGCCTCGCCGGACTCTCCGCGGCTTTCCACCTGAAAAAATCCGGTATTGAACCGTTAACCTTCGAGCAAAACAATTTTCCCGGCGGCCTCTCGGCCAGTTTCATAAAGAACGGTTTCGTCTTTGATTTTACAGGGCATTACTTTCACTTCAAAAATGCCTACGCGAAAGACCTTGTTTTCGGCCTGCTCGGCGGTAAATTGAACGAGATAAAGCGCAGGGCTTCCGTGCGCGCCGGAAATGAAATCATAGATTATCCCTTCCAGGACAACTTCAGCCAACTAAAGGACAGGACGGTTGTTTCCGCCTGCGAGAAGGGCCTGAAAGAACGCAAGCCCCGCGAGAATTACGGAAGCTTCAAAGAGTGGATTCTCGGCGAGTACGGCAAAGGCATCGCTGAGAACTTCATGCTTCCCTACAACGAAAAAATGTGGCAATTCGATCTTGACGCGATGCTGTATCTAGGCACGACCGCGTACACCCCTTCCCAAAAAAACGACCCCAAGAAGAAAGGCTATAACGCTTCGTTTTATTACCCGTCAGCGGGAGGGGCGGGGGAAGCCGCGAAAGCCCTGGCGCCCCTTGCCGGCGAGATACGCTTCGGAAGCCGTATTTGTTCAATCAACGCTTCGGCGCGTTCGGTAACGGTAAACGACAATATAGTTTTTGAATACGGCCGCCTGATTTCAACAATGCCGCTTACGGAATTGATAGCAATGATTCCCTCGGCGCCCGGCGCCGTGAAGCAGGCCGCGGCTTCGCTCAAGTACACTTCTGTTTTTGCTTTAAACCTGGGCATAAAGCGGGAAGGAATATCCGACAAGCACTGGATCTATTTCCCCGACAAAACGCTCCCGTTCTACAGGGTAGGCTTTTACTCCAATGCGGCAAAGCATCTCGCGCCCGCCGGAACGACCTCCCTTTACGCGGAAGTTGCCTATCCGGGGGGAACAACCCTTGACAGGGAAGCGGCAGCGGCAAAGATAAAAGAGGGCTTGATTAGAGCAGGAATACTTGAGCCAAAAGATGTTATCCTCGCGGAACTTCCGCTGGATATTCCCTTCGCTTACGTGGTTTACGACCTTGAATACAAGAAAAACACAAGCCTCATCTTTGATTACCTCTGCTCCAAAGGAATTGTCTCCACAGGCAGGTACGGCGGCTGGGCCTATTCAGCCATGGAAGACGCCTTGCTTGACGGCAAAAACGCCGCGGAGGACATTCTTGACGCCTAAAAAGAACCTGCTGCACATAATCACAAAACTTGAACTCGGCGGAGCCCAGCAGAACACGCTTTATTCTGTCGCTCACCACGACCGTTCAAAATATAATGTCTTTCTTGCGGCCGGGACTGAAGGGGTGCTCGTTGAGGAAGCAAAGAAGATTAAAGACGCGAAAATGTTTCTCCTTCCGGAGCTCAAACACCCGGTCTCTCCGCTGTGGGATTACAGGTGTTATAAAAAACTCAAAGCCCTGATGAAAGCGGAGAAAATTGATATTGTTCACACGCACAGCTCAAAAGCGGGAATGCTTGGCAGATACGCCGCCCGTGCGGCCCGCGTTCCCGTCATAGTTCACACCATCCACGGATTTTCTTTCAATGATTTCCAGAACAGGCTGAAAAAACGTATCTTTATAGCGCTTGAACGCGCCGCGGCGAAGTTTACGGACGCCCTTATAGCCGTTACCACGGCTGATGTTGAGAAAGGGTTGAAATACGGCGTCGGAACGAAAGAGCTGTATTCGGTAATTCACAGCAGCATTGACCTGGACGAATTCTCAAAGCCGTACGACACGACGAAGATAAGAAACGAGTTCGGAATAAAGCCCGAGGAGAAAGTCGCCGGAATGATAGCCTGTTTCAAGGAGCAGAAAGATCCGGTTGCTTTTGTGAGAGTCGCGGCCGAAGTCGTGCAAGCCGTTCCGGACGCGAAGTTTGTGATGGTCGGCGACGGCGAGCTTAGGCCCCGTATTGAGGAAGAGATAAAAACTCTCGGACTTACGGGAAAGGTTATTCTCACCGGCTGGAGGAAGGATGTCGCCCCCCTGCTTTCAAGTTTTGACGTGCTGGTGCTGACCTCGCTCTGGGAAGGCCTGCCAAGGGTATTCCCGCAGGCAATGGCGGCCAAAAAGCCGATAGTCGCGACCCTTGTTGACGGCGCGAAAGAAGCTCTCGATGACGGCGTGAACGGTTATGTACGCGCTCCCAAAGACATAAAGGGACTGGCTGAGAAAGTGATTTATCTCTTTAAAAATCCTTCCGAAGCGGTTAAAATGGGAATCGCGGGAAGTAAGAGGGCTGGGGGATGGGATGTGAATAACATGGTGCCGGCGATTGAAAGGGTGTATGAGAAAGTAATTAAATCAAAAAGTTTGTAAAGTTTATAAGGTTTATAAGGTAAAGTCGTAACGTTTGTAACGTAAAGTGCGGCGACGCACAACGGATTTTAATAAACTTGAGTTAGGGTATGGAGTGCAACGACCACGTCGTTGCGCCATGGTGCGTCGATGCACAACGGATTTAATAAACTTGCTTAAGCCTATGGAGTGCAACGACCACGTCGTTGCGCCAAGGTGCGGCGACGCACAATGGATTTTAATAAACTTGAGTTAGGGTATGGAGTGCAACGACCACGTCGTTGCGCCAAGGTACGTCGACGCACAATGGATTTAATAAACTTGCTTAAGCCTATGGAGTGCAACGACCACGTCGTTGCGCCAAGGTGCGGCGACGCACAATGGATTTAATAAACTTGCTTAAGCCTATGGAGTGCAACGACCACGTCGTTGCGCCAAGGTGCGGCGATGCACAATGGATTTTAATAAACTTGCTTAAGCCTATGGAGTGCAACGACCACGAGCCTGTGTCGCAATGAATGTTCATATATACAAAGGCCTGCAATGATGATATAATTTTGCTCAGAAAACATCAAGGAGCAAAATATGGCATACAGAATGG
>CAITPB010000244.1 GCA_903894145.1 Candidatus Firestoneibacteriota bacterium | reverse complement strand
TCCCTTTGAAGCGCCTTTCACAAGCCCTGCAATATCAACAAATTCAACAGTCGTGAAAGTGAGCTTCTCATGCGGGATAAGCTTCGCGAGGTCTAAGAGGCGTTCATCTTCCAGCGGTACAATTCCCTTGTTCGGCTCTATAGTCGTGAACGGAAAGTTTGCTATTTCCGCGCTCAACCTTGTCAACGCGCTAAAAAGTGTGGACTTCCCGACATTCGGAAGCCCTACTATGCCAAGCTTCATTTATCATCCTGTCACATACGTATTCCGCGCCTCTTTGGCGGCACGGACATTGAGTTTAGCAAAAAGGAAAGGCATAGTCAAGGCGGATGCAATCTGATATTAGCCTGTAAATAGAAAGGGTTTCCTCTGCAGAGGCTCCTATTTAACCTCTATTGAGGCGTTAGGGTCAAACGGGTTTGTCCTGACTGCAAGCGAGAAAAGATAGGGATAATCCTGTTTTAAATGCTTCATATAACCAACCCAGTGGATGGCCAGCAGCCTGTAGGCTCTGTTCATATCCCCTGAAATATGCTTAACATCCGGAGGATTCAGGGCCGAGACATCCTTCCTGTGCGCCAGCTCGTCGGTCAAATGGAAGACCGCCCAGAGCAGGTCCGTGAAAGACTCGTGTTCGAGCAGGTTCGGGTTCTCAAGAAGACCGAGCATAAATGACCGCCTGCCGATAAGATAACTCTTGAGTTCGCGCAAATCAAGTCTTGAAGCGTCCGCCTTAAAATCCGTCTTATCAAGGTGCTTCTGCGCCTCAAGAAAATCCTTCTCTTTCCAATCGGCGGTTATTTTAAGTTTAGCGGCGAGGACGGGCAGGCTCGCGTCTACTCTTATGCAGGTCTGGATCAATTCAACGCCAACCTCGCTGAAGAAGGTGCCGACCACCATGTTCAGTTTATTGAGCATTGCCTGTTTTTCCCTGTAAATAAGCAGGCTGTGAAGTATTAACATGACTATCAGGACGTCTATGAAAAGGAAAGCGACATTGCTGATAAAATAGAATGTAAGATCCTCGAGCCGGTGAAAAATAGCGTAGTCCAGAACATAAAAAGCGAAAGAAAGGAACAGGAGCACAACCGCGAACTTTAACTGCCAGCCGATCTTTTTCATTTGTGCCCCTCTATTTCTAGTTTATCCATAATCCCCTGGATCTTAAGCCCTTCCGCGCACTGCGCCGGAAGTTCCCCGCAAAGCTCCGCGCCAAAGGCCCTGAGCGTATCCAGGCCCATCACCATATTGCCGAGCGGGTTCACGTGTTTCGGGTCGCGCATCAGGCTCCGGTAAAGGACTATATCCTTATTCCTGAGTTTCTCCCACCTTTTCTGATGGTCAATGAGCGTGTAGCCCCCGGCTGACGCGACGCCGCGGACTACCTGCATATACGCCGGAAAACTTTCTGCCCAGCCCCTTTCTTTCACGGAAAACTTCTCCGCGTCGAACGCGTAGTAGGTCTGCAATACCAGCACGGCATCATCCAGGCAGTCAATTTTGCCTGCCAGAGTTTCCAGGTCTTCGCGAAACATATCCCGCGTTATGCCGCGTTCAGGGTTGGAATCGTTCCCGCCTATAGTGACTATTACAATATTCGGCTTGAAAAGCGCGCAGTCCCGGTCGAACCTCTCGAGCAGCTGAGCGCAGATATTGCCGGAGACGCCTGTGTTTACGCAGACCATTTTCCTGCCGGCATGCGCGGCCAGCCCAACCTCAAGCCAGTTAAACCAGTTAAAATGCCCTTCGCAGTGATACCCGAGTTCGGTGTTGGAAGAACCGAACGCGACGATGCGGGTCATGTGTCTTTTTTCCAGCAGACCGATCAACTTCTCCATTTTCTCCCCTGATATTCGCTAACTCTCAGATTATACAGCCGCCCGCCCGAGTTGTCAACGAAAGCAAACAATGGGGACAGAGCCTAGTTTTTAGGCAGTTTTCTTGGACGTCCACAAGGCAATGCCTCAAGTCTCAAGTTGTATTTTTTTTCTAAACCGCGCAATACTTCAATTTCAACAAAAGGACGGCCCATTAAAGTTCTGCGCCGCAGTTCTTTCATATACGCTTCTTCGTCGTTCTCATCCAGGTACTCCATCCATTTACCTTTAATACTTTTCTCCATGAACTCATTCGTAAGCAGATTAATATCCGAGGTTTCATTATTTACTCTTTTTTTTGCGCTTGACCACTCATAGTTCCATGCTTTTTCGACTATTCCGGCTCGCACCGGATTCCTTTCAACATATCTAACGGCATTCACAAGATGCTCATCGTCTAAAATGCTCGAGTAAAATCTTCCTTGCCAAAGATGCCCGCAAACATTATGTTCCTTATTCTTGTACTGAGCATATCTCATA
>CAITPB010000243.1 GCA_903894145.1 Candidatus Firestoneibacteriota bacterium | reverse complement strand
TAACGTTTGTAACGTAAATAACAACAAGCACTAAATTCTAAACTCTAAATTCTAAACAAAGGACAAAAGGCAATCAATCAAAGTAATTAACTGCTCCTTTTCTTTTTGCAGTTTGTTTAGGATTTAGCGTTTAGTGCTTGCACTTTGGCCTTGATTCTTTTACTCTAGCTTTACGTTAAAAACGTTAAGGACGTTAGTAACGTTAAAAACCGCTAAAATCTTATCTCCCTTCCCGACCTCTGCGACCTGTGAATCCCGTCGAGTACCATGATAGCGTTAAGCGATTGCTCCGGCGGAAGAGGGTTTATTTTGCTCTTACCTGTTATGAAATCTGCAAATTTTGATATCTCGACGGAGTGGCCGGCCTGAGCCTTAAGGTGTGTCATTTTTCCGTCAATCAGGGAACCTGCTTTTTCCGTAAAATATTCCGCGGACGGATAATTTATACCGGCCTTATCACCGAAAAGCCTGATTGTATTTTCTTCTTTTTCCTTTATATTTGCCATGAAACTGCAGGAGAGAGAGAGAGCGGCGCCGTTGTCAAAACGCACGAACCCGCCCGCGAAATCCTCCACATCCATTATCTTTTTGTCGTAGTGGCCCCAGAGATTGAGAGCGCCTTTCTTGGCAATGAAATTCCCGGAGATTCCGGAGACCGAAACGGGACGCGGGTTCCCCATAAAAAACATCGCAACATCGAGAGCATGCACCCCTATATCAAGACAGGGCCCGCCGCCGAGCTTTTTCAACAGGAACCCGGAATTCCATCCCGGAAGATGCCGCCTTCTAAGCCATCTTGCCTCAGCGTAATATATTTTTCCCGCAGCCCCAGAATCAATGAATCTCTTTATGGCCTGCGCCTCAGCGCAGAACCTCTGGTTGGAAATTCCGGTGAGCTTGACTTTATGCTTTTTCGAAGCGGCTATCATCTCTTGAATGTGCGCCGGGTTCATGGCAAGCGGTTTCTCGCAAAGAACGTGCTTGCCGGCCTTCATGGCCGCCAGGGAAAGAGTGTAATGCTGCAGGTTTGGGGTGCAAATGTCAACTGCGTCAATTTCTTTTCTCTTAAAGAGTTCCAGAGCGTCGCTTGCTGCCTCAGGTATTGAATTCTGCTCCGCAAACTTTTTTGCCCGCTCAAGATCAACATCGCAGGCCGCTATCACTTTCGCGTCCTTTAATTCTTTCCAGCCTTCCATATGAGCATTCGCGATGTTGCCGGTTCCCACTATCGCTATCTTCAGCATAATCTCTCCTTTATGCGGTCAAGTATCGCATCCGCGATATTCTCTTTGCCCGAGGCCGATAGACGGCTTCCGTCCGTGCCTAAAACAAGAGCCTTATGGTTTCCCTTTTTTATATGCCCATAATCATTGGCCACAACAAAATCCGCGCCGCTCTTTTTGAATAGCTCTTCAGCGGCCTTCCGCAATTCTGCTTCTCCTTTTCCGTATTCAAGCTTGAACCCGACAAGGAGAACTCCCGGTGATATCTTTTTCACTTCGTTTATAACCTTTGACGTGCGCTTGAGCTTCAAGATCCAGAACTTTTTGTCAGATTTTACTTTTCCTTTTATATTTTTCTCAGGTTCATAATCAAGAACAGCCATCGCGTGCACAACCGCTTTAGCCCCGGAGCGCAATTCTTTTTTCAAGGCCTTCAAAAACTCCGCGACAGTCTCGACTTCCACGGCTTTGATTCCGCGGCTCTTCGGAAGCAGGCTTCCTTTTCCGTAAATAAATGACACCTTAAAACCTTCTCTCGCCAGTTTATCCGCCGTCAGGCTCCCGAGCCTGCCTGTGGAATAATTAGAGATATATCTTATGCTGTCAATATAGGCCCTGGTAGGGCCTGAGGTTACCACTACTTTTATTGAATTCTTTTTTTTCACGCCTAAACCCTGAAGGAAATGTAATCTTTCTCTTCCGCGCAAGCTGCCTCAATTGCGTATTCCTTTCCGTCGCCGTTTTTGTACCACACCTTTACCG
>CAITPB010000242.1 GCA_903894145.1 Candidatus Firestoneibacteriota bacterium | reverse complement strand
TCGGGGGAGGGAGCCTTGAAAGGCGCATGTTGACCGGAGCTTCAGCCCAACCCCTGCCATAACCCTCAAACTGCAACACTTTGTCTATGTTCTTTGAAATGCCCGGCGATTCCGCTTCCCAGGCGGCATGACATTTATTTATGCCTCCAAACATCTTAAAGAAAGGGACCCTGTCGGCCCCTTTGCCGGTCAAAACATTCACAAATCTGTCCCTGCTGTTCATATGCATTCCCTGCAATCCCTATTTTTCGCTGGTGATTTCGCCTGAGAATGTGTAAAATGCTTAATCACGCCTTTTAACCGATTCTTTTGGAGAAGTCGCCTAGTTGGTTTATGGCGCACGCCTGGAAAGCGTGTGAACCTTCACGGGTTCCGAGGGTTCGAATCCCTCCTTCTCCGCCATTATAATGGCGAGATCTCGCCCCTTAGCCGAATAACCTGTCGATGCACATTGGTCCGCAATAATTTTGCTTAACTGTTTGGAGTGCATTGACAACTTTAGCCCTTAACCCGAATTGAATGAGTGGTTCAGGGGTCAATGCGCCAAGGTGCATCGAGACTCCTCAAAAATAGCACTCCCTTCTATTTCCCCTGCGCTTTCTGCAAAGCCGTATTTAGCAATATTATCTGCTCCGCAATTTTTCTTCTTGCTTCATCCGGCCAGGCGTCCGCAACCTGAGAAGCGGACCTTTTCAGAAGCTCAGGGTCAAGTTTCGTATCTTTCAGCCTCAAATCACCTTCTATCACGCCTTCCGGTCCGGTCGCCTTTTTGCCGTTTGAACTCACTTTCTTCATTATGTCAGACAATACCCTGTCCGCCGCGCCGGCCTCCGCTCTCTTTCCTGCTTTGTCGGCTTTCTTTATGCACTGCTCAAGGGTATAAACATACCTGAAATCGTCAACTCCCTCACGGAGCGACTCCCACTCAACTGTAGGGTCGTGAAAGGGAGAATCCAGTGAAGGGAATACCACGTTCCAGTCCCTGTTGCTGCCGTCCCAGTCTAGATACGGGTCGCCTTCAAAAAGCATATAGGCAAAGTAGAACATCGTCCGGGCTTTTGATTTTGCGAAATAATATCCGGCTGTGAACCTGTTAACCGACGGGTCAGTCCCTATGCTGGCGGTGTAAAACATCAGTTCGTGCCTGCTGTTTACCGTGCTGTTTATGACGTCATCATTAATATATGTAATGTTATAGCAATAATCGTCGAGGACCGGCTCCAGCACTTTTTCGGCGTTTGGGTTAAGCGTAATAAAAGTTCTCGCTCCGCTTACCGCCTTGGTCGTCGTGCAAAGTTTGAACGCCTTGTCCTGCAGCGGTTTTGTATGAGGCTCGTCCACCGGAAAAAAAGCAGTGTCCTTAAACCCGGCCGCAGAGGCAAGACCAAGAACTTTCTGTATTACCCCATTGTAGTCTTTGTACCCGACGCCTAGATTTCCGGTGTTGCACACAAGCGGGGATTTAAACCCGAATTTCTTTGCCAATCCAAGGAAGGCCTTCACGGACCCGTCGTCCGAACCTGCGAGACTGACGTTTGCCAGCCTTGGCATGAACCCCCCGGCGATTGTGTCAATTCCGTGATTTCTCATATCCATCAATTCAAAAGGCGATACTTCTCCGGCGTCTATATAATAAAAGAGCCCGTGAGTGGCGCGGTCAGGGCCTTCCAGCTTAAAAGGGTACACCGTTAATTTGACGGGTACGGAAGCAAGCGCGCCTTTCTCTCCGTTAATAGTAAATGTTCCCGCATACTCGCCCGGCGCCGCGGATTCCGGCACGGAAAAGCAAACATAAAAAATCCCAAGCGCTTTTTCCGGCACATTCAATGTCTTCGCATGTGTAAGCCGTTCAGGAACGTTCCTGTAGGTGGTGTCCCAGGAGGAACCGATT
>CAITPB010000241.1 GCA_903894145.1 Candidatus Firestoneibacteriota bacterium | reverse complement strand
CAGGTGCAAAAGAGCGAGGTGAAATGCACCGCCTCAACATCAACTCCTTGTTGTTTTAAAAGCCCGAGCACAATCGTGCTGTCCAGCCCGCCGGAGAGGAGCATAAGAGCTTTTTTATTTTGCATTTGCGGCAAGCTCCTTAACCTTAGCGACCGCGTCCCCTGTCTTTACCATAAGCGTTTCCTTGGTCTTTCTGACGGCTATTTCAAAAGAATCCTCTTTAAGCCCCCTTGCTCCGACAGTTATCCTTATCGGAATTCCTATGAGCTCGGCATCTTTAAACTTAAAGCCCGCGCTCATCTCGCGGTCATCCAACAGGACTTCAATCCCGGACGCCTTTAGCCCTTCATAAAGCTTATCCGCCGCTGCCTTTATTGCTTCATCCTGATAATTGATGGCTGTAATCACCGCGTGATAGGGAGCAATCTCTATCGGCCAGATTATGCCTGCAGGGTCATTGCACTGCTCTACAGCGGCAGCCATTATCCTTGATACGCCTATTCCGTAGCAGCCCATGATGAGAGTTTGCCTCTTCCCGTTCTCGTCAAGGAAATCCGCCTTCATCTTTTCCGTGTACTTTGTGCCTAGTTTAAAAGTATGCCCGACCTCTATGCCTTTCTGGGAGCTGAGAGGATTCCCGCAGGAAGCGCAGGCGTCGCCTTCGCAGGCGAACCGGAGGTCAAAGAAAGCGTCAACCTTGAAATCCCTTCCGTGATTGACATTTAGCAGGTGAGTATCGGCCTCGTTCGCGCCGGCAACAAAATTTCTCATTAATTTAACGGCTTCGTCTGCCACTATTTTTATATCTTTAAGCCCGCACGGGCCCGCGAACCCCACCGGCGCCCCGGTGAGTTTCTCCACGGACTTGGCGTCGGCCATGAAAACCTGGGTAGCATCCATATTCCTTTTGAGTTTATGCTCGTTAAGCTCGTCATCGCCCTTTAAAAGCACGGCCACAGGTTCTCCGTCCACGAGGTAAATAAGCGTTTTTACAAGTTCGGCGGGTTTTTTCTTGAGGAAAGCCGCTACTTCATCGATGGTTTTCATTTTTGGAGTGGCAATCTTTCCGGCCGGCTTTTCAGCTTCAGAAGGATTGCCGGAAAACGCGCTCTTTCCGCCTGATCTTTCGCGGTTCGCGGCTGTGCCGCATTTTTCGCAATGTATTATGGTCTCTTCCCCTGTGTCGGCAAGAACCATAAATTCATGAGAGAAGGAACCGCCTATATTTCCTGATTCGGCTTCGACGGCCCTGAATTTCAGGCCGCAACGCGTGAAGATATTCCCGTAAGCGCTAAACATCGCCGCGTACACTGCCTCCGCGCCTTTCTCATCCCTGTCAAAAGAATACGCGTCTTTCATCATGAACTCGCGCGCCCTGATCAGACCGAAACGCGGCCGGATCTCGTCCCTGAACTTTATCTGTATCTGGTAAAGGTTCTTCGGCAGGTCGCGGTAAGACCTGACCTCGCTCCTGACGATGTCTGTAATTACCTCTTCGTGCGTGGGTCCCAGCGCGAACTTGCGGTCCGCTCTGTCGTTGACACGCATCATTTCTTTGCCGTAAAGGCTCCAGCGGCCTGTTTCCGTCCAAAGCTCGGCGGGAGAAAGTATCGGCATCAGCAGTTCTTCGGCCCCCGCCTTATTCATCTCATCCCTGACGATTGCCGCTATTTTCTGCAGCACGCGAAGTCCGATAGGCATTATGCTGTAGATGCCTGAAGCTGTTTTCTTTATATAGCCGCCCCTGACCATGAGTTTATGGCTGATAATCTCCGCATCTGCCGGAGCGTCTTTCAAAGTAGGTAACAAAGCTCTGGACCATTTCATGCTGTTCTCCTATTATTGCCAACCGGCTTAATAGCCTCGTTTTTCTGCGTAACCATTATAAAGCATATTCTTAATCGTGTAAAGCGGGAATATGGAACTTATTCCATAGTTAGCGGCAGGAATGAAGGTTGCGGAAGATGCAAAGGGGAATTCTCATTGAGGCTTTGTTTTCTTTATCTTAACGGCGTCCAGTCCTGCCCTGACGGCGTACATTAATTCCTGCAGGTGGAAAGGCTTTTCAACATATTTCAAAGTTGCGTCTGCAAGCATCTCCGATCCGATTTCAGAACCGAGATACCCGCTGGAGAGTATGATTTTCACGTCAGGGTTGAGTTTCTTCATTTCAACCGAAGCGTCTTTGCCGTTAAGCACCGGCATCATCAGGTCCATGATTACCAGCTGGATTTTATCTTTCTTTTTTCCGTAAACCTTCACAGCTTCTGCCCCGTCCGCGGCAAGCAGAACCTTGTACCCGAAGCGCTTAAGGACGCCTCTCATGGAATCCCGTATCTTCTCTTCGTCGTCAACCACCAAGATCGTTTCGTCCCCGGAAAAAATACTTGTCATTTTGTCTCCCTCTACAGATAAGCGACCCTGTTCTTGCCCATGGATTTTGCCTTATAGAGCGATTTATCGGCCCACGCAAGGATACCTTCGGAGGTCCTTCCGTCCTGGGGGAATACCGCGTAGCCTATGCTGAAGGTAACCCGAATCATGTTTTCATCTGTATTTATGCTGTTTTCTATCCTGCTCTTAATCTCTTTAATGTAGCCGAGCATTCTTGGCTCCACATTCTCTAAAAGCATGACAAATTCATCCCCTCCGTAGCGGGCAACGAGGTCGTCTTTGCGCGTAATCTTTTCGAGTTCACGCGCCACGTTTTTCAGGAAGGTATTTCCGGATATATGCCCGTATGTGTCGTTGTAGGTCTTAAAATTGTCGGAGTCCATCATAACAATGACAAAACTTTTCCCGGTGTTTTTAATGCGTTCGTCCAGCAGTTCAAGGAACCTGCCGTAATTCAGCAGGCCCGTCAGGCGGTCTATCTCCGAAAGCCTTCTAAGTTCCTCATAAAGCCTTAGCCGCTCAAGCGCCAGTACAAGCTCGTTCTCAAAAGTCATAAAGAAGGCCGTCTCATTCTTGGTCACCAGAGCGTTATCTTTTAGCCTAACCCGGAGAGCTCCGATTGATTTTGTACCCTGCATAACGTGGAAATAATGGGCGTCCGTGTCGCGGAAATATGACCCGCCGTTGACTATGAACTTCCTGAATCTGTCGCCGAGATCCTTGAGCGGCAACTCTTCCCCGCTCCTGAGCTTTATGATGCTTTCCCCGTTGCCGGAATTCATCAGCAGGTCCCAGTCTTCAATATTCTTAAGCTCGTCCATGGCCGTTTTTACTGCCAAAAGCAGTTCCGTCATGTTCAAAGCCCTGTTTACGGCGTCGGTGGCGTCAAGCAGGAGTTCAAGCTCGCCGGAACGCGTCTTCTCTTTCTTAACATCCTCAACAAGAAATCCGGAAAAAAGACCGATTACAAAAAGAAACGGAATACGGAGGAAGAGGTTTACATCGTATATATTTACGGAACCTCTCATGACAAGAATAAAATACACCAGAGAAGCCACAAAAGTGGCAATGATGCTCCCTTTAATTCCCTGGCCCAGCGCGGTTATGACTATTACGATAAAATATAAGAAGAAAAGGTCGCTGCCAAAGTTCTTGGTCAGATAAATATTCAGAGAGACCAGGGCGATATCCGTCAGAAAAATGGCGTATTTCACTCCGTCAGACTCGAATCTTTCCGGCTTAACGAAATACAGCGCGATGTTTGAGAGTATGAAGAATATTATCAACAGGTGGACATACTCAAGGTTTGCGAAATGAGAAGACGAAAATATAGCCATGTACGCGGTCGCTGTTACGGTGAGCCAGCGGAGATCTATGAGGTTCTTCTTAAACGAGCGTTTTTCAGCAGTTTTCATGTCCCTTCCGTGTCGACATTTCAGAAATCAGAAATCCGATTCAAATCTCACGCTTTTGTGGCAGCGGGAATACTAAAGGAGAATGCCGCTCCGGTATTTTTACCTTCGCTTTTACACCAAACTTTTCCGCCGTGCTGTTCCACTATTTTCTTCACGGTTGCCAGGCCATGCCCGGCCGAAACGGCCTCAAAAATCATCGCGGTATTTTCTATGCCAATTCCGGTGTCGGCGACCGAAACATGCACTCCGTCAGCTATATTTTCCGCCCGGACTTTTATGGTCCCGCCCGGTGCCGTGAATTTCACCGCGTTATCAAGCAGGTTATAAAGCACCCGTTTTATCTTAAGTTCATCCGCCAGCAGGTTTCCTATCCCGCCTGCTGTTTCAACTTCAATGGCCACCTGCTTTTTTAACGCCTGTATCTTTACTATGGCAAGTTCCCTCTCTATCATTTCCTTTATTGAAAACCAGGAAAGATCCAGCCCGCTTCCGGCATAAGCTGTCTTGGAAAGGTCCACTATATCGTCTATGAGCCGCAGCACTTCCTTCCCGCTCTCCCGTATTATCGCCACATATTCTTCCTGCTTCTCGTTCAGCCTGCCATATCTTCCGTCCCGCAGTATTTCAGCGAAGCCTATGACGGAATTTAAAGGGGTTCTGAGTTCGTGTGAGGTATTGGCCAAAAATTCACTTTTTGACCTGCTCTCGTATTCCAGCTGCTCTTTCTCTTTTACCAGTTCCCTGGTCCTGCTCTCGCAGATAGTCTCAATGTTACCCTTATAAAGCGCGAGCTCGTTTTCGTAAGACCTGATCTCCTCGGCGTCTTCGTTGACGCGTTTTGTGAGGAAGCGCAAATAACCGGTAAATCCGCCTGCCGCGATTATCATTGCCGTTCCTATGCCCCAGCCGATAAATTCCTTTCCGGCGAACATGCTGTTTTGGCTGAATATCCCGAAAAACAGAATGTTCAGCGCGCCTATAACCGCGCCTGAAACCGCGCCTGTTTTCCAGTTATAGTAGTAACCCGCGGCGCCCGCCGGAATTATGGAAAGCGCGGAGATGATCCCTCCGGTTTTCCCGGAAAAAACCGCCAGCACAAGGAAATAGACGGAGGAGATCGCCGCAACGGTCCAAAACTTATTCTCTTTAGTTTTTTTCATATTTTATACAGGAAGGCTGAAACAAAAAACTGTCCGTTTCTCCTTCCCCCCGTTTTCCACCCACATTCTTCCGCCGTGAAGCTCAACCATGCGCTTTGCAATCACAAGCCCGAGGCCGGTTCCTCCGGCTTCCCTGGCTCCCGGATCTTTCAGCCTGACATATTTCTCGAAGATTCTCTCCCTGTCCCCTTCTTTAATCTCCGGGCCGCTGTCCCAGACCGAGACAACCGCCTCTTTTCCGGAAAGTTCCGACTTGACGCCCAACTTGCCGCCGTCCGGCGTGAATTTTTCCGCGTTTGAGAGCAGATTCAACACTACCTGCATTATCTTCCTTTCATCAGCCTTTACTAAAAGACCGGCAACCGCCTCAATAGAGAGCTTGATGCCGCGATCCAAAGCCTTTTCTTTCACCAGTGAAAGACACCTTTCCAGCAGGCTGTCCAGCTCAAATTCGCAAAGATTCAACTCGAATTTTCCCGCTTCTATCTTTGAAAGGTCAAGCGCTTCATCGACAAGGGAGACCAGAAGATTCACGCTCTCCCTGATTATCTTCATATATTCCAGCTGTTTTTTGTTAAGGTCGCCGTACTTTCCATTCATCAAAACCATAGAAAAACCGTTTATGGCGTTAAGCGGCGTCCCGAGCTCGTGAGACATGCTGGCAATGAATTCGCTCTTTAGCCGGCTTGCATGTTCCGCCGCCAGCCTCGCTTTCTCCAGTTCCAGGCTCTGGGCGGCAAGGTGCTCATTCACCGCTTTCAGGTCCGCGGTCCGTTCCCTGACCGTTTCCTCAAGTCCCGCCTGATAACTCAGGAGCTCTTCCTCGGCCTTTTTCCTCTTTGAGATATCGACAAAGAGACCCTGGATGTATTTTCTGCCGCCTGAATCTGAAAGCACCGCGCTAATTTCTACCGGCACGCGCTTTCCGTCTTTCCGGCACACAACCGCTTCAGCCGCCAGAACGTTCCCCTGCATTATGTGGGACTTAAACTGCTCTTTGTAAAACTTCTCATCTTCCGGAGGGTGAAGCTTTAGCCGGTCCATTCCTATGAGTTCCTGCCTGTTCCGTCCGCTAAGTTTCTCGGCCTCATGGTTGACATCGGCAATGATACCGGTTGAAGCTTCCGCCACAAACCAGGCGATCTTCGCATTGTTAAACAGCGCCTTATATCTTTCTTCCCTTTCCTCGTACCCCCTGCTCAAAGACTCAAAGATGTCTCTGGATCTTACATAATCGGAAATATCAATTTTTATTTCCGAGAAAAGTTCCCTTCCGTCATTGTCTTTGAAAGGAATTGCGATTATCTTCTTCCACTTTTTTTCCTGCTCGTTGTAAATCTCGGTGCTTTGCGCGGTTCCCTTCCGCGCGGCTTCACGGATTACGCAGCCGGGGCAGGGCTTGTCCTTGCCCCTAAAATACTCGTAACAGAACTTCCCGCCTGCCTCGCCCAGTTCTTCTCTGGTAAAACTGTCCGCGAAAACAACATTAAAATTGCGGTCAACTATGTCGGTCCGTATTTTTGCGGACTCCAGGATCATATTCAGCATCCTGTACGCCGCGGAAGCCGAAAGCCCCCCGGCAGTCCTATGACTTCCTGTCTTTTTCCGGGCCATTGCCGCTCCGGCGAAACCATGTTTACATTATTGTATCAGCAAAATTACTTTTTTTCCCGTTAAATTTTCCCCGCGAAACTTCCGCCGCGCCCAACCGCCTGCTTTCGAATCATTTCCAGCCGTTTTGCTTGTTAACGACAAAAATATAGCACTCCGGGCAGGCATCTTTGTTCTTCACCTGCTCTATTATCAGCGAGAGCACCGGGCCGTTTTCTCCGCTGTGCTTGTGCTGCAGAAGAAAACCTGCCCGTTGCGGCCCGGCCTTTACCTTGGCGTCAAATTCTTCCTTAAAAAACTTCATAAGATCAACGGGAACATCTTTTATTCCCAGTAATTCCCTCGCTTTAGGATTTACATTTGTCGGAACAAAATCCCTGTCTGTTATTATCACTCCCTCATTGAGGCTGGCCAGGCTTGATATCAAGGCTGATATCCGGTCAGATTGCTTCCTGAAAGAATTTATGTTTAATTGAGCCCCAACCTTATAAAGCAGTTCGTTTGTATCGAAAGGTTTTGAGATGTAATCATCTGCTCCGAGAGAAAGTCCTTTCTTTTTGTTTTCTATGTCCTTAAGGGCGGTAATAATTATTACCGGAAGATTGGCGTGCTTCTGACTTCTCCGGATATTCTCTAAGACCTCAAAACCGGACAGCTTTGGCAGCATCAGGTCAAGAAGCACCAAATCCGCTCCTGCAGAATTAAGCCGCTCAAGCGCTTCCTTCCCGTCGCCCGCAAACACGAGGCTGTAGCCTTCCGGAGCAAGAAGAGCCTCAAGCAGCCTGAGATTAATTTCGTCGTCATCAACCAGCAGGATGGTATTTTTCATTCAGTCCCCCTTCCCGGACGGACTACCGCGCCCGCGGAATAAGACATTTGTCAATTTCAAGCTTAAGCCTTGAGAAGTCGAAAGGTTTAAGAACTACGCCGCAAACACCGAATTTTTGAAGAACCGGCTGCCAGTTACTCATCTCCTCGTCCCCGAGTCCGGTGACAACTATAACTCTGATTCCGGGAAAACGCGAGTATAAATAGCCAAGCAGGGTTTCTAGGTTAGTCCCGGGAAGCACCATATCAAGCAGAATCACATCCGCCTTAAAGTTTTCAAGGGCCAGCAGGGCATCTTTCCCGTTTTCGGCTGTCTCAACGGCGTAACCTGAGGCGCCGAGTATTGTTTTCATGAGCCCGAGTATGGGTTTCTCATCATCAACTACAAGTATTCTTCCTCCCCGTGTCGGCGGCAGGTCTTTAATACTGGGCGCGCTCAGCTCGTCGGCCTTTTTTAGAACAACAGGGATAGAAGCCGTGAATTTCGCTCCCTTCCCTTCTTCGCTCTCAACTCTTATTCCGCCTCCAAGGCCTTTCACGATAGAATAGCTTACCGCGAGACCAAGGCCTACACCGTGCTGCCCGCCGGAGCCGGTCGCGCTTTTCGTGGTAAAAAAGGGAGTGAAAATCTTTTCAAGATTCTCTTTCTTTATGCCGGTGCCGGTATCGGCAACGCTCGCGTAAATATTTCCGTCAGAATAACTGACCTGCGCGGTTATGGTTCCGCCCGAAGGCATTGCCTGCTGGGCGTTCTTGAGAAGATTAATAAAGACCTGCAGGAGCAGCTTATCATCGGTGAGCGTTGAGGGAACTTCCGCGAATTCCCTTGTGATTTTTATCCCCTGCTTGGAATATTGGGCTTCTATCATTTCAACTGCCTTGTCCATGCACTTTACGACATCAACAGGGTGTTTTTCCATCTTCTGCTTCCTGGCAAAATCATTCAGCCTTCGAGCAATCGTTGAAGCCTGGCTTGTTGTCTCCACAACAGTCCCTGCCATCCTTTCATAAGCTTCCTTTGTCCCGACAAGCATGGCTTCTTCCGCGGAAAGCTGAATTATGGTGAGCAGATTGTTGAATTCATGCGAGACCCCCGCCGCGAGCTGGCCGATAGTTTCAAGTTTCTGCGCCTGGATCAGGTTGGCTTCAAGCTTTCTCCTTTCGGTGATATCCCTCGTAGCGCCGTTAAAGCCGATCGGCTTACCCTGCTTGTCCAATATAATATTGAGCGTCACCTCGCCTATAATATAAGCGCCTTCGGCAGTCCTCAGCCGGCTCTCCAGGATTCTTGTAGTTAAAGCGCGCGTGTTGCCTGCAAGCGCCGCTTCGCGGAGCTCAGAGGTTGCTTTTTTCATATCCTGGTAACTTTTTTCGTCGCAATAATCCTCTATGCTCCTGCCGATTACGCTCTCAGGCTTAATCCCCCGCGAAGCGAGAAACGAAGGGCTCACATAGGTATATCTCAGCTCATTGTCCAGGACCCAAACCACGTCGCCGGTGTTTTCGGCCAATAACTTATACATGGCCTCGCTGCGCCTGATTTTCTCCTCCTGGTTCTGTTTTACCGTCACATCCCTGAAAACTGTTATCAACCCGACAACGGATCTTTTTGTGTCCCTGAGAACTGCTCTCGTAACTTCAATTTTGATGCGCGTTCCGTCCTTCCTGACAACCGTATACAGAGAGAGGGAGCTTTTCCCGGTTGAAAGAGTTCTCTTTCTGTCCTCATTGGCCCTGGCCTTGTCTTCATCCGCAAAGTATTTTTCCACAACAAATTCTGCAGTTCTTTCATCCGGTTTACGCCCGGCGCTTTTTCCAAACAGGCTGCAGTACATTCTATTTGTCATTAATTCCCGGCCGGAGAGGTCGGTCACGGAAATTGCTTCGGGTGAAGCCTCAAAAAGGCTCTTAAATCTCGCTTCGCTTTCCTTAAGGGCGAACTCGCTCTTTACGCGCGTTGTTATGTTGTCAAAAGCGGCGACAAAAGTGCCCCGCTCCACGCTTGTCAAACTGATGTTGTACCATGAGTTTAGGCCGGCTATGAACATCTCAAAATGCTCTGACTTTCCGGTGCGCGCCACCCGGGCGCAGGCTTCAAGCAATGGCGCGTCCTGTTTCCAGATGCCGGGAGACACGTCATTCATACTCTTGCCGATAACCGCTCCAAACCCGGTTATTTTATGGTAGGCTTTATTGGTTTCAAGATGAAGGAAATCAACGGCCTCGCCTCTCTTATATATAATTTTACAGCGGACAACAGCCATAACCATATTGTCGAACAGCCGCCGGAATCTGTTTTCAGTCAGTTTCAGTTTCTCTTCCGTCTTTTTTCTCTGCGTAACATCTAAAAAGTAATATCTTATAGTTCCGCTTTCCCGGCTGCGGTAACTGTTTGCCAAATAATACCTGCCTTCAAACTCTCCTCCGTGAGATGCCGGCCGCTGCTCATTTTTCGACGCCTGAAGCGCCTGAAAAACCGGGTGTTTTATGCCGAGCGTTTCGATCTCCTTAAAATGTTTCCCGGCGTTTTGGTTCGCAAATACAGTCCTGCCGGAATCATCAATTTCAATCACCGGAATCGCGCTTTGTCTGTAGAAGTCCGCCAGCCGCCTGCTTTCCGATTCCTTTTCAATCGTATAAAGACCGAGGCCGATATTCGAAGCCAGCTCCTCAAAAAACAGCACTTCATTTCTTCCAAAACAATCCTTTATTCCCGAATATACATTCAGGCTGCCTATTACAACTTTTTTGTGTATTATCGGAACAGCCAGGCTGGAGGCGAACCCCGCTTTCCCGGCTCTGGCTCTCCAGGGTGAAAACAGCTTATTTGTTGAAAGATCATTGGCTACCACCGTGGAATTTGTTTTTATGGCTATTCCTGTCGGGCCGCTGCCGTATCTGGAATTATCATATTTTATATACAGGTTATCTATATACCATTTGCTTGAGCCGGCGCAGGCTGCAGGCGCTATTTCCTGTTTTTCCCTGTCGGCAATCCCGATCCAGACAAACCTAATGAAACCGGATTTTATAATAGCGTTGCAAATATCTTTATAGAGCGCGGCGCTGTTTCTTTTGAGCATTAAAGTCTGGTCCACCCGCCTTAAGACGCTTGTCATCGCGAAAAACCTCTCGGATTCCGCCTGCGACTTTTTAAGACCCGTGATATCGGTGATTGTATGAGTCATTCCGCTCAGTTGTTTTCCGGAAAAGACAGGATCAATATTTACGCGGTAGCAGCGCCCTTCTATTTCTATCTCGGAAATGCACCGTTTTTTTTTCTTGCGGAGCGCCTTTACGGGACAAACTTTGGAGCGGCAAATCTTTTTCATCAGGTCACGGCATTTGCCTTTTAATTCTTTGCCGAACGGAATGTCCAGAAACTTTCGCATTGCTTTATTGGCTTTGAGTAACTCAAAGGACGGGCTTATCAGGGCTACAGAATCAGGAATTGCGTCAAATACTTGTTCCCAGGTGGGGACCTTGCCGGTTATTTGCTTTTCCCTAATGGGCCTCTTTTGCTTCACTTTATATCCCCCTTTGCCGCAACAATTAGAGGTCATTAATGCTTGCAAAATAATACTAACGCCAAACCGCGCGCTTGTCAATGTCTTTCCATTGCGCATGTATTCCGTTGATATTGTCTTGCCGATGTTATAATATTGCTCCGGAGGCAACAATGGAAAACTTTTTTAAACTCGTCAGCAAGCGCGAAAGCTGCAGGAAATTCAACGGCAGACCGGTAAATCGTGAAGACCTGCTTAAATGCGTCGAGGCGGCAAGACTGGCTCCCTCCGCCTGCAACTCCCAGCCCTGGAAATTCATTATCGTAGACGATCAGGGCCTAAAAAATGAACTTTGCCGCGCCGCTTTCTCAGCCCCCTACACGGCATCCTGGCCTGAAAAGGCCGGCGCAATACTGGTGGTTATATCTGAAAGGGGTAGTTTTACCGCTAGAGTGGGGAATTTTGTAAGAGACACCCGGTACTACCTTGTGGATATAGGCATTGCCGTTGAACATTTCATTCTGCAGGCCGCCGAACTGGGGCTTGGGACTTGTTGGATGGGCTGGTTCAATGAAAAGGGAGTAAAACAAGTCCTCGGGCTGCCCGCGGCTTCAAAGGTTGATATTATCGTGCCGGTGGGGTATGCGGAAAACAAAGAGCCTCGCAAGAAGATACGCAAGAGTATAACCGAAATTTGCGCGTTTAATAAATATCAATAGAATAGCGCCTAAATAAAAGTTTATAAGGTTCATAAGGTTTGTAATGTTTATAAAGTAAAACCAAACAAAACCGTTGCAAATCCAGACTTGTGATGCATGTACTATTTTTTACAAGTCTTGCAAACATTATTGTTTGTTCTTACCTTACAAACCTTATAACTTTATAAACCTTATAAACTTTTTTGCTTTAAGTTCTATTCCCCTTAATCCCTATCACCGCTTCCGTAAAAGGTATCTTTTTGCCCGATTCGGATAACGCTTTCTTCGCCGCCGCTACAATTCCCCCGCAGCAGGGGACTTCCATTCTCGCAACAGTAACCGACTTAATATTGTTCTCTTTGAATATTTCCGTGAATTTTTCGGCGTAAAATTCGGTATCGTCAAGTTTCGGACACCCGACAAGCACTACTTTTCCTTTTAACAGATCATCGTGGAATTTCGCATAGGCAAAAGGAACACAGTCTGCCGCTATCAGAAGGTCGGCTCCCTCAAAATACGGGGCGCTTGGCGGCACAAGGGTTATCTGCACCGGCCACTGGCGAAGCTGTGATTTGCCTGTCGCGTGAACCTCTCCTGCTTTACCCTCGCAGGCATCTTCCCCGGCTTCGCCTCTCATATCCCGCATAACAGCCCCCGGACAGCCGCAGGCGCTCGTTTTCGCCGGCTCCGCTTCTCCTTCAAAATCAATCTTAATATTGCGCGCCTTCAAATAGTCCAGCGCAATTCGCAGGAATTTCTTTTCTCCGTGAGATTTAAGATGGTTTAAATGTTCAATTATCGTATTTTTCCCTGCCTTGACGATATTCACCATGACTTTGGCTTCATCATACGGAACTGCTTCGCGTTCAACAACGCTCAAAGCTCCTTCCGGGCAATGCCCGACGCAAGCCCCGAGCCCGTCGCAGAAAAGATCGCTTATCAGCCTCACCTTGCCGTCAATGACTTTAAACGCGCCTTCAGGGCAGTTCGGGACGCAGGCTCCGCAGCCGTTGCATTTGCTTTCGTCGATTTCTATTATTTTTCTCTTAGCCATGTTTCCTCCGATCACCCCTAATGATACCTAGCAAGTGTCATAATGCGGCGTAAAAAAGGCCGTTCCGGTTCAAACCGGAGCGGCCCGAATCTTCAGCTCTGTCCTCTCTTTCCAAGTTGCTTATCGAACATGAAGAACCCGCCGGAATCCTGTTTCACCAGCTTAAGCTTCTCGACTATATAGGAAGAGTTCTTCTCCTCCTCAACCTGCTCGGTGATGAACCACTGCAAAAGGATCTTCGCCGGTTTATCGTCAACCTTTGAAGCAAGGTCGTCAAGCGCGTTTATCTGCCTGGTAATATTTTTTTCATGGTCGTAAACCTGCTCAAAACACTCCAGGGCGGTTTTCCAGGAAGAAGGAGGCTGGGGAATGGTCTTCAATATAACCTTCTCTCCCCTGTCGCCAAGGAAACCGATAAGCTTCTCAGCGTGCGTTTTTTCCTCGCTCTCCTGCACCTTCAGCCATTGCGCGACTCCGTCCCAATTCTTGTTCTTAAAATCCAGAGACATCGCCTTGTAGAGGTATGCCGAATACAATTCAGAGTTTATTTGCTCGTTTATAGCTCCTGCAAGTTTCTTATCCATAAAACCCCCTTTAAAACATTATTTACATTGAGATTATATCCGGAAATTGAAATGGTGGTTATGACGAAAATCATAGTAGGAAGAAAACCAAATTCGAAGTTCGAAGCATGAAATTCGAAACTAATTCAAAACCTTTGCTGCCTATGTTTCGAATTTCAGATTTCTGATTTCGAATTTGCTTTATCTTTTAAGGGCGGGCGCCAAATGTATTCTCTGTCCCTTTATCTGCTTATCCTTTACTGCGCGAAGCAGGCTTTTAGCGTTTTCCATGGGGACTTCCAGAAAGGTAAATCTGTCGTGCATAAACATTTTTGTCACCAGCCTGGAATCTATCTTTCCCTCTTTCGCAAGGAAATCTATCATATCGCGCGGCGTCAAGTTCTGGTCTTTGCCTACGCTCGCGAAAAGCCTTACTTTGCCCGGCGTGGCGCCGGTATTTTCAAGGTCGTCCTGATCGTACTCGCTCTTCTCTGTCTCAACGGTCTCGCCCATAAGCATCTTTAAAAGCGCGGCCGCGACCTCAATGGAACCAAAATCCTCGTTCAGAATCATCGCCTCAATGGAATCTATCTGCTTTTTCAGGTCTGCATCTTTAATAACCGCCTTTACTTTATCCGCGAGCTGGGTCTTCCTGATTTCACCTACATCTTCCGAGGACGGCAGGCCTTTCTGGTGTATTTTCGCTTTTGAGTATTTCTGAATATTCTTTAGTTTGAAAAACTCGGATTTGCCGGTGATAAAGGTAAAGGCTTTTCCCGCCTTGCCGGCCCTGGCCGTGCGGCCTATTCTGTGCACATAGGCCTCTTCATCCTGCGGCAAGTCGTAATTGAAAACTGCCTCTATATCGCTTATATCCAGGCCTCTCGCGGCGACATCTGTGGCTACGAGCAGGTCAACGGCGCCCCTCCTGAACTTTCCCATCACGCGGTCGCGCTGGACCTGTTTCAGATCCCCGTGAAGCCCTTCGGCCGAATAGCCCCTTGCCTGCAGGTGTTCAACCAGGGTGTCTACCCCGTTCTTTGTATTGCAGAATATCAGCGCAAGTTTTAAATTGTGAAAATCTATGAGCCGGGTCAAGGCCTCTACTTTTATCGGATCTTTAACTTCATAAAAAGACTGTTCTATGCTCGGAACGGTCAGCTGTTCGTGAACGACCTTTACGTGCGCGGGCTTGCGCTGGTATTTTTCAGTCAGCTTCAGGAAAGCGGAAGGCATAGTAGCAGAGAAGAAAAGCGTCTGCCTCTCTTTCGGCATCTTCCTCAGTATTCTTTCTATATCTTCGATGAAACCCATATCCAGCATCTCGTCGGCTTCATCAAGGACCGCAATCTTAACTTTATCAAGGCGCAGGCTGCCTCTGTCCAGATGATCCTGCACCCTTCCCGGGGTTCCTATCACAAGCTGCACACCCTGAGCGAGCGCTTTCAACTGCCTGTCTATCGGCTGTCCGCCGTAAACAGGCAGAATGTATATGCCTCTTTTGTATTTTGAAAGCTGCTTTACCTCTTCAGCCACCTGAATAGCCAGCTCTCTGGTAGGGCAAAGCACTATGGCCTGCAGTGACCTGTCTTTGGGATCAATCTTCTCGAGAATGGGTATGCCGAAAGCGCACGTTTTGCCGGTGCCTGTCTGCGCCTGCCCCAGCACGTCTTTTCCCTCAAGCAGCAGAGGAATAGATTGTGATTGAATAGGCGTCGCTTCCTCAAAACCCATATCCTTAACTGCCCTTTTTATTTCAGGCGAAAGGTTCATGTCTTCAAACTTTAGTTTTTCCATTTTTCTTCCTTGTGTCAGTCATTCCGGTTTTCCGGGCGGGCATTTTCATTCCGCGCTCCATTATAACCTGTTTATGAGACAGTTGCACTCTAAAAACACTTTCGGAGAAATATTGTCAAGCACGAATTTCTAAGCGCTAGACACTAAACAAAAGGCAAGAAACAAAACAGGCGGCAGCCCGAAAGCGCGCCGCCTATCTGTGCATTTTTTTATTTTGTTTCGAATTTCTACCTAAGTGCTTGCCGTTTGGCCTATCCATTATTGGATTAATCCCGTTATATGAAGAGATTAGTGTCAGAGTCCTCCGCCGACCCCAGATAATTCGCCACTCCGCCTATCTCAATTCCGTCTATCAGTTCTTCCCTTTTTATACCCATTACATCCATCGACATTTGGCAGGCGATTATTCTGATACCGGACATTTTCGCCGCGCCCATGAGATCTTCCAGCGAATTAATATTTTTATTCTTCATAACATAGCGGATTAGTTTAGGGCCTATACCGCCCATATTCATTTTTGAGAGGCCCAGTTTGCCGCTCCCTTTGGGCATCATCATCCCGAACATCTTATCCAGCAGCCCTTTCTTCACTGCCGGCCCTTTGGATTTTCTTAGAATATTCAGCCCCCAGAAAGTAAAGAACATTGTGACCTTGCGCCCCATAGAAATAGCGCCGTTCGCTATAACAAAGGCCGCGAGGGCTTTGTCCAGGTCTCCCGAGAAGACCACGATGGTCTTATCGTGCGGAATAACCCCGCTCTTTTCCTCAGACCTCTTTCCCTTCTGTATCTCCGCCACAATTTTTTTATTCTCGTCTTTCAGGGCGGCCAGCACATTGCCGGTCTTCTCGCACCAGACAGAGATATCGTTCTTGAACCCGGGGTCGCTTGCCGTGATACGGACAACATCGCCGAAATCAACTTCCTTCATCTTGTTTGCCAGAGCCATTATCGGCCCGGGGCATTGAAGCCCGCTTGCGTCTATCTCAAGGATTCTGCCTGTTCCCGGCTTTACCTGCATAATGTCCTCCGCTTTGTGCACCATAACGTTTTCAAATATTCCCGTGTTCTCCTGTTTGGCTGAAGCCGCAGAGTACACTTTAATTCCTCCGCTCAGATTCACTGCATTCTTGTAACCTGAGTTCAGGAGTATGGTCAGCGCGAAATAGGCAGTTTTTCCCTGATTACAGTAAACGACCACCTTTCTGTCTTTCGGTATTTCCTCCAGCCTGCCGCGAAGATTTGCGAGCGGGATATTCACGGCTCCTTCAATATGGGAGATGTCAAACTCCAGCGGCGATCTTACGTCCACAAAAATCGCGCCGTCTTCTTTAAGCCCTTTAACCTCATCCCAGAAAACAGCGATATTACGGTGCTTTAGCTGGTTCACCGCGATCATTCCCGCGAGATTTACGGGATCCTTTGCCGAGGAATAGGGCGGGGCGTAAGCAAGTTCGAGCGCGGCCAGGTCATAGACGGTCCTTTTAAGCTGGACCATTGTTGAGATTACGTCTATCCTCTTGTCTACTCCGTCAAGCCCTACTATCTGCCCTCCGAGCACTCTTCCGTCTTCCGGAGAAAACAGCACTTTCATGGTCATCGGGAAAGCATCAGGATAATAACCGGCGTGCGAAGACGGCAGGAGAAATACTTTGTCGTATTTTATTCCGCGTCTCCTGAGCAGTTTTTCGCTGCTGCCCGTGATGGCAGCAGTCAGGTCGAATATCTTGGCTATGGCGGTTCCGGGGGTACCGGCATAAACCGCGCTGCCGCCGAGCGCGTTCTCCGCGGCGACGCGCCCCTGTTTGTTGGAAGCGTTCGCGAGCGGAACCAGCGCCGGCAAATCCGAAACCAGGTCGTTCGTTTCGGCGGCGTCACCCAGCGCAAATATGTCCGGGTCTGACGTTTTGAGCCCGCTATCAACTTTGATGCCGCCGAGCTTTCCTATCTCAAGCCCGGCCTCTTTTGCGAGCTTAATTTCTGGTTTGACCCCTATCGAAAGTATAATAATATCTGACTTTATAGTCCTTCCGGACTGCAAAACAGCTGTCATGCAGCCGTCCCCGTTCTTAAACTCTTTTACGCCGTCATTTAAGTAAAGCTCAACCTTTTTGGCCTTTATATGCTGGTGAATGATTGCGGCCATTTCAAAATCCATCAGGTTCATCACCTGCCCGGCAAGTTCAACCACCGAAACCAGCATGCCCAGGCCCGCGAGGTTTTCCGCAAGTTCCAGCCCTATGAAACCGGCTCCGACCACCAGCGCTTTTTTCGGAGCGGCTTCGCGGATATAGTCCTTTATCGTATCCATATCCGCAAGATTTCTTACGGTGAATATGCACGCGCATTCTATCCCTGGAATCGGCGGCTTTACCGGCTGCCCCCCCGGAGAAAGCACAAGTTTGTCGTAGGTTTCTTCATAGGTTTCATTCCTCTGCAGGTCCTTTACTTTTACTCTTTTATTCGCCCTGTCAATTGAGAGAACTTCGGAGAGAATCCTGACCTTAACCTTGAACATCTTCTCGAAATCATTCTTTGAGACTATAGTGAGCTGGCTCCGTTCTTTGATAACATTGCCTATATGGTAGGGTATGCCGCAGTTCGCGTAGGAGATTTCAGCGCCGCGTTCAAACATTATTATTTCCGCCTGCTCGTCAAGCCTTCTTAATTTCGCCGCTGTTGACGCCCCGCCTGCAACGCCCCCCACTATAATAACTTTCATCTATCCTCCTTTGAAATTACCCGGACTATAATTCTTTAAGTTAATCTTACAGAAAAAATGAGGATTTTTAGATGAGACTGGTCATACAGAGGAAAACTACAGAATGGAACTTCTCTTTAATATCTGCACTTCTTGCCCAGCATCTTTGATTTCGTGGTGCACAAATTCTTGCTTTCCCGGGCGAGTTCTTTTTCGGCAAGGACTCCGCTCTTCTGCTTGGCAAGCATTTCCTTTGCCTTGGAACTAATCTCGTGCAGTTTTACGAATGCGTTCCTGTTGTAGCTGCGGCTTTTGTCCATTGCCCCTCCTTATGCGCCTGTACCGCCGCGATTTAAGTCACGGCTTTTGGTTACAGGGCCTTCTTCTTCCACATATAGTAAAGAGATGGATAAATAAGCAATTCCAGGACAAAACTTGTAATGACGCCGCCTATCATGGGAGCGGCAATGCGCTTCAAAACATCGGCTCCCGCGCCGGAGGACCACATTATAGGTAAAAGTCCAAGAAGTATCGCCATCACAGTCATTGCTTTGGGCCTGATACGCTTCACCGCGCCGTGGACAACAGCTGTTTTTAGATCAGACACGCTCTTCAGCTCGCCTTTCTCTTTTGCCGTGTTATACGACAGATCAAGGAAGAGCAGCATAAAGACACCCGTCTCCGCGTCAAGCCCTAAGAGCGCTATCATTCCGACCCAGACAGCGATGGAAAGATTATAGCCCAGCAGGTAAAGGGCCCAAACGGCTCCGACAAGCGAGAAAGGAACCGCCAGGAGTATGATTAGCGTCTTTATATGAGACTTTGTGTTTGCGTAAAGCAAAAGCACGATAAGGAACAACGCGAGCGGAATCACTACCTTAAGCCGCTCCTTCACGCGAAGCATATTTTCAAACTGCCCGCTCCAAATCAGAGAATAACCTTCCGGAACTTTGATTGAAGCGTTGACCGCCTTCTTCGCCCTTTCGACATAGGACCCGGTGTCAGTATCCTGAAGATCAACATAAACGTAGCCGGTCAGCAGGCCGTTTTCATCGCGTATCATTGAGGGGCCGCCGGAAAGAGAAATGTCGGCAACCTCGGAGAGAGGTATCCTCGCCCCTGAAGGCGTATCAACAAATATTCTGCTGAGTTTCTCCCTGTCATCCCTGTATTCCCTGGGATATCTCACGCTGACCGAGTATCTCTCGCGGCCCTCTATGGTCTGGGTAACCGTTTCTCCCCCGATGGCGGATATTACCGACATCTGCGCGCTGTCAATAGAGATACCGTGGTTCGCAAGTTTGGTCCTGTCGAACTTAATGTCAAGGTAGTAACCTCCGAACGACCGCTCGGCAAGCACGCTCCTGGTTCCTTTCACATCAGAGAGTGCTTTTTCTATATCAAGCCCGATGCCCTCGATAACTTTAAGGTCGCGCCCCATAACCTTTATGCCGATAGGCGTGCGGATCCCCGTGGAGAGCATGTCTATCCTGGCTTTTATGGGCATTGTCCAGGCGTTGGTAACGCCCGGGATGTTGAGCTTCGCGTCCATCTCGGCAATCAATTTGTCATAGGTTATCCTGTCCCGCCAGACGTGCCTGAATGGCGCCTGCAGCGCTTCGGGAAGCGAAGAGTACCAGCGGGCGTTTTTTCTCCACCCGGTTTCAGGCTTAAGCACTATCACGGTCTCCATCATTGAGAACGGAGCGGGATCTGTCGAGGTCTCCGCCCTCCCGATTTTTCCAAAGACACTTTCAACTTCCGGAATCTCTTTGAGCAGTTTGTCCTGGGCTTGAAGCAGTTTTTTTGCCTCGGTCACAGATATGCCTGGAAGCGTTGTCGGCATATAGAGAACCGTGCCTTCGTTCAAGGGCGGCATAAACTCCGAACCGAGCCGCAAAAACACGGGAACGGTCGCGAGCATAAGTATCACAGCCGAAATGATTACGGCTTTGGAATTCCTCAAACAGAACTCGCATACCGGTTCGTAAACACGGAACAACAGCCTGCTCACCGGGTGTTTGTCTTCTTTATAGTATGTGCCGACAAAAAGAGAGTTGAAAGTTTTCGCTGCCCAGACCGGCTTGAAAGTGAACTTATCCATCCTCATAAAGAGCAGCCTGATGGCCGGATCAAGCGTCAGAGCAAGCAGGGCTGCGATTGCCATCGCAAGCGTCTTTGTGTAGGCAAGCGGCCGGAAGAGCCGGCCTTCCTGGTCGACAAGCGTAAAAACAGGCAGGAAAGCGACTGCAATAACCAGCAGTGAAAAAAATACGGAAGGAATGACTTCCTTAAGCGCCTGTATCCTGATCTCGTGCGGATCCCCTATTCTTCCGCCGTGTTCCCACAGTTCAAGCCGCTTGTAGGCGTTTTCGACCTCAATGATAGCTCCGTCAACCAGCACGCCGATGGAAATGGCAATACCGGCAAGCGACATAATATTTGAAGTTATTCCGAGGAAATACATAGGGATGAAAGCCAAAAGGCTAGAGACCGGTATGGTTATAATCGGCACAAAGGCCGACGGGAAATGCCAGAGGAAAAGGAGAATGACAAAACTTACGATTATCATCTCTTCTATCAGCTGGGATCTTAAGGTCGCGATGGCCCTTTTGATAAGATCCGACCTGTCATAGACAATAGCCAGCTCGACTCCCTCAGGCAGGGAACTTTTGACTTCGGCCAATTTTTTTTTGACGCTGTTTATTACCTTAAGCGCGTTCTCGCCCTGTCTCATTATTACAATTCCGCTTACAGCGTCGCCTTCCCCGTTCAGGTCGGAAGCGCCGCGGCGGATATCCGGGCCTTCGGAAACTTTCGCCACATTTTTAACCAGGACCGGAGTTCCATTTACGCTTTTTACGGCAATGTTGCCGATATCTTCGGCGCTCCTGGCGTAGCCGCGCCCGCGGATCATATATTCCGCGCCGGATATCTCAATAAGCCTCCCACCTGAATCGCTGTTCCCGCTCTTTACCGCGTCAATTACCGCGGAGAGCGGAATATTGTAGGCGGCAAGACCCCCCGGATCCACATTCACCTGGTATTGCTTCTGATAACCGCCTACAGTAGCAACCTCTGCGACGCCCTTGACGGATTGTATATGGTATTTAAGGTTCCAGTCTTGAAAGCTCCTAAGTTCTGAAGCCGAGTGCTTGCCTGTTTTATCGACGAGCGCGTATTGGAAAACCCAGCCTACGCTTGTGGCATCAGGACCGATTTCAGTGGTTACACCCTGGGGGAGTTTAGAAACGGTCTTATTGAGATATTCAAGAACCCTGCTTCTTGCCCAATATATATCGGTTCCGTCTTCAAATATTACATAGACATAGGAAAAACCGAAATCAGAAAGCCCGCGGATAGCTTTTACTTTAGGAGCGCCGAGCAGGCTGGTGACAATGGGATAGGTAACCTGGTCTTCAATTATATCCGGGCTTCTGTCCCATTTTGAGTAGATTATTACCTGCGTATCGGAAAGGTCAGGGACGGCATCGAGAGGAATATTGTTAAGGCAGTAAACCGCGCCGAGTACGGCCGCGGCGGCGAGTATTATGACCAGAAACCTGTTGCGGGCTGAAAAATCCACTATCCTTTCAAGCATTTGGCCTCACGGAAAAGAATTCCGGCGGAAGATCAGCCGGGCCTGCTATTTTCTTATGTCCCTGAGCTTTGATTCCGAATCCAGCAGGAAATTGGCGGAGGTCGCAACTTCCTCGCCTTCTTTTATTCCTGAAACTATTTCCACATACCCTTCGCCCTTCACGCCCGTTTTTACCTGCCTGGTTTCATAGACTCCGGGAGATGACCTGACAAATACAGTTTGCTTAATCCCGCTGTCAAGCACCGCGTCCGAGGGTACAGCAAGCCGGTCTCCAAGGTCGCGCTTTATCGCAGCCGTTATGAGCATTTCAGGGCGCAGAGTTCCGTCAGTATTTTTTATCTCAACCCGGGACCGGAGAGTCCGGGTATCTTTATCAACATAAGTATCCAGGGAGAGTATGTTGCCCTGATAGGTTCTTCCCGGGTATGAGACAACTGAGATCTCTGCCGCGGCGCCTTCCTTTATGTAATTTATCTCGGATTCATAGACCTGTATATATACCAGCAGTTTGCCGCCCGGTTTTCCCGCAAAGAGCAGATACTCGGGTTCTTCTTTGGAAGAGGCAAAAGCGTCAATCATTTTTTCGGAAAGGCCTTCGTGCAGCATCTTTACCCTGGCAGATTCAAGCGAGGACTTTGCCTGCTCTTTCGCTTCGCCCTCCGCTTCCCTGAAAGCTTTTACCGCTATACGGTATTCTATGACGGCATTGTAAAGTTCCGGGTCGTGGGCAATCTTGCCGGCGGCCCTGACCGTGTAAACCATCTTTCTTTTTCCTGCCTTCTCGGTTCTAACTCCGATAAGTTGTTCCTGCCCGCTGTTGATAGTTATTGCAGCGGGAGCGCTTGATGCCGGTTTCGCGTTTTCTTTG
>CAITPB010000240.1 GCA_903894145.1 Candidatus Firestoneibacteriota bacterium | reverse complement strand
GGACTCCTCAAGGCCGTACTTCCCGCAGAAGCTTTTCAGCTGGGAAGCTCTGAGCTTCTTACGCCCTTCCTTACTCTCGTCCATTTCTAATCCCCGCCCAATTCTTTTCTTCTGCCCTTGCCCTTGTTTTACTTTACAAACGTTAAGAACGTTAAGAACGTTAAAAACCTCTATCGAACCAATTCTCGCCGGGCTTTTTCAATCACCCCCAACAGCTTCTTCTCCGTCTCATCCGCTATCCCCTTCGGGTGATAAGTCTTCCAGACATCCAGCACCTTCTCGCCGGCCTTTTCAACGATGGTCTTCTTCCCGCTGTTCAGCCATGAAGCCATCATCTCGTGCGACATAAACTCAGGCAGCCAGATTTCTTCTTTGAAGTGGGTAACGGTATGCTCGTGATCCATAAAGAGCCCGCCCGGCCCGACTTCTTTCATCACATCAAATGCAAGAGTGTCCTCGTTTATCTTAAATCCGTCAAGGAGGCGGTTTACATAATTGGCGTATTCGTTTGCCAGCACCATCTTAACGGGCGAGATAATCTCGTCGACAGAAAGCAGGTCCATGTCCATTGACGGGCCGCCGGAAGAGAGAAGTCCAAGCATCGCGCCCGTCGCAAGGTTCATTCCGCTTTCCATATCATCCGCTTTGGCAGTGGTATTAGCCGCGGGGCCGGCCCCCGCAGCCGACTTGTAATACCTTAGTATCTGCGCCCCGGCTATTCCCATCAGTTGTGTTTCCGGACGGCCATAGGGCTGAGAGCCGTTCCTCATATCTATCGGCGCTCCGTAAAGCGTAAGCCAGAGTTGTTTCCTGCCGTAAAATACCCTGTCAAGTATGCAGGCAAAAAAGCCTTCCGCGAGATGTTTCGCGAGAGCACCGGCGATCGTTACAGGCGCGTTCGCTCCCATTGTGGTCATAATATCCAGGTGAATATAATGGCCGCGTTCCCAGAACCAGACAAACTGTTCCGCCTCTTCCCTCGCGAAATGAAGCGGCGAGATCAGAAAAATTGAAGCGTTAAGGTATTTCTGCAGGAACGGTTTTTTCGTCCGCACCGTATCCTGCTTCATTATTTCAGACATTTCAACAATATAGGGGCAGAGTTTTATGTCCCAGATAAGCCCGTCGCCTGCCCATTTATTTTCGGAGTGGCGCCAGAGAAGATACCTGCCATATAAAGGAATAAGGACCGCCGGAATATCCCCGGGGACCGCGCCGAGCCCTATGGTGCTGATGTTCGGAAGATAATCAGCGAGCTTTATTATGTTTTCCGCGGATTTAAGCGTGTTCTTCTTGACGGTGCCGCTTTCCGGGTCGAAATAATTCAGCCCATAGCCGCCTATTCCCCCCGATGCCCTGACATTCTGGTCAATAGCTTGATCTATGCCCTCCACTCCCGCAAGGAATGTCTCCATATATTTCCGGTCAAAGAAGACCTTCCCGGCTTTCGCGTCAGCCCTCGCCCCGGACGACTCAAGGACTTCTATTACTTTGGCGTTGTCCACCTTAACCCCGACCTCGGCAAGTATCTTGAAGGCCGTGCTCTCAATCATCTTTATCTCTTCCATTGAGAGCATATCAAAATGCTGCAGCAATTTCTTCATTTCCTCTCCTTTGTTAATACGATGTATGTATAATGATGCTATCCCTTCCGAAAAGCCGAAACACTTTTAGAATAAACTAATGCAACCATTTCCTTTCCTCGCGGTCCAACATTAAAGCAAGTTTCGCTTGGAGAGTACATCTTGCTTAACAACATTGAAGCCATTAAATATTACGTGAAAATAGCCGAATTCCTTTATTCCGGCCTTCTCACTATTTTGCGCAGGTTATTCTTCAGTCAATGAAGCTGGATATTGGCGGCTATTTCGCCGAGTATCGCCGCGTATCTTGAAAGTACGCCGACCAGCACCTCTTTTGCCAACCTTAACCCGGAAATCCGCTTCGCCTGCGGCGACTTTATTATCCTGATTGATTCGTTGGCGGAGTAAAATATCTGCGCGGCAAGCCGAAACAATAGAAATGAAACTTTCTTCCCTGATCCGAGGATTTTGTTGAAAGACCTATCGCTGTTGCGGTTATACCTGTAAAACTCGAGGATTCCATAGTTGTGAGAGTGATAGATGACGGACTCCGGTTCGTACACAATGGATTTGCCTTTCAGGAGCATGCGCCTTGACCATTCCTGGTCCTCGGCCATATTGATGTCCTCGCGGAACCTGTTCTTTTCCCAGAAACTCTTCCGTATGGCGCAGCTTACCGTGGAGAACCACATCAGCCTTCTTATGCCGGCCGACCTTTCCTCAGGCGCGAGAAACCTCAACGAGGCAATGCTTTTTACCGGGGGCATTCCGGTCGCGATATCCAGCGCCATATAGATGTTGCAGTTTGTTTTTGCTATATGCCTGCTGAAAACCCCGGCTGTTTCCCTGTCGCTTTCCAATTGCCCTATCAATGGGGCAAGCCAGTTTTTGTCCCTCGGCACCGCGTCTCCGTTGAAAAACACCAGATATTTTGAAGCGCGCGCCTTACCTCCGCCGAAATTCCTGGTTCCGCCGTGGCTGAAGGTTTCCGGGTTTCTTTTAATTAATCTCACTGACTTGAAACTTTCTATTATCCCCAACGTCCCGTCCGTTGAACCGGAATCAATAACAATGACTTCATAGGGCTTTGAGAATTTCTGGGAGAGAATTAGCGAGAGCGTCCAACGGATATTTCCTTCCGCGTTCTTAGTCAGGACGATTATGGAAACCTCAGGCCTATTTGCCACTTCTTACCGCCTTCTTCACAAGTTCCACAATTTTTCTGCCGGGCGCAGTCTTCTTCAGCGCTGCCGCCGTGCCGTAGACCGCGAATTTCTTAAACCTGAAAAACGCGCTGTGTGTTACCGGGTCCATTGAATCCGCAAGCGCACGTTTCAGAAACTCATAATCTATGCCTTTGATCTTTTGCCCGAGCGGGGAGCGCCTGTACTCTTCATGGGATTTGATTAGCGAGAGCCCGTTGTTCTCGCAATAGGTAAAGAGGTCGCTTCCCGGGTGCGGCGTGAAAAATGCCGGGCTGTAATGGTCGGGTTTGATCTTCTTTATCATCCTAACGGTATCCATGGTCTCGCGTTTCTTCTCGCCTGGAATGCCGAGCATGTAGTTTGCCCAGACCTTTATTCCGTATTTTCTGCAGATTTCGGCTGCCTTTATATTGTGCTCCACCTTGGTGCCCTTGCGAAGGAAGTTAAGTATCCTCTGGTTCCCGCTCTCAAAACCGATAATGAACATATGAAGGCCGGCGGCCCGCATCATCTTAATTGTTTCTTCGTTTCTGCAGATGATATCAGCGCGCGACTGGCAGACAAACGGCATCTTAAATCCGCGGGCGGTGTAACCGGCACAGAACTCCTTCACATATTCAACATCCTCGGTAAAACAATCGTCGTGTATCATCAGGCTTTTAAGCCCGTACTTGTCGCGCAAAGTTTCAAGCTCGGACAGAAGGCTCGGAACGCTCCTTCTCCTTAGGCCCTTGCCGAATATTATCTTCTCGGCCGGCTGGCAAAAACTGCAATTATAGATGCAGCCGCGCGCCGCTATAACCGTCATAAAGGGTACGGGAAGTTCAGCCAATATCGGGGCTTCGTGCCCTCCGTAGAGCTCGCGGTCTGCAAAGGGAAGTCTATCAAGGTCCGCGGGCGTTCCCCGTATTATCCGTTCTATTTGCCTTCCGGCTTCAAGCGAATTCAGTATATCCGTAAAGGTTATTTCGCCTTCCCCGAGAACGATATGGTCAAACTGCGGATTCGCGCTTACTTCTTCAGGCATAATAGAAGGATGAGGCCCTCCCACTATCACCTTAATTGCGCTGTCTACCTGCTTGATGAGAGCCGCGCATTTGGTGACCGCGTCAAAATCAACGCTCATCATGCTTAGTCCCACCGCCGCGGGCTTTCGTTTTTCAATTTCCGCTTTAAACTCTTCGTAGCCGGCGAGGGTGCGAAGGTCAATCAGGGAGATTGAGTGCCCGGCCTGTTTCGCGTAGGCGCTTATTGAACAGAGCCCGTGATGTATCCAACTCGACTCCATCAATTCCCCGGTGTTGTAACTTTTAAATCCGCAGGAACTTATGCTCGCGTCTACAAGTATTGCTTTCATTATTATTTTTTCCTCCGGCTCAGTCTTGACTTTATGGTTGACAGGAAGAACTTAAACGGTTGCGAGTCCGCAAGGATTACTGTCTTCCTGAGCGCGTCCGCTTCTTCTCTAAGGCTGCTCTGTTTTGACACTTCCGAATTTTCAAGGAGAGAAACAACCGCCTTCCT
Organism: Candidatus Firestoneibacteriota bacterium; assembly: GCA_903894145.1. Taxonomy (GTDB): domain Bacteria; phylum Oederibacteriota; class D2-FULL-39-29; order D2-FULL-39-29; family CAIOVX01; genus CAIOVX01. The sequence goes on along the minus strand of CAITPB010000240.1, from coordinate 11,500 downwards.
TTCCCTGTCCGGGAGTGAAAGGAGCGCCTCTTTAAAACCGGCAAGATACTCGCGGCGCAGCAGCAGGGCGTAGCATTCAAAAAGTATTTCTTTTGCAACACCAAAATCATAACTCCCGCGGAGGGCCGCGGCGGCGCCATCAACAGAAGCGGCAAACTCGCGGCACGCTTTCACAGCCGCGCCGTCGGAAAGCTCAATATCTTCTATTCCTTTTATGTTGTACCTGAAAATGGCTTTATCAGCGTCGTAGTTAAGGATATTCACCCGCCTTGAAAGCTCAGGATGCAGGCGGACAAATTTCACGGCTGATCTTCCCATTAGTTTCAGTTTCTTAAGATACGCCGTGAGAGAACTTTCAACATGGTGTTCGGCGGCTGCGTTCCCGGAAAAAATGGCACTAAGACTCTTTGCCGGAAGACGGCTGCCGAACTCGACATCCTCCCACCCGTAGCAGTCAAACCCTTCGTCAAAGCCGCCCGCCAGCGAAAAATCCTCTTTCTTTAGCATAAAGTTGGAGGAATTAAAATGCTCGCATGAAAGCTCCGCGCCTTCCGCCAGATTTTTATAGTCCGGCAGAAGGCCGTAATAAATCAAGAATTCTCCGAAAAGCGAGGCCTTCACGCTCTCCGCCGGCAGCATCTTGCCCATGCTGAGCCTTCCGGAAGCGGCTTTAACCCGTTTAAGGTGTTCCTCAATGAGACCTGGCAGGGGAACAACATCGTCGTCTAAGAAGAGCAGGAATTCTCCTGCAGCTTCTTTTGCGCCGAGGTTTCGCGCCGCGGCGGCTCCGGGCTTTTTGCACCAAAGCCCCCGCGCAAAAGTTTGGAAACCGTTTTTGCCGGAAAGCGAGAGGGTCCCATCCGGCGAATTATCAATGATAAGCGCTTCAAGTTTTTCCGCATAAGCGGACTTTTCAAGCGCTCCAAGCACTGCCGGGAGCGTGTCCCTTCTCCCGAGAGTCGGGATTATTATTGAAACTTCCGGTTTCATCGCTCTATTTCCCCCTGCTCCATATGGCCGTAACAGGATTCTTCATACAGGACAAACCCTTTAAATCACAGCTCTTCCAAATGTCAAAACACTGCCACCAACCGCATTTACCACATATAGCCGGCCTATTAAAGACAAGTTTATTGTGTAATCCTCTGATTCGGTTGAGTTTTCTCCCGTTCCAAATATCAAGAAGCTTATCCTGTTTGAGATTCCCCAGCTTATTCTTCGCGAAAGCGTCCATGTTGCATAGCACAACTGTCCCATCCCAGTAGATTTCCATAAGCAGGCGAAGAGCCGGACAAGGGAATCGCTCTGCACGGCTGTGCTTCACCGAACCCTCATCGTGGCATTCATCCACTGTAACCGTGTCCGCGGTTTTGGCCCAGTATTTGATAAAACCGCCGACGCTGTTTTTGTTTGCCGTCTGCTTTACCAGCCTGATATTCAGAACCGGCTTGCTCCTTTTCCCCCGGAGCATCAGGAACCGCGCTATATTTTCCTTGACCGTCTTAAAATCGGCGCCTATCCTTATTGCTTCATATTCTTTCGCGGTGAATCCGTCAAGGCTTACATCAAGGCGGTCCATCCCCGAGGCGATTAAAGCCGCCGACTTTTCACCCGTAAGCAGCATCCCGTTCGTCGCGAACTGGACATCGTTGATCCCGGATTTCTTCGCGTACGCAATCATATCGGCTATCCGCGGGTGAAGCAGCGGCTCGCCGTAGCCGTGGAGCACGAGATTGACTTTGCTCCGCTCCGGCAGCTGGTTGATTATCCTCTTGTAAAGCCCGAAGTCCATCATCCCGGAAGCCCGCTTTTTCCTGCTCCCGGGCGAAGAATGAACCGGGCACATTGAGCATCTCAGGTTGCAGAGATTTGTAGGTTCAATGGCAACCAGGCGCGGGTAAGAAGATCTGTTTTTTGCGGCCTCTCCGAAGAGCCATATTTTGTCCCGGGCTTCAAGTTCATAAGGAAGGCCTTTAATTTTCCCCAGCCCGCGAATACCGTTTTTTTCAATAAAATCCGCCGATACAACATGCACTTCGGCGGTATTGTAGGGAATGCCCGGCCCGGGCTTGAAAAACATGTGAGCAACAGCCGGCGTTTTTAACTTCGCCGCCATTCTGTCAAACATGCCCGCGGAAAATAATTCATTCCCCGGGGACAGCACCGCCGCAGACCGGAAACCTGACGACCTGAGCGCTCCGGGCAGCGCGTCCCTGTTTATTATCTGCGCGCCGAATTTCGCGGCGGCCCTCTTTAGGTAGGGAGGCAGGCGGCGCGTGTCCGCCACCGCGATAAATACTTTTCTTCCGTCTCCGAGCGCTGAAAAGAGCTTCGAAAGCCGCTCTCCCTTTCTATCACCCTTAAGGAGACCTGCCAAATAGCCGGAGGCTCCGGGCCTCTGTTCCGCGAGCACGGCAACCGGAGTTTTTAGCTTCATGCCGGCGCCGCCCCGGAATACTTGCCTATAAGAGTAGTTCCGCCAAACGAAAGATACATTTCTGTATCCGGGCCAAGGGCCATTCCGCAGGGAAGCATTGAACGCTCAAACCCGAAAGCGCCTGTAAACTCAGCCTTTTTCGGAACGCCGGAGATATCATACCTTTTTACGCGTGAATTCAAGTGGTCAGCGACAAAGAGGACATTCCCTATGGCAGCAAGATCATGCGGGCCGTTGAACTCTTCCGGACCGGAACCGAAGCTGCCGAAAGAACAAAGAAAGTTCCGCTCGGTGTCAAACACCTGCACGCGGTGATTGTTCAGGTCGCTGACATACATAAAACCTTTGCCGTCCAAAACGGCGGCTATGGGAAAATTGAACTCCCCGCTTCCGGAGCCCCTGCCGCCGAAAGAGCGGATAACCTTCCCCTCTTCCGAGAACTCAAACACCCTGTGGAGCTTCCGGTCTGTGACAATCAGCCCTCCCTTTCCTGCGGCGCAAAGCCCGAAGGGTTCCGCAAATTCCCCGCGGAAAGAGCCGAGGTATACTCCGTCCAGGCTGAATTTCTGGACGCAGGCGCCTGAAACGTCCGAGACAAACACCCCGTTGCCGCTTAACGCGACACCGGCCGGAGAGTAGAGTTTACCTTCGCCGATACCGGCGGCGCCTATTGTTTTTAATAATTTCCCTTCCGGCGAGAACACCGCGACACAGTGCCCCTGCATTGACGCCGCGTAAACTTCACCGTCACGAGAGACCGCAAGCCCGCGGGGCTCCTTCACCGCATTCTCCGGATTGTAGCCCGCTGACCACGCGCTGTCCCCTCTGAGTCTCAAAGAACCTTCAGCCGTTTTTTCGAAATGCGCTATGTAAGCGTTCACTACCTTCTGGGGCTCGCCCGCTTCCATGATCTTTCCCTTGCTGAGCCAGACAACTTTCGAACAAAGGCTGAGCACGCTTCCGAGATCGTGAGAAACAAAAACGATGGTCTTGCCTCTTTCCTTGAACCGGTCCAGCGCGTCGCGGCATTTTGCCTGAAAATTCAAATCTCCCACGGCCAGGACTTCGTCTATCAGCATTATATCCGTGTCAAGGTGCATCGCGACGGAAAACCCCAGGCGGACAAACATACCCATGGAGTAGCGCTTCACCGGCGTGTCAAGAAACTCCTCTATACCGGCAAAAGAAACGATAGAGGTGAACGCCTCTTTTATCTCTGCAGTTTTCATCCCCATAATAGAGCCGCAAAGAAATATATTTTCCCTTCCGGTAAGATCCGGATGAAACCCCGCCCCGAGCTCTATCAGAGAGGCTACCCTGCCTGACACTTTCAATTCACCTTCATTCGGCTTCATTATTCCCGCAATCAATTTAAGCAGGGTCGTTTTGCCGGCGCCGTTCTCACCTATAATGCCGATTGCCTCGCCTGCTTTTACCTGAAGATTCAGGTCTTTGAGGGCCCAGAAAGCGTCGGGGTTTACCGCGCGCGCTCTTCCAAAAAGACGGCCAAGACTTCCCGACAAAAGATCACGCAGGCTTGCAGCCCTCTCGCCTTTAACGAGGCGCTTTGAAACACCTATAAATTCAAAGGCATTTTCCATTTATATCCTCTCAGCGAAGAGGTATTCCAGTTTATGAAAGAGAGCCAAGCCCGAAAATAGCGTGATAAAAGCTATGGCCGAGGCCAGCAAAAATGGGACAGGATTTGAAAGGCCTCCTTCAAAGACCGCTCCTCTAAAAGCGTCTATCAGCGGGATCATAGGATTTAGCGCCAGGAGGTTATTTATCAAATGGTTTGGACTTTTTATCGGATAAATGACGGAGGTCGCGAACATCCAGATAGTTATAACCGAATCGAAAATGAATTTAACATCCCTGAAAAAAAGATTACCCATCGAGAGAAGCAGGGCCAGCCCCGCGGCGAAGGCGAGCTGCACCAGGACTATAACAGGTATCCATAGAAGTCCTGCCGAGAACGGAACGCCGAAAAACGGCAGCATAATTAAAAGCACGGCGAGCGCCAGAGCAAAATCAATGAGTTTTGAAAACACGGCGGAGAGCGGAAACACTTCCCTCGGGAAATAGACTTTGGTTACCAGGCTTGAGTTATTTACCAGCACGGGAACCGCGGAAGAAAGGCTTCCTGAAAAGAGGGACCAAACCGCCAGCCCGCTGTAAACAAAGAGCGGATAGGGAATGGCCCCTGTTTTTACCGCGGCAAACCTGCTGAAGACAAAAGTAAAAATAAGCGTAAGAGTAAGCGGGGAGAAAACAGCCCAGGCAATGCCAAGCAGGGTCTGCTTGTAGCGCAGCTTTACGTCCTTCCTGACAAGCCCGCCCAGAAGTTCCCTGTATTGCCATATTTCGAGCAGGCTCTTCTTCATTGTCTATCTGAAAAACCCGGTTATCGCCTTGAGTATCCTGCCGGAAGCTTTGCCGTCGCCGTAAGGATTTCCCGCGCGGCTCATTTTACGGTAAGCCGCCTTATCGTGAAGAAGTTTTTTGCACCAGCCGGTTATTTTTTTCCTGTCGGTCCCGACCAGCACGGCGTTGCCGGCGGCAACTCCCTCCGGCCTCTCGGTAACATTGCGCATCACAAGCAGCGGTTTTCCAAGAGAGGGGGCCTCTTCCTGGACGCCGCCCGAATCCGTAATAATAAAGAAGGCGTTATACATAAGGTGCAGGAAATTATTGTAATCCTGCGGAGGGATAAGTTTTACATTGCCTATTCCGCCGAGTATCTCTTTTACAGGCTGCTGGACATTCGGATTCAGATGGACGGGGTAAACTATCAGAACATCTTCCTTCTCCGCGACAGCCCGAAGCGCCAGGCAGATATCCTTCATGCCTGCGCCGAAATTCTCCCTGCGGTGCCCGGTAACCAGTATCATCCTCGGGTGGGGAGTAATTCCGAATTTTTGCCCGTAGTATTCCCAGTATTTTCTGCTGTCTTTTTTTATCTCTTTAAGCCGCATCATAAGCGCGTCTATTCCGGTATTCCCGGTCACAACCACGCGCTTTCTTTCTATTCCCTGTTCCAGCAGTATTTTTGCCGATTCTTTAGTGGGAGGGAAAAACAGGTCGGCTGTCTGGGTAATCAGCCTTCTGTATATCTCCTCGGGGAAAGGCTGATATTTGTCATTTGTCCGAAGCCCTGCTTCCACATGCGCCACAGGAATCTTCAGATAAAACGCCGAGAGCGCCCCGGCAAAAGAACTGGTGGTATCGCCCTGGACCACTACAACATCAGGTTTTTCTTTCTTCATGACAGGCTCGAGTTTCGCTATAAGCGAGGCTGTAAGGAATCCGAGTGTCTGCCCTTTCTTCATAACCTTTAAGTCATAGGAAGGTTTCACATTAAAAAGCCTAAGCGTCTGGTGAAGCATTTCCCGGTGCTGTCCGGTTACGCATACGATCGGGTTTTTTGTCTTCTTGATCAGAGGAGCCATCTTTACGGTTTCCGGCCTGGTGCCGAAGACATACATTATTTTCATTGTCACCCCCTGTAATTATTTATTGTGATGATCATATGGTTAAGCTGTTCTGAGGAAAGTTCCGGGTGGATGGGAAGACAGAGGACTTCCCTGCAGGCCTTTTCGGCTTCCGGCAGAATATCCCTGTAACCGGCCTTCAAATACACTTCCTGCCTGTGAAGCGGCGCGGGATAATGCACGCCGGTCATTATGCCGTTGTCTTTCAGGAAACCGGCGAACTTTTCCCGCTCCGGATGCCGGATAGTGTACTGGTGGTAGACATGCGAGACATGTTCTTCCGTATAAGGCAAACCTACTCCTTTCAGCATTGAATCAAGGAGTTTCGCGTTCTTTCTGCGTTTAAGGTTCCAGGCCTCGAGATACTTGAGCTTCACCCGCAGGACCGCCGCCTGCACCTCGTCAAGCCGGCTGCAGACGCCGATGCCGGTGTGAACGTATTTTTTAACAGAACCGTGATCGCGCAGCATTGCTATCTCAGCGGAAAGTTCGTCGCTGTCAGTCACCACCATGCCGCCGTCCCCGGCAGCGCCGAGATTCTTTGTCGGGTAAAAACTTATGCAGCCTGCGTCTCCCAGAGAACCGGTCTTCTTTCCCCTGTACTCCGCGCCAAGCGCCTGCGCGTTATCCTCTATGACCCTTAACCCTTTCTGTCTGGCAATATTCATGATACTGTCCATGTCGGCCGGCTGGCCGTAGAGATGCACCGGAATTACCGCTCTTGTCCGCGCGGTCACCAGTTTTTCAAGCATTGCAGGATCTATATTGAAGGTGTCCGGCCGGATATCGCAGAAGACCGGTTTTGCGCCGCACATCGAGACCGTCTCCGCCGTGGCAAAGAAAGTGAACGCGGGGACAATAACTTCGTCTCCGGCTTTAACCCCGCAGGCCCGCAGAGACAGGTAAAGCGCGTCAGTTCCGGAATTAAGGGCTATGGCGTGTTTTACGCCGAGATATCTCGCAATCTCTTCTTCAAATTTTTTCACTTCCGGGCCGTTTATGTAATGCCCTTCGGATAACGCTTTAATCACGGCCCGGTCAAGTTCCGCCTTAATGTCGTTGTATTGAGTCTTGAGATCTATTATAGGTACTTGCATAAATACGGCTCCTAAGAAAATAGCAGTTGTCGTTCGTAACGTTTATAACGTAAACATTTTTCGAATAATGAATATCTTCTATTATAGGTTACTTTACGCCCTGGATGTCGCTTTTTTCCTTTATTTCCCTTACATTTCCGTTATCCTTTCCGTAATTAAGCTCGTTCCTTCTGACTATGCTTCCCGGCACGTCCTTATCACCGGTCCTTATGCGAAAATCCTGGACCAGGCTGACCTGAAACCCGTCAGGTATCGGAGCCGATTTTGAAACCTTCATCCCGAAGGTGAAGCGGCCGTCGTAATCGGTGTTAAAACCCTCCATCTTGAAATTGAAATCTTCAGGAGGGACTCTCATGGGGTTTTTAACCATCTTGAGCCCTTCTTCAACATGGATGCCTTCCGCCGGAAGCGGCTTATTAAATTGATCCATTACCTGGTAAATAATTGTGAGCGCGTAGCCGTAAACATCCGGGCCGAATTCCTGTTTGAGGTCGCGCTTCATTTCCTTCAGCGAGAAGGGTTGGAGAACTGTTATCTTTTTAACCGAGGAAACCGTCTTCGTCTCCGTGCCGGAAGTCAAACTATAGAGAAGGACGGCTTCGTTCGTGTTCTCGGCGCGGCTGCTTCTCCTTGCCTTTACCCTTACCTCGGGCTTATTCAAGTCTTCCGGGTGAAACGCCAGATCATCTCCTTTTGCCATAACCCACTTATAACGGGTGCCCTCGGGCTGGTTCGCGGCTGCCTTAAATATTTTCGCCGGACCCGGACCGTCGCAGTAATTAAGGATAATATCGGGCCTAAAAGCTCCGCCTAGCACAAAAAACTGCTTTGTGCCCCAGCCTGTCACGGCGCCTCCCGCGTCCCTGCAGGTTGCCGTTATTATAGCCGGGTTCTTGCCTCCGGGAAGGGCAGGCGCGTTCCATTTTACTTTTGACGAAGCGCCTTCAAAAACCCCTCCGGCGCCGCCGTCCTCCCAGACAAACTTAAGGCCGTCTTTTCCTTCAACGTAAAGCTCCACGGATTCTCCGGCCGGAACGACTGCCGACGCCGACTTTATCTCAAAGGTTTCGGCGTCTGCAAGCGCAGGGAAAAGCAGCAGGAACAGGAAGATATATTTCATTTATACTCCTTTGCTATTTCGTTATGCCAAAGAGACACGCCGGGCCGCAAAATTTTATTTCTTCCGCAGGCTTTTCAGCAAGCCGAAAAATCCCGGAAAAGAAGTGTTTACACAGGCCGTGCGCTTAATTTTAGTTTTTCCCCGGATTGTCTGCCCGAGTACTGCCGCCATCATGGCTATCCTGTGATCTCCGTGGCTTTCCGCGGCGGCCGCGGGCTTCAATTTTGCCACTCCATAAATTATCATGCCGTCCGGAAAAGCTTTTGTCTTAACGCCGAATTTCGCGAGTTCGGAGCAGATCGTCTTTATCCTGTCGCTCTCTTTTACCCGGAGCTCTCCGATCCCGCTGAAAACCGTGCTTCCTTTCGCAACGGCCGCGGCTGCCGCAAGCGCCGGTATTTCATCTATCAGCCTCGGTATAACCGGGCCCCTGACGGCAACTCCTTTTAGAGGGCTATAGGTTACGGTAATATCGGCCGAAGGTTCCGCCTTGCCGTCCCGGATATTAGAAAGCCTGATGTTTGCCCCCATCCGGGACAGCACCTCCAGCACGCCTGTCCTTGTGGGATTGATTCCCACATTGAGAAGCGTTACTTTTGAGCCCGGGACAATGCTCGCCGCAACGAGGATAAAAGCCGCCGAAGAAATATCACCGGGGACCTCTATCGTTGCGCCCTTAAGAACCTGCCCGCTCTCAACGGACACTCTATTTCCTTTCACCGAAAGTTTCACCCCAAATTTTAGAAGCATCCGCTCGGTATGGTCCCTGGATTTCCGGGGCTCGGACACGGACGTTTCGCCTTCCGCGTAAAGTCCTGCCAGCAGCATGCAGGATTTCACCTGCGCGCTCGCAACCTTTGACCGGAACTTAATAGGGAGCAGCTTTCCGCCTGTTACGGTAAGCGGCGCGAAGTTCCCGTCACCTCTCCCGGTAATTTTTGCGCCCATCTCGCGAAGCGGCACTGTCACCCGCTTCATAGGACGGCTGCGAAGCGACGCGTCGCCGGTAATAGTCGAGGTAAAAGGCTGCCCCGAGAGTATCCCGAGCATCAGCCGGGTCGTAGTTCCGGAATTTCCCGCGTCAAGAACGCGCTTTGGCGCCCGGAGCCCGCAAAGGCCCGCTCCAATAATTCTTATTTTTTTCCCTGCTTTAGTGATTTTCACGCCCATCGCCCTGAAACAATTAATGGTCGAGAGGCAGTCGCCCGAGTCTAGAAAATTAGAAACGTTCGTGACCCCTTCGGCGATAGAACCGAACATAACTGACCGGTGTGATATTGATTTATCGCCCGGGATCTTCACCCGGCCGGAAAGTCCGGAGGAACCGCTGACTGTGTTTGAATTCTTCATTGTCTATTAACCCCAATGTATTCGGCGCTTACAGCTTAAGCAGCGTCATTCCGGATTTCTTATCAAGTTCTCTGACTGCCCCGGATTCAAGCTCCATAAGAATGCCTTCCAGGACAATGTAAGTTTTGCTCTTCTTTCTGAGGCAGCCGACCATGGCCTTCTTTCCCCTGCCCAGACTCATATGCAGGTGTATTTTTGGGTTTCCTTTTTCCGAAAAAAGCGTTCCTATGCCTACAACCTCATGCGCGCCTTTGACAGGAATAAACCAGGGATCCGGAGGCAGCACCGTTTTTTTGGGACCGGTCACGACCTCGCACTTATCAATCGCGCCGATAAGATAAAGGATTCCCGACCTTATCTTTTCTTTCCTTGCCATTGAATAGAGCGCTTCAAGCACATCGTCTCCATTTTCTATTTTCACCACAAAAACTCTTTTTATTCTTGCCGCGGAATATTTCATTTAAGTTTTCCCCTTAGCTTGCTCGCTTTTGCCAGCAGGGGCAGGAGTTTTCTGCTCCCCGCGTTCTTTTTAATTTTTCTCAGGGCCGAGATAACTTTGTCTATCCCGAGCGCAATATTTTTCCTGTTGGACGAAGCTATCTCGCACCAGAGTTCCGGGCTTCCGGCGGCAATACGCGTCGTATCCAGAAAACCTTTGCCAAGAACGCGCTCCCTCTTTTTATCTCCGTTTAGCACGGCCAGAACCAAAGCCGAGGCCGTAAAATGCGGCACGTGGCTGGTCAGAGCCAGAGTCCTGTCATGTTCTGAAGGCGACATAAACATAACCCTGCAGCCGAGACTCTTCCAGAGCGACGCGACGGAATTCACGGCTTTGCTATTTGCGCCTTTCGCCGCAGTGACGATGCAAAGCGTTCCGAAAAACATCCTGCCGTCGGCATTGCCCACCCCGCGCTTGTGAGAACCCGCAATAGGATGAGAACCTACAAAGAAAACCCCCTTCGGCAGTTTTGCCGAACTTTTCACTATCCTTTCCTTTGTGCTGCCCGCATCCGTAACTATGCACCCGGGTTTCAGACTCGGGCCTATCTTCGCGAAAATATTTTCAATATGGACGACAGGCGTGCAGACAATTACAAGGTCTGCCTCTTTGAGCGCCGAATAATCGGTAGACCAGGAGGAAACCGCTTTCTCCTTAAGGGCAAGGCGCAGTTTCGCGCGGTTCCTGCCAATGCCGATAACCCTGGAATAGCTCCGCCCGGCAAGAAGCGCTTTGCCTATGGAGCCTCCAATCAGTCCGGTGCCTATGACTGCGGCTGTCTTTTTCATAATCCTTTATTTTACTATATTCCGGGCCGGTAAACTACTGCGGAATTGCCGGGAAACCGGTCAAGAACAGACGCTTCCGCCGGATTTGAGCCCGGAATAATTTATATTGACCAGAGTTTTTAAGATAATCTTCTTGATAGACGGGTGATTTGCCGAAGCGCATTTTACGAAGACCGGGATCCTGTCTTTTCTGGCTTCAAACTCGCGGAATTCCGCAGGGCCGGTAAACCTGCCGCCCGTCCATATATCCATCCACTCGCCTTCCGGAAGATATATACTGCGCTTTTCCACGGGGCCGAGCACAGGCGCCACGAGTAAATCCTCGCCGAACATATATTGGTCCTCTATCGTCCTCACCCTCTTATCCTGCGGGAAATCAAGGTAGAGGTGGCGCATTAAAGGAAGACCATTCTTTACACACTTTCTGGCCTCCTCGTTGATATATGGAAGCATGGCGTAGCGCAGTTCCATATAGAACCTGTAAATCGCCCTGACTTCTTCCGGAAATTCGTACGGCCAGGGAACGGTCCCGTGAATCTGAACAACCGGGGAAAACACCGCAAGCTCGACGCCCCTTATAAACACCTCAGTCTCGTCATCTTCTATACCTTCGCGTTTGGGTATATAGCCGCCAAGGTCATGCGCCATGAAGGGAATACCGGAAAGCCCTGAACTAAGCGACGCAGAAACAATTGCCCTAAGTCTTGTCCATTCTCTG
>CAITPB010000239.1 GCA_903894145.1 Candidatus Firestoneibacteriota bacterium | reverse complement strand
TACAGTCGAGATAGCAAAGTTTGCAGATTTCATAACCGGCAAGAGCAAAATCAATCCGCTTCCTCCCGAGCAATCTCTTAACGCCATTAAGGTCCTCGACGGGATACACAGGTCGCAGAGGGCGGGAAGGGAGATAAGATTCTAAAGATTAAAAAGTTTATAAGGTTCATAAGGTTCATAAGGTTATAAAGTAAAATCATAATCATGCAGGATTTCGTCCGGCATAGATGAAAAACGTTTGGCGCATACTCGGTTCGGTTTTATGTTTACGTTAAGAACGTTATAAACGGATTAGCTCTATAAGAGGTGCCTATGATTAAAGGAAAAACCATTATAATCGGGGTTTGCGGGGGAATTGCCGCGTACAAAATCTGCGGGCTTGTTAGCGCGCTAAAACAAGCCGGCGCTGTTGTTGATGTTGTGATGACGCGCAACGCGCAGAAATTTGTCACTCCTCTCACTTTCCAGAGCCTCTCCGGCAGGCCTGTCCACACGGATATGTTCGCGGCGGTTGAAGCAGGTAACTGGGAGATAGACCATATCGCGCTTGCCAAGAGCGCGGATTTAATTGTAATTGCTCCGGCGACAGCCAATGTCCTGGGTAAACTTGCCAACGGGCTCGCGGATGACCTTCTTACCGCGACCGTACTGGCGGCAAAGGTTCCTGTCCTCCTCGTGCCGGCGATGAACACAGGCATGTGGGAGAACGCTATTGTCAGGGATAATGTGAAAAAACTGGGAAAATTCGGTTTCCGGTTCCTGGGTCCTGTGAAAGGCAAACTGGCCTGCGGGGATTCCGGAAACGGGCGCATGATAGCTCCGGACAAAATACTGGAAGAGATTCAAAAGCTCGCGGGTTGATCACAGCGCGCAATTCTGAACCGCATAAGAGCGGCCCGGTTTTCGGGCGGGGGAATTATGGCCAATATTATAGTTATATCCAATAGCCCTCAGGCGACGGCGGCAGCCGGCGGGCTTCTGATGGACGCGGGGCACAGGGTTTTTGCCGCTTCAAGCGCCAAGCAGGCGCTTGCAATAATAGAAAAGTCAAGGCCTGACATTGCCTTTGTATATCACTTCCCTCCGGAGTCAGACGGGCGGATTATAATGGAAACCATAAAAAGGAAGGATCATGGGCTTCCCGTGGTCTTTCTGTCCGGGACCGATGACGCGGAGACGGCAATTCTTGCCGCGAAAGCGGGGGCGGAAGACTGCATTCAGGGTTCGGAGCTAAAAAAAAGGCTCCTTCTGGTCGCTAATACTATCCTGAAACTTTCCGGGCTGCAGCGGGAGAATAACGAGCTCAGGGATTTTATCAGCAAGAATTTTATTCCGCAGCGGCAGGCTGTACAGCCAAGCTTGCTTGAGGTTGGAAAACAGGCGGCGGGCGAAGCCGAAAAAAGATTTATCATCAGAACTCTTGTTGAATGCGAATGGAACAAGAGCAAGGCGGCGAAAGCTTTAAGAATAGACTATAAAACGCTCTTCAACAAACTCAGAGAGTACGGGCTAAATATAATAGCAAAACAATAGGCAGCGGATTTGATGCGCTATTTGTAGTTGAAAACGCCGGAAACCCTGAAGGTTAGGGCATTTTGGACGTTTTAATTTGACTTTTAGCGGCATAAATGTTAAAAAACATTGAAATGTTGCCAGTCATTTTGAACTACAAACACCGGAAAAGCAGGTTTTATAACGGATTTTGGCGGTGTCTTGTGCCTACGCCGGCGTGTTCCGCGGGGAAAATATGATAAAGCACATTTTGGCTTTCATAAAAAGATCCAGCAGCCTGTTTATCCTTGTACTTTTCATGGTTATGTTCTTTAACGGCCATCTTCCCGAAGCGCTAAGGTACGGCGCCTTCTTCGTTTTAATGCTTTCCATCCTCATGGACATCCGCAATTTCGGCCTCTTCAACCAAATCTTGGACAGCAACAGGAAACTTCAATATATTGACGAGCTGACCTCTGCAATGCGGCAGAGCATTAAACTGAACGAGGTTCTTGAACTGGTTATGAAGAACCTGACGACAGAACTGGGATACGACAGGGTCCTGATATTCTCTTTTGAACATAGAGGTTACAGAAAGGATGTTCTTGCTCCTGTCGCCGGACTCAATATCCCCATGGAAAAGCTGGAAAATTTCTTCTTTAAATATGATAAGGGCGAGGATATTGTCCCTAAAAGTGCCATTGAGAAGAAACCTTACATAGTAAGGAATGCCAGGGAAGATCACCGCTGCTCGCAGAGCTTTGTCGAACTTCTTGACTTGACCGAGTACATCGTGATCCCCATGATCAGCAAGAATGTAATTGTCGGGGTTCTGCTCGCAGATAACCGGACAAACGGAAGGAAGATACTGGAAGACGATCTCATGCCGTTAATCATGTTTTCAAACCAGGGAGCGATGGCGATAGAGAATGCCAGGCTTTACGAGAAGATAGAGGCGCTCGCGGTTACAGACGGGCTAACCCAGGTTTACAATCACAGGTATTTTCAGGATTCCCTCAAGGCGGAGTTAAACAGGCTGGAACGCTACTACAAAGAGAGCACTGAAAAGGTTTCTCTAATGATTCTGGATATAGACAACTTCAAGAAATACAACGATGCCTTCGGCCATCAGTCAGGAGATACGGTGCTGACAGAAATAGGGCTTATACTCAAGGGCTTGTCAAGGAAAGTGGATGTTGTCGCGCGTTACGGCGGCGAGGAATTCGTTGTTATGATGCCGGCCACCCCAAAGGAAGGGGCCGCAATATTTGCGGAACGCGTAAGGTCGGGAATTGAGAATTATAAGTTTGAAATGAGGGACGGGCAGGTGCAGAGCGTCACCGTGAGCATCGGTGTTTCAACTTACAGCGAAGACGCCAAAACGCCGCAGGCCCTCATAGAGAAAGCGGACAAGAACCTTTACCTGGCAAAATCGGAAGGGAAGAACAGAGTGGTTCTCGGCTGAGAGCGGCAGGCGGACCCGGGACAGCGGTTCCTGCGGGAGCGCCCTTTTTTTTTGCACAATATTAATCAAACGGAGGATGCATGCGGTCACTTGTAGTGATCCCCACCTATAACGAGAAAGAGAACATAGGCCGACTTATAAAAGCCGTTCTCTTGGCGGATTCAAGCCTTGAAATGCTCATAGTAGACGATAATTCCCCTGACGGCACGGCTTTGGTTGTAAAGGAGCTGGCGAAAAGCGATCCCAGGCTACACCTGCTGGTCAGGGCTTCCAAACTCGGACTCGGCTCCGCCTATATTGCAGGTTTTCGTTACGCGCTTGAAGAAAATTACGGGCTTATCTTTGAAATGGACGCGGACTTTTCCCACGATCCGGCAGCAATACCTGAACTTATTGCCGGCGCGAAAGAGCATGACCTGGTGATAGGTTCCCGTTACAAGAACGGTATCAGCGTGGTCAACTGGCCCTTAAGAAGGCTTATGCTGAGCCTGCTTGCCAGCCTCTATGTCAGGATAATACTCGGGCTTAGCGTTAACGACTGCACAAGCGGATTTAAATGTTTTAACCGCAGGGTGCTCGAACGCCTTGACCTGGGGAAGGTAAAATCGGACGGGTATTCTTTCCAGATTGAGATGAATTACCGCGCTCATATGGAAGGTTTCAAAATCGGAGAAGTGCCAATCATTTTCAATGACAGAAGAGCGGGCCATTCAAAGATGAACAGTAAAATAGTTTACGAGGCGCTGCTCGTTGTATGGAAGCTGCTTTTTGAATTTCTCTTCAGAAAAAGGAAGGTGTCTTCATGAAAGGAGTAGAAGAACAATTAAAGGCGCTCAGAAGAGGCGTTGTTGAGATATTGAGCGAAGAAGAACTGAAAGCAAAGCTGAAGAAGTCGCTTGAATCCGGAAAGCCGCTCCGCGTCAAGCTCGGCATTGACCCGACTTCGCCTGACGTGCATCTCGGTTTCACAGTGCCTCTCAGGAAGCTTAAGGTTTTCCAGGAGCTCGGGCATCAGGTTGTCATCATTATTGGCAACTACACGGGTATGGTGGGGGATCCTTCGGGCAAGAACTCGACGCGCCCTCAACTTTCGGAAGAAGCCGTAATGGCCAACGCCAAGTATTACAAAGAGCAAATCTTCAAAATACTCGACGAAAAAAAGACCGAGGTGGTATATAACGGCGACTGGTTCTCCAAATTCTCCTTTAATGATGTAATCTCGCTGGCAAGCAAGATAACGGTAGCGAGCCTCCTCGAGCACGACTATTTCCAGAACAGGTACAAAAACGGCATTCCCATCAGCCTGCACGAATTTATTTACCCCTTGATGCAGGGCTGGGATTCTGT